>JAYGEA010000248.1:0-21917 GCA_046582635.1 Alphaproteobacteria bacterium
AGCGTTATGAAGGCATCGATGATCAATTGCCAGGCGGAGGTTCCGCGCAGGTCATAGACCGCATCGATCTTTGGCGGCATATCCGCCATCAGCATCATGGTGCGCGCCTCCCGCCGCTTCAGGACGATGCCATGCACCATGGCGTTGGCCAGCAATTCCAGTTCCAGGGATCTGGAGACCACGTTGTCCGGCGTCGCCTTCAGGGCCAGGGAGGCCAGATGGGCATCGGCAATGCGGTCTTCCAAAAATGTCAGACGAAAGCGCGCGATGGAGGGCACATAGATCAGCACTTCCGACAGCATGACGAACACGGCCGTCAACACCAGCAACCGCGCCGAGAGGCCGCGCAGCCAGCGGGGCGGATATTTCATGCCGTTCTGCATGATCCCAGGGTAACGACTTTCCGTTTGAAACGGAAACGCCAAGCCTGCCCGCTCCCCCACCCGGCCACCTACGGAATGATGATCCCAAATGTCACAGGGGGGTGGCCGGGTGGGAGAACGGGCAGGCTTGGCGCCACCAAATGCTTTAGCCCTGCATGGTCTTGCCGCCTTGGACGACGACCTCCAACAAAGTGGGACCGTCGGCATTGTTGGCGGCGCGGTAGGCATCTTCAAAGGCGGCACCGGTTTCAATGCGGTGCGCCGGCATGCCGAGGGATTTGGCCAGGTCGGCGAATTCGATGGCCGGGTCCTTGAAATCCATGGCGATGAACTGGTCATTGCCGTGAAAGGCCAGCAAACGCTCCTTAATGATGCGGTAGCCGCCGTTGTTGGCGATGACAAAGGTGATGGGCAATTTCAAATGCGCCGCCGTCCACAGGGCCTGGATGGAATACATGGCACTGCCGTCACCCAGCACGGCGACCACCCGGCGTTCGGGATGGGCGATCTGAATGCCCAGGGCGGCCGCGATGCCCCAGCCAATGCCGCCCGAGGCATTGCCGAAATAGCCGTAACGGTCGCGGATGGACAGAAACTTCAGCAAGGCCCGGGTGGAAATGATGCCTTCATCCACCACGATGGCGTTTTCAGGCAGGTTGTCCACCAGGGACATCATCAGCCAGTCCGGCTCGATCGGGCTGGCATCGGCCTGGGCCGAAACCTTTGCCCGCAGCGCCGCGCGCTGGACCGACCAATTGGTGGTGGACAGTTCGGCCAGGGCCGCCGTGGCCCGGCTTTTGAGGCCGTCGCCGCCGCGCTCTTCCAGCACCGGCAACAGGGCCGCCACGGTTTCCCTCACATCGGCGCGCAGGGCCATGTCGACCGGGTGGTTCTTGCCCATTTCCCAATCCCGCTGGCCGATTTGAACCACCGTCAGGTCATCGGGCAGGGGATCAACCGCGCTGAACACCGACATGCGCAACAGATCCGCGCCCAGGCAGAGCAACATATCGTGGTTGGACAAAACGCCCCGCACATACCCCTGGTCGCGGTTCAAACTGCCCATGAAGGCGGGATGTTCCGTCAGGAAATGGGCGCCGTCGTTGACGGTCTGCTGGTACACCGGCGCGCCCAGCATGTCGGCCAGGCGCGCCGCCGCGGCCAGGGCATCGGACGCGATGATTTCATGGCCGGCGATGATCACCGGCCGTTCCGCCGCCAGCAGCCGATCCGCCAATTGAACTAGGGCGCCATCCGATGGCCGCACCGCCGTATCGATGCGGGTGCTTTCGCCCAGATCAATGGCCGCCTCCATATTCAGGATATCGCCGGGCAGGGAGATGAACACCGGTCCCGTCGGCGGCGTCAACGCCACCTTGGCCGCCCGGCGCATGATGCGGGGCAGATCCTCGATCCGGTTCACCTCCACGGCCCATTTGACCATGGGCTGGGCGATGGGCACCAGGGGGGCGTAGAGCAACGGCTCGGTCAGGCCGTGGCCCTGTTCCTGCTGCCCGGCGGTAATGATGATGGGAGAGCCGGAGAAATTGGCCGTGTACAACGCCCCCATGGCGTTGCCCAGACCGGGCGCCACGTGCACGTTGACGGCGGCGATTTCGCCGGTGGCGCGGGCATAGCCGTCGGCCATGGCGACGACGATGGCTTCCTGCAGGCCCAGCACATAGCTGATTTCCGATTGTTCCGTCATGGCGTGCATGATCGGCAATTCCGTGGTGCCGGGATTGCCGAACAGCTTGGTCACGCCCTCGTCCTTCAACAACGCCAGAAAGGCGCTGCGGCCGGTAATGGTATTGCGTTTTGCTTGATCGTTCATGACGGTTCCCTGTCTTTTGGCTTTTGCAGCGCCACCCGGCAGGCGGCCAGTTCTTCCAGAATGGTGACGACGGCGCTGTGGTCGGCCTTGGCCTGGCCGCGGGCGTTGAGAGCGTTGTAGAGGCCTTCCGCCGTGGCGGTCAGGGGCAGAACGACGCCCAGGTCCCGGGCGGCGGAGAGCGCCACGTTCAGATCCTTTTGCTGCAGTTCGGCCCGAAAGCCCGGCTCGAAATTGCCCTCCAGCATGCGGGCGCCATGGTTCTCCAGGATCATCGAGGCGGCCGCCCCGCCCATCAGCGCCTGGCGTACCGTGGCCGGATCGGCGCCGGCCTTGGCGGCCAGCACCAGGGCCTCCGCCACCGCCTGTACGGTGACGCCGACAATGATCTGATTGGCCGCCTTGCAGACCTGGCCGTCGCCGTTGCGGGTGCCGATCGGGGTCACCGTGCCGCCCATCGCCTCGAACAGCGGCAGCGCCCGGTCAAAGGCCGCTTGCGGCCCGCCCACCATGATGGTCAGGGCGGCGTTCACGGCCCCGACGCTGCCGCCCGAAACCGGCGCATCAAGATAATCACAGCCAAGATCATTGACCCGACGGGCAAAATCCGTCGTGGCGGTGGGGGATATGGAACTCATATCGATCAACAGCTTGCCCGCGCTTAAACCTCCGGCCACGCCGTTATCGGCAAACAAGGCCGCCGCCACGTCCGGGGTGTCGGGCACCATCAGGATGACAATGTCGCAGGCCTCCGCCACCGCCCGTCCGCTGTCGCAGGCCACGGCGCCGCCTGCCAGAAGGTCCTCTGGCAGATCAGGCGAGAGATCATATAAGAACAAGGCGTGGCCGCCCTTTTGCAGATGTCCGGCCATGGGTGCGCCCATGATACCCAAGCCGACGAAGCCCACATTCATGCCAGTTTCCCAATTACAGCAGTCATTTTGTTCTGATGGGTCGCGGACCAGGACAGAAGACGAAAAAATGGGGGACCGCCAATGCATGACGACCCCCCGGCATTTTTTCATTTTTTGCCTCAACCTGTAAGACTCGCATCCGTAGGGGCAGGACTGTATGTTCCTGAACTTGCTTAGGTCAAGCGGAAAACAACGTTACAATGCACATTCCGGGCACATTCCGGGCACATTCCGGGCAGATTCAGGTTTTGCGCCGGGATGACACAACATATGGGGTCTGTTTCACCAAAAAGGTCCAGTCGACCACCCGCGGATCGTCCCCGGGTCGCCTGCGGTTCGCCCGAGGATCGCCGTTTTTGGGCCGATATTGAACAAAAAAAGAGAGCCGCCCGTTTTGCGGGCGGCTCCGAGTCAACAGGGAAGCGTCAACAGATTGGAAGAACCAACCTGGAGGATGACAGGGTGTGTGTGTCATCACGGTTTAACATAATGAAAAGGTGTTAACAAAACACTAACGGAGATCCGTTATGGATAATTTTTTCCACGAGCGCAAATGACTGGCCAATAGCCGGGGATTGGGGATAATACCGCGATGCCAATTTGGTTGCTTATTCTTTCACCCCGTCTTTGTGCCGACCCAGGTAATGCCTTGTCTGAACCCGGCCGCCCGGCGAAAACTACCGATGGCGACAGTCATAGTTTAGGCGGCTTTGGTTTTTGCCTGTTCGCCATTGATCCGCCGGGCAAGGGCATTTCGTGAGGCCGTGGGCCCGGCTGGTCGTCGTGTTGCTGCTGCTTGGCGCGGCGGGCTGCGATTGGGTCGATTTGAAAGTGCCCTTGCCCAGCATGAAAGAGCTGTCCGAACTGAATATCATTCAGGCGGGGAAGCAACCCGCCTGGCAATCGCCGCTTTTGCAGAAGCACCATTTGGTCGGCCGGATCTGGCGGCCCGCGGAAGGGCGCTTCGTCACCGAGGCCTATCTGAACGGCGAACTGCTGCGATCCGCCTATATTCTGCTGGGTGAGAAGCATGATAACCCGGATCATCAACTGCTCCAGGCCCGTCTGATCCACGAGCTGACCGATCAGGGCCGCCGCCCGTCCGTGATCTGGGAGATGATCACGGAGACCAAGCAGCCGATCCTGGACCAGTTTCGATTTGAATATTCACGGGACGCGGCCGCCCTGGGCGTGGCCCTGAGCTGGGATGTCTCGGGCTGGCCGGACTGGCGCTTTTACCAGCCCGTGGCGGCGGCGGCGATGGCGGAAAATCTGGCCATGTACGCCGCCGGTCTGCCCAAGCCCGTGGTCCGCGCCCTGGCCAAGGGCCGGCCATCGTTTAAATTCGCCAAGCGGCGGCGTATTCTGGGACTGCATATGCCCATGCCGGCAAACCTGCGGGCCCGCAGCGTCGAGCAATTGTACAAAGGCCATTGCGAACTGATGTCGCGCGCCGCCTTGGTTCCGCTGTTCAATGTGCAACGGGCGCGGGATGCGGTATTCGCCGAACATATGCTGACCAGCGGGGCGCGGGATGGGGCCATATTGATCGCCGGCAACGGCCATGTGCGCAACGACATCGCCGTGCCCTTGTTCCTAACCCGCCATCAGCCCGGCGTCACGGTGACCTCCGTTGCCTTCGTCGAGGTAGAGGACGGCGTGCTTGACCCAGTCGAGTATGGCGAATTTTTTTCGGCCCCGGTGCTGCCCTTTGACTATGTCTGGTTCACGCCCCGGGCGGACACCACGGATCATTGTGCTCAGTTGCGCAAGAAATGGGACAAGCCGGCAAAACCGAAAGTCGAGGCGGCGAAACCGGTCAAACAAATAAGGCGGATGGAGCCAAGAGAGGTCGTGAAGCCAGCGCCGACGGCGCCCGTCATGCCCAAGCTTGCCAAGCCAGATGTAACCAAATCGGAATTGGTCAAACCCGCTAATGGCAAATCGGATGGCAAATCGGACGGCAAGTCGATCGCGGCTCCCGTTATTTCCGAACCAAGGGACGCCGTGCCGTCAGCGCCGAAAGCCGGCGACGCGCAAGACGTCGATTAACGACGCCAAGGATCTTTGCCGACGGGCGTCCCGGTCCTGTTGTTCAGACCTTGAAAACCGCGTCGGCGGCGCCGCGGGCATCCTCCTTGGCGGCCATGATCTCGCGGACGCGGACAATCTCCGCCTCCATCTCGGCGATATAGTCGCCCAGCTGTTCCAGGGACATTATGTGCAAATCCGGCTTGCCGGGCGGAGTTTGCAGTGGTTCCAGATCGTCCGTGTCCATGAGCCCCTACTGCCATCCTGTCGTGCCATTGCCAAGTGACGTGGATCATATTATACCAAGTTACGGTGATAAAGACCCATATAGACGCATTACGAAGGCTTTCGGGTAGGAGCGCGTTGCGCCGTGGTGCTGGTACCACAAGCAGCGCGCGACACCGCCGAAAGCCTTCGTAATTCGCCGAATTCGGTCGTTTTAGAGACCCCTCGGCGGCGTCGCGAAAGCTTGACGGTGCCAACCGCCGGCGCCTCCACTCCTACCCGAGGGGCCTCTGAAACGATCTATATGGGTCTTTATCACCGTAATTTGGTATTAGATCAGGAACCCCGCTGTTCCGCAAATGATAGAGATCGAACCATGACAACGCTGCCTGAAACCATGACCGCCATCGAGATCGCCGAATTCGGCCCGCCCGAAGGTCTGCGCCCGGCCCAGCGCCCCGTGCCGCAACCGGGGCAGGGCGAGGTTTTGATCAAGGTGGCCGCCGCCGGCGTCAACCGCCCCGACGTGATGCAGCGTACCGGCAACTACCCCCCGCCCCCCGGTGCCCCGGACACCCCCGGCCTGGAAGTGGCCGGCGAGGTGGTGCTGACCGGCCCCGGCGTGGATAGTCTGGGTTTGGGCGATCGGGTTTGCGCCCTGGTCCCGGGCGGCGGCTATGCTGAATATTGCCTTGCGCCTGCCGCCCTGTGCCTGCCCGTGCCCCATAATCTGTCCATGGCCGAGGCCGCCGGTCTGCCCGAAACATTCTTTACGGTCTGGACCAATGTCTTTCAGCGGGGCAACCTGCAGGGCGGCGAAAGCATCCTGATCCATGGCGGCTCGTCCGGTATCGGCACCACGGCGATCCAACTGGCCAAGGCCTTTGGCGCCCGGGTGTTCGTCACCGCCGGAAACGGCGACAAATGCCGGGCGTGCGAAAAACTGGGCGCCGAGCGGGCCATTAACTACCGGGAGGAAAATTTCGCCGACGTGATCGCCGAGGTGACGGCGGGTGGCGAAAATGGGGGCGGCGTGGACGTGATCCTGGACATGGTGGGCGGCGACTATTTCAATCCCAACATCGCCTCCCTGGCGATGGAAGGCCGTTTGGTGCAGATTGCCACCCTGCACGGACCCAAAGTGCCGGATTTCAATATTCTGCCCATCATGATGAAACGGCTAACCGTCACCGGCTCCACCTTGCGGCCGCGCACCGTGGCGCAAAAAGCGGTCATCGCCGACGAACTGCGGGACAAGGTCTGGCCGCTGCTGCAAACCGGAGCTGTCGTTCCGGTCATGGATCAAACCTTCCCCCTCGCCGAGGCCGCCGCCGCCCACACCCGCATGGAAGGCAGCGAACATATCGGCAAGATTGTCTTGACGGTTTAGCGACACGTTCGTAACACAGGCACGTCGAATGCCGTGTCGAATGCTGGTTGCGTCTTGGCGCGGCTGCGTTATATAGAAGTCATAGGAACAATTTCAATATGCGCGGCCCCTTCCGTACAGTTCGTGCGGCGGATTTCATTCGGGACTGCATGCTTTCAGGAGTCAGGGACATGACTGAAGTTTTGATGCCGAAGGCGACGGCGGTTTGGCTGGTTGACAATACTACTCTGACATTTGATCAGATCGCCTCCTTCTGCAACCTCCATGCCTTGGAAGTGCAGGGCATTGCCGATGGCGAGGTTGCCGCCGGGATCAAGGGTTTGGACCCCATTGCAACGGGACAGTTGTCCCAGGACGAGATTGACCGCTGCACGAATGATACCGCGCAGCGGCTGCGCCGCTCGGACGCCCGGTTGCGGGAAACGCAGCGGCGCAGCAAGGGGCCGCGCTACACGCCGCTGTCCCGCCGTCAGGACCGCCCCAACGCCATTGCCTGGCTGGTGCGCTATCACCCGGAATTGACCGATGCCCAGGTCTCCAAGCTGGTTGGCACCACCAAGCAGACCATTAATGCCGTGCGCGACCGTACCCATTGGAACATTTCCAACATTACGCCTCAGGATCCGGTGACCTTGGGCTTGAGCAGCCAGGTCGACCTGGACGGCGCGGTGCAAAAAGCCCAGGACAAGCTGGACAAGCAACAGGCCAAGGCCGACAAGGAACTGGCCAAGAAACGGGCGGCGAACCTGACGGCGGCCGAACAATCCGGTCAGCCCTCGGCCCAGCCCCCGGCCGAGAGCCTCGAAGAAGCCCCGCCCGACGCACCCGACTCCATACCGGAAGTGCCGGAAGTGCCGGCGCAACCCGCCATCGAACCGTCCCTGGAAAATACCTTTGGCGATACCGCCAAGGTCGAGGCGCCGGCGGAAGAAGCGGCCCCCAAGGTCGAGGATGTCTTCGGCAACTGACCGTCCATTGGAATTTGCGGTCCCGCGAAAGGTTGGCCCGCAGCGAAAACTATGCGCACGTTGAAGGCCCTGTGCCCGGCGGCAAGATAACTGGAGACCGGAACATGGCTCGCAAGAAACCCAAGGGCAAAAGCGCGGCATTCATGACCTTCAACGTCACCTACAAGGATGGCACGGTCACCTCGAACAGGCGGATTGCCTCGGAATTGCTGGACCAGAAGTTTGGTGATTCCATCCAAGATCTGGCCCGCACGGCGATCGAAGATCAGGACAACGAAATTGCCCTCCGGTCCGGCCAGCGCCGGGCCAAAATCGAGTCCATAGACCGGATTTAGAGAAGTTCTGGGAGACGGTTGCCGGGAGATGGGCGCCGGCGATTGTAATCTCCACATTAACGCTGTGTTTACCCGCCGCCGGTATCTTTTGGCAGTGCTGTACTGGCACGGACAGCCGCTGATGGATTGGCGTAGAAAGACCATACATGGCCAAGAGTGGTTCCAAAAAAACCAAGGAAGCTCCGGCGGCGCCGAGTTTCGGCGAAGTCATTGAGATTCCGAATAAATTACAAGTCAAGGTCGGGGCCGACCAGGGCGCCAATCATGCTGCATTGCGTCTGGCGGAAGATGTTGTCCGAAACATCAAGCCAACCTATGAAGCCCGCTTCGAAGCCGACATGCGGGCGCTGAAATCACTCTACGTGCAAATGCAGGATACCAAAGAGTTCGATCTGCCCTTGCTGGTCGATAAGGTCCATGACATTCGTGGCGAGGCGGGCACTTTTGGCTACAGCCTGGTGACCGAAATCGGCCGTCTGCTGTGCGAATTTATCGCCAGCATAAAGGGTGAAATCGACGAGACGGAACAATTGGCCGTGGCGGCACATTTGCAGGCCATGCAGACCGTCGTGGTCGATAAGGTCAAGGGCGAGGGCCCGGAAGTCGCCAAACAGATCATCGCCGGCCTGAATATCATTATCAAGAAAGCCAAACGCTAAAAGCTAGGGCAGCTCCGGTTCGACGGGCATTGCCGCCGGCAGGGTCAGTTTTGCCGTCATGCCCTGTCCAGGCGCGCTTTCCAAGGTCAAACTGCCGTCGAGTTTTTCTATCAGTTCCATGCACAGAGGCAGGCCCAGGCCCGTGCCGATCTCTCCGGCGGTGCCGGTGGCGGTGGTCTTCCGGTAAATGCCCAGCAAGCCGTCAAGCTGTTCCGGCGCGGCGCCCAGACCGGTATCTTGCACCAGGATGTGGCAGGTATCGCCCGCGTCCCCGGGATGAATAGCGGCAAGAACGGTAATCTTTCCCCGCGCCGGGGTGAATTTGATGGCATTGGTGATCAGGTTGCGCAGAATGGTATCCATCATGTCCCGATCCACCGACGCTGGGACCATTTGTTTCGTTTGATGTGTCAGTGCAATGTCTTTTCTGGCGGCGATGGGCGCCAGCATATCGATATTTTCCTGGATTACCGCGCCCAGGTCCAAGACCTCCAGCTCCACGCTGACCCGGTCCATTTGCAGGCGCGACCAATGCAGTAAATTGTCCATTAATTTGAACGCCTGCTGGGCCGCCTCGTGGACCGATGCGCTATAATCAGACAACATTTTGCGTTTCATGGTTTGGGCGCCGTTCGTCAGCAATTCGGTAAAGCCAAGCAGAGCGTTGAACGGGCTGCGCAGATCATGGGAAATAATGGAGAAAAATTTATCCTTGTTATGGTTCAAGCGCTGTAATTCCATGCGCATGGTCGCTTGTTCGTCCGCCAGTTCGACCAGGCTGGCGCCCTGTGTCTCCAGGCGCGCTTCCCGGTCACGCAACTCGGCAATCCGGCTGTTCAAGGCCTCCTGACCGGCCAACACGGCGCCTTCCGCTTCCTTGCGGCCGGTAATGTCAACATGCCAAACCAGGCGTGCCGGCCTGTCCATGAACACAATATCCTGGGTATTCATTAACAGCCATATGGTTTGGCCGGACAATGTAATGCGCTCGGCTTCCAGGTTGTTAAGGTGCCCACCTTCGTTGAATAATTGCGATATTCTGTCCAGTTCCGACAGCTCCGCCCAGGTTTCCCGAAGGTCTCCGTTCAGCAATCCCGCCGCCATGATCTCAACCAATGCCTGATTGACGAACAGGCGCTGTTGGCTTCGGGCATCCACGATGGCGACCCCGATGGGACAGTCTTCGAGGGCCGATCGGGCGGCCGATTTTTGCTCCGAATGAATGACGTTCTGCAGCATCAAGGCACCAAAATTGACGTAATTCAGCTGGCGATAATCCGTTCAGTCGTATTGATTATGGCATGGCTAAATTAATGAAATGAAAATGTCAGTGCCGCCGGACTTGCCTGCCGGATGGTTTCGGTGGATCATCGTGGTTCAGTAAGACGGCTTACCGATCCCACGATATATGAGGCTGAGCCATGACCCTGACCGCTCTATCCCTTGACGACAAATATCAAAGTGAGCGGGGGCGGCTGTATTTGACCGGCAGCCAGGCCCTGGTGCGGGCCGCCATGCTGCAATATCTGCGTGACAGGGCGGCGGGACTGAACACCGCCAGCTTCATCTCCGGCTATCGCGGCTCGCCCCTGCACAATATCGACAAAGAGCTGTAGCGGGCGAACCGGTTTCTGGCCGAGCGGGCCATACATTTTGTCCCCGGCATCAACGAGGACCTGGCCGCCACCGCCTGCCTGGGCACACAGCAATCGGCCATGTTCGGCGAAAGCGCCCACGACGGCGTCTTTGCCATGTGGTACGGCAAGGGGCCGGGCCTGGACCGCTCCATTGATGCGGTGCGCCACGGCAATTTACACGGTTCATCCCAATTCGGCGGCGTTCTGGCCCTGGTGGGGGACGACCATGCCATGAAATCCACCGATGTACCCGCCGCCTCTGAAACCATGTTCGCGGACATGCAGATGCCCATGCTGTATCCCTCCACGGTGCCGGAAACCATCGACTACGCCCTGTATGGCTGGGCCCTGTCCAGTTTCAGCGGCGCCTGGACCGGTTTCAAGATTGTCGCCGACACGGTCGATGCCGCCGCCCCCGTGGATGGCGATCCATACCGTTTGAAAATTGTGCTGCCGGCGTTTGAATTTCCCGACGACGGCGTCCATATCCGGGCCGGCGACCGCTGGCTGTTGCAGGAACCCCGCCTGCGGCAATACAAGCTGCCCGCCGCCCTGGCCTTTGCCAGGGCCAACAATCTGAACCGCGTAGTGATGCCCAGCGGCCGGCCCCGTATCGGCATTATTTCCACCGGCAAGGCGGCGTTGGACGTGCGCCAGGCCTTGCGGGAGCTGGGTATCGATGACGCTCAGGCCGCTGATCTTGGCATTGTGATGTTGCAGTTGGGCATGCCCTATCCGTTCGACGAGATCGCCGTGCGGGATTTTGCCGCCGATTTGGAAGAAGTGGTGGTGGTGGAGGAAAAACGCCGTTTCCTGGAAAGCCGGGTGCGCGATGTCCTCTACGATCTGCCCGATGGCCGGCGGCCCCGCGTGGTCGGGCGCCGAGATCAGGAGGGGCGCGAAATGCTGCCCGGTTGCGGTGAATTCGGGGCCGAGGAAATCGCCCGCGCCCTGGCCAGCCGCATAGCCCATTTTCACACCAGCGAGCGGATCACCGCCCGCCTGGCCTTCCTTGATGCCAAGGTCACCCGCACCGCCCAGCGCCAGGAGATGGCGGTTACCCGGATCCCCTATTTTTGTTCCGGCGGCCAACCGATCGATGGCGACCTATCGCCCATGGCGATTTCCCGGCAGGTGCGGGCGGAGGGCGTGCAGAAGATCGTCGTGGTCAGCGACCAGCCCGACAAGTATCCCGCCGACGCCAACTTCGCGCCGGGCACCACGTTCGAGCATCGCCGCGCCCTCGACCGGGTACAGCGGCAGTTGCGCGAGATCCCCGGCGTCACCATCTTGATCTATGACCAGACCTGCGCGGCGGAAAAACGCCGCCGCCGCAAACGCGGCGATATGGAAGATCCCGCCCGGCGCCTGTTCGTCAACCATCTGGTCTGCGAGGGCTGCGGCGATTGTTCCGAAACATCCAACTGCCTCTCGGTCCTGCCCCTGGCGACGGAGCATGGCCTGAAGCGCAAGATCGATCAGTCGTCATGCAACAAGGACTATTCCTGCGCAGAGGGGTTCTGCCCCAGCTTTGTCTCGGTCATTGGCGGGGTTCCCCGCAAGGCGGGATTGACGGCGGCGGTGCCCGACGCCGTGCGCCTGTTGCCCGAACCGAAGCTGCCGCGGCTGGGGAAAGGGAAAAATTTCGGCATCCTGATCACCGGCATCGGCGGCACCGGCGTGGTAACCATATCGGCCCTGCTGACCATTGCCGCCCATATGGAGGGCAAGGGCTATTCCACCATTGATCAGTTCGGCATGGCGCAAAAGGGCGGCGCGGTGAGCTCCCATGTGCGCATCGCGGCGCACCAGGAAGACATTCAGGCGGCGCGCCTTTCCAGCGGTAGCGCGGATCTGATCCTGGGCTGTGACAGCCTGGTCTCGGCCAGCGAGATCGCCTTGAACACCATCGATCCCGGCCGCAGCCATGCGCTGATCAACACGCACCAGGCTATCACCAGGCACTTCGCCCTGGATCCAAATTTGGCTTTCCCCGCCGACGATGTGGAGATGCGTATCCGGGCCGAGTTGGGAGCGGGGGCGGGGTCAGGGGCGGGGGTGGGCAAGGCCACCTTCGTGAACGCCACGCACCTGGCCACCAGCCTGCTGGGCGATGCCATCGGCGCCAATTTGTTCATGCTCGGCCATACCTACCAGCAGGGTTTGATCCCGGTCGGGGCCGAGGCGATCGACCGCGCCATCGAAATGAACGGGGTCGCCATCGAGATGAACAAGGCCGCTTTCCTATGGGGCCGCCGCGCCGCCGTCGATCTGGAGGCAGTTGCCAGGCAAGCCGATCCAAACCAGGCCGATCCAAACCAGGCCGATCCAAGCCAGGCAGGGGAACCCGCCAGCGACGATGTGGCGGCCTTGGCCGCCCGGCGCTGGGCGGAGCTGACAGCCTATCAAGGGCGGCGCCTGGCCGACCGTTAACAGGCCTTGATCGATCGGGTGCGGGCGGCCGAGCGGGACATTGATCCCGATGGCGAGGCCCTGAGTGGCGCCGTCGCCCGCAACCTGTTCAAGCTGATGGCCTACAAGGACGAATATGAGGTGGCGCGGCTGTACAGCGACGGCCGCTTCAAGGCGGCCCTGGAACAGCAGTTCGAGGGCGATTACACCCTGACCTTTCACCTGGCGCCGCCAATCTTGAGCAAAACCAGTCCCGAGACCGGGTTGCCCATGAAGCGTGATTTTGGGCCATGGATGGGCCGTGCCATGACCCTGCTGGCGCGCCTGCGTTTCCTGCGCGGCACGCCGCTGGACATTTTCGGCCGTACCGAGGAGCGTCGCACGGAGCGCCGTTTAATTGTTGAATACGAAGCCATGATCGGCGAAATTCTAACCGGGCTGCGGGCCGATAATCTAAGCCTTGCCACCCGTCTGGCGGCGATCCCGGAAATGATCAGCGGCTATGGCCATGTCAAGGCCCGGCATCTGGAGGAGGCCATGGCGCTGCGGGACCAATTGCTGGGCCAATGGCGCCATCCGGGCAGCAGCCTGCCGGCAGCGGCGGAATAGCAAGCAGAGTAGACATTTGGAGTTTCGGATATGAGTAATGTTGCAGAGTTTCCCACCGTGGCGTCGTTGCTGCGGGCCTTCTCCCGCGGCGATCTGACACCGGAAGATGCGACCGAGGGCCGCCCTGGCCCGAATCAAGGCCACGGAACCAACCTTGAATGCCTTTCAACTGGTCGATGAGGCCGGCGCCCGGCAGGCCGCCGCCGACTCCACCCGGCGCTGGGCGGCGGGGCAGCCCCTGGGGCCCATGGACGGCATACCGCTCAGCATCAAGGATATTGTCGCGACCAAGGATTGGCCGACGCTAAGCGGCTCGCGCACGGTGGATGCCAACGGCCCCTGGGACACCGATGCCCCGCCCGTGGCCCGCCTGCGTGAAGGCGGCGCCGTCATATTGGGCAAGACCACGACGCCGGAGTTCGGCTGGAAAGGCATGACCGACAGCCCCCTGGCCGGCATCACCCGCAATCCCTGGAACCCGGCCCACACGCCGGGCAGCTCGTCCGGCGGGGCGGCGGCCTCGCTGGCGGCCGGCGTCGGCGCCATCGCCCATGGCACGGACGGCGGCGGTTCGATCCGCATCCCGGCCAACTATTGTGGCCTGTTCGGGATCAAGCCGACCTATGGCCGGGTCCCGCACGCGCCCAACGAGCGGCCGTTTTCAACCCTGTCATCCTCCGGCCCCCTTGCCCGCACGGTCGAGGATGCAGCACTGTTCCTCAATGTCATCACGCAGCCCGACGACCGGGACTGGCGCGCGCTGCCGCCCGACGGCCGGGATTACCGCATCGGTCTGAACGACGGCGTGGCCGGCCTGCGCCTGGCCTACGCGCCGGCCCTGGGCGGGGCCGAGGTGGCGCCGGAGGTTTTGGCCGCGACGGACGAGGCGGTACGGATATTCAAGGATCTGGGCGCCGTGGTGGAAGAGGTCGGCGAGGTGATCGAACCTCTGCGGCCCCGGTTCGAGAGCTATTGGATTGCCGGTTTCGCGACCCGGCTGCGGGGCATGAGTGCCGAAAAACGCGATATGCTGGAGCCGGCGTTTCGGGAACTTGCCGAGGCCGGCCTGGATGTGGATATCGACGAATATCTGCGCGGCGAGGGGGAGCGGACAGGCCTGGGCGTGGAATTCGCCACCCTGCACCGGGATTTCGACCTTTTGCTGACGCCGACCCAGCCGACCCTGCCGCCAACGGTGGAGACCCGTTATCATTCCCCTGAATTTGATCGCTGGCGCCATGCCGTGCCCTTTACCGTGCCGTTCAATCTGACCGGTCAGCCGGCAGCATCCATGCTGTGCGGAATTTCCAACAACGGTGCTTCGGGCGGGCTGCCCATTGGCCTGCAGATCGTTGGCCCGAAATATGCCGACCATATGGTGCTGCGGGCCGCCCGGGCCTTTGAATCCGCCCTCGCCCTGCCCCTTCCGCCCGCCGCCCTGCGTGACAGCCTGGCGGCGATTGCCGCGGGGAACTGACCAGGGGTGGCGACCGGGGGAAACGACCCAGGGAACTGACCAGGGTACTGAATTGAGACCTTCCTTCGGGGTGGAATCCTGCTAATAGTCGGTTTCCCGTCGCCGCTTCCCTCCCCCCCATTTTCCAAAATCGGCATCAATGCGAAAATATCTGAAGATAATTCTGGCCGCCGTGGTTTTGCTGGCCGTGCTCGCCGGCTGGCTGTTCGGCTATGACGAGCCGCGGGTGCGCGCGGTGAAGGACGACAACGGCTGTCCCGGTTGCGATCTGCGGCAGGCCAGCCTGTGGGGCGCGGAACTGCCGGGCGCCAATCTGAGGGGCGCCGATTTGCGCGGCGCCGGGATGTGGTGGTCGAATTTTGCCAAAGCCGACCTGCGCAAGGCAAGGATGAAAGGCGCCAATATGTGGTGGTCCGACCTGCGTGAGGCAACCCTGGACGGCGCCGATCTGGAAGGCACATCACTGGGCCGGGCCGACCTGCGCGGCGCCCTTGGCGCGGGCACCCGCTTTGACATGGCGGATATGAGCGGCACCAATCTTAGTGGCGGCAGTTTCCCCGGGGCCTCGTTCCGCCGGGCCCATATGTTGCAGGCGATTTTTCTGACCACCAATCTCCAGGGCGCCGACCTGACGGAGGCGAATTTGCACGGTGTCCATATGACCGGCAGCGATCTCAGCGGCGCTATCCTGGTCAACGCCAGCCTGACCGGAACCGTCCTGGCCAATGCCAATCTGTCCGGTGCCAATTTGTCCCGTGCCCGTCTGTCCAATGCCAGGCTGACCGGCGCCAATCTGTCGGGCGCCAATCTTGAAAACGCCCAAATGCCCCTTGCCGAACTGACCAGCGCCGACTTCAACGGGGCAAATTTACGGGATGCCAATCTAATCGGCGCGAATTTGAGCAACGCCAATTTTAAGGCGGCGGATCTGACCAACGCGGACTTGACCAATACCAATCTGACTGGCGCCGTCATGGCAAACGCCATCCTGTGCAATACCAAACTACCCACGGGAATTGACAATTCCAGCTGTAGGTAGCCCGGCCGGGCCGGTTCTGTGTGAGCGCCGCCTTTATGCCGGTTTTGCGAAAAACCGGTTTTCGGGCCGGGGCAGGCCGAGGTTTTCCCGCAATGTTGTGCCTTCATAGGCGCGTCGGAATAAATTCCGGCGCTGTAGTTCCGGCACCACGCGGTCCACGAAATCATCCAGGCCGCCGGGCAGATAGGGGAACATGACGTTGAAGCCGTCACAGCCCTCCTCCCGAAGCCATTGTTCCATCTGATCGGCCACCATGGCCGGCGTACCCACCATGGCGAGGCCGGAATAGCCGCCCAGGCGGCCCGCCAATTGCCGCACTGTCAGGTTCTCCCGCGCGGCCAGGGCCAGCACCCGTTCCCGCCCGCTTTTGGAGGCGTTGCTTTCCGGAATTTCGGGCAGCGGTCCATCGGGATCGAAACCGGAGGCGTCGTGGCCCAGGGCGATGGACAGCGAGGCGATGCCGCTGTCGTAATGCACCAGGCTATCCAGCAGGGCGCGCTTCTCCCGCGCTTCGGCCTCCGTATCGCCGACCACGACGAAGGCGCCGGGCATCACCTTCAAATGATCCCGGGGCCGCCCCAGTTTGTCCATGCGGCCCTTGATATCGGCATAGAATTTCTTGCCCTCGGCAAGGGTACTTTGGGCGGCGAAGATCACTTCCGCCGTTTCCGCCGCCAATTGCCGGCCGGCCTCGGAGGCGCCGGCCTGGACGATAACGGGCCAGCCCTGGATCGGGCGGGCGATATTCAACGGCCCGCGCACGGACAAAAATTCCCCCTTATGATCCAGTACATGCAGTTTGTCGGGATCGAAATAGATTCCGCCGGCGGCATCGCGAATGAAGGCATCGTCGGCCCAGCTATCCCATAAGCCGGTGATCACATCGACGAATTCCCGGGCCCGGCGGTAGCGCTCGCCGTGGTCCATCATCTCCTCCAGACCAAAATTCAGGGCCGCGTCCGGGTTCGACGTCGTCACCAGGTTCCAGGCCGCCCGCCCGCCCGAGATATGATCCAGGGATGCGAAGCGCCGGGCAATGGTATAGGCCGGCTCGAACGTGGTGGAGGCGGTGGCGATCAGGCCCAGATGCTCCGTCACCATGGCCAGGGCCGGCAACAGGGTCAGGGGGTCGAACGAGGTTACCGTGGCGCTGCGTTTCAAGGCATCCATGGGCATGTTCAGAACGGCCAGATGATCGGCCATGAAGAAGGCATCGAAACAACCCTGTTCCAGTTTCTTGGCAAACCCAACGATGGCTTTAAGGTTGAAATTGGCATCCGGCATCCCGCCCGGATAGCGCCAGGACGCGGTATGGATACTGACCGGGCGCATGAAGGCGCCGAGGCGAAGTTGACGTTGGCTGTTTTTAGGGTCGCTCATTTTTGTTTTTCGATTTCTGCCTCGACGGCCTCCAGGCGGTCCTTGCCGAAGAAAATCTCGTCGCCGACGAAGAATGTTGGGCTGCCGAACGTCCCCCGTTCGACGGAGGCATTGGTGTTGGCAAGCAATTCATCCTTCACCGATTGCTCCTGAATGACCGCCAGAATGCCGGTGCCATCGAAACCCGCCCCATCCAGGGCGGAGGTGATGACATCGGGGTCATCCATCTTCAGGCCTTGCTCCCACATATTTTTGTAAACCGCGTCCACATAATCAGGCAATCGGCCCTGGCGCCCCATCACAATGGCGCCGCGCATGATCTGTACCGTGTTGACGGGAAAATGCGGATTGCGCCGATACGCCGTCATGTCGTGGGCGGCGACAAACCGCTCCATTTCCAAACAGCCGTATTCGTTTTTGTTTTTTATCCCATGGAATTGTTCCATTGGAGATTTGTTGCCGGTCAGTTTAAAAACGCCGCCAAGCAAGACGGGCACGTAATCGCAAACCACGCCCGTGCGTTCGCTGATGGCGGGGATGAGTTTGTGGGACAGATAGGCGTTGGGGCTGCCAAAATCGAAATGGAATTGAAAAGTGGTCACAGCGGGGAATCCTATGGGTCTGTTTCATGGCGGTGGCTTTTCAACATGATATCCCGCCCATGCATCTAAGCAAAACATCCCTTTGGCGTGATCGCCGGGCCATGACCTTCGAGGTCTGGCTGTCCATTGCCCAAACCGTGTCGTGGGGCATCCTGTTTTATGGCTTCGCGGTCTTCATCAAACCATTAACCGAGGAATTCGGCTGGTCCAAGGCCGAGATCACCGGCGCCTTCACCCTGTGCCTTTTGGTCTCGGGTCTGGCCTCCATCAGCGCCGGCGGCATTCTGGACCGGTTCGGCGGCCGCTGGTTGATGACGGGGGCCTCTGCCCTGGGCGTGGTGTTGTTGGGGGCTGCCTCTTTCACGGAGTCTCTACTGTCATACTATCTGGTCTGGATCGGCATCGGCCTGGTCACTGCCGCCACATTCTATCCCTCCGGCTTCGCCGTGGTGGTGGCAACCCTGGGCGCCCGCGCCCGTCAGGGCGTCACCCTGATGACCTTGATTGCCGGCTTTGCCTCCACCGTGTTTATTCCCCTGATCTCCCTGCTGATCGATCAGGTGGGATGGCGCGACAGTTTCATGTACCTGGGTATAATTCTGCTGGCTACCAGCGTGCCGATCCATGCCATGGTTTTGCGCCAGGAGCGGGTGCCGGGCGCCGGTGCCACGGACCGGCCACGTATTTTTACCATTGATCTCAAGGCCGGGCCCGTTGCCGCCGCCCTGCGGAATTCGAAATTCTGGTGGATCGGCATCTGTTTTACCGCCAACTCTTTTGTCATGGCGGGCGTCACCGTCCATATCATTCCCCTGATGCTGGAGCGCGGTTACACCATGGGCACGGTCATCGCCACCACCGCCATGATCGGTCCAATGCAAGTCGCCGGCCGGATTTTCGTCACGGTGTTCGAGAAATGGATCGATTTCCGCATGGCCGGCCTGATCTCCAGTATCTTTTTGCTGATCGGCTTTGCCCTGCTGGGTTTTGCGCAGCCGGACAACAGCCTGAATTTCATCTTCCCCATCTTCTATGGCGCCTCCCTGGGCATCATCACCATCGTCCGTGCCCTGGCGGTGCCCGAGCTGATCGGACCGGAGGCCTACGGCGCCCTGAACGGCCTGCTCGGTTTCGCCTCGGCCATGGCCCTGGCCGCCACCCCGGTGCTGCTCAGTTGGGTCTGGCTGATCACTGACAGCTATACCGCGCCCCTCATCGTGCTGTCGGCCGTGGGCATGATCTGTCTGTTCAGTTTCGTCATGGCCGTCCGGCGCTAAAATGGATTACAATTCCCGACGACAGGGAGGCGCGTGATGGCGCACGAAGAACCCAGATTGGCGGCAATCGTGCAGGCCGACGTGGTGGGCTATTCCCGCCTGATCGGCCTGGATGAAGAAGGCACCCTGGCCCGCCTGCGCGCCCACCGTGACGAGGCCATCGATCAGATGATTTCCGACCACGACGGCCGCATCGTCAAGACCATGGGCGACGGCCTGTTGCTGGCATTCAACAGCGTTGTCAATGCCGTCCGCTGCGCCATTACCATTCAAGCCGTCATGGCGGTGCGCAACGCGGGCCTAAGTGAAGTTGAGAAACTCCAATTCCGCATTGGCGTCCACGTGGGCGACGTGGTGGTGGACGGCGACAATATCTACGGCGATGGCGTCAATGTGGCCGCGCGTTTGGAAGCCCTGGCCGAGCCAGGCGGCATCTGCCTTTCGCGGGCGGCCCGGGACCAGGTTCTGGACCGGATTGCCGCCCCCTTGGAAGATCGGGGTGAAATCCGGGTCAAGAATATCGCCCAGCCGATCCAGGTCTTCTTGATCGCGCCCGAAAACAAGCCCGCGCCCAAGGGCCTGGCGCGCATCCCGCGTTTGCACCGTCACGGCATCGCCGCCGTGATCGCCGCGGCAGTAGTGTTTTATTCCTACGATATCTGGTACGGCGATAACTTCCATGTCCTGGAGCCGGCATCGGAAGCCCGCATGGCTCACAGCCTGCCGGACAGGCCTTCGGTGGCCGTGTTGCCGTTCGACAATATGTTATCGGACAAGGAACAGGACTATTTCGCCGACGGCCTGGTGGATGATCTCATCACCGATCTGTCCAAGGTATCGGGTCTGTTCGTGATCGCCCGCAACTCCACCTTCACCTACAAGGGCAGGGAGATGAAAGTGCAACAGGTGGCCGAAGATCTGGGCGTGCGCTACGTGGTCGAGGGCAGCGTGCGCCGGGCCGGCGACAAGGTGCGTATCAATGTCCAGGTGATTGATGCATTGTCCGGTCATCATATCTGGGCCGAGCGCTACGACGGTGCCAGGGCAGATGTGTTTGCGCTGCAAGATGAGATATCGGCTAAAATTGTCACGGCCCTGGCTGGAACCCTGGTGCCGAGCCAGGTCAAAATAGTTCAGGTCAAGTCAGTCCGGGGCACGGACAGTCCGGCGGCCTATGATGCGGTCCTGCGTGGCTGGAACTATCTGCGGATTGCCGGCAACGATCCGAAGAACTACCCACTGGCGCGGGATCAGTTTGAACTTGCCTTGCGCCTGGACCCGGATTACGCCCGGGCTCATTTATCCCTTGCCGCGACCTGGTGGTGGAGTACCCGGCGGGGGGACTATTTGCTCATGGGTGCCAGGACGGATCCCGAGGGTCTCGAGCGGGCAATGTCCTATCTGAAAACGGCTATGAAAACGCCGACCCCCTTTGGCCACCGCATTCAGTCCGAAATGTATCGGCGTTCCGGCCGGTATGGTGCAGCGATTTCGGAAGCCGAGCGTGCGGTCACCCTGGATCCGAACAATCCGGAAGGATATGGTGCCTTGGCTTCGGCTGAGATATTTTCCGGTCAACTGCACGCGGCGGTGAATAATCTCGCGACCGCCGACCGCCTGGATCCGGAAAACCTGCAGCCAAATTGGGTCCGCCATGGCATGGCAAATCTATTGCTTGGCAAATACGGCGCGGCGGCACGGTATTTGGAGTTATCCGTCGCCGCCGAACCGGATCGTGCATGGAGTTATCGATATTTGGTCGCCGCCTACGGACACCTGGGTAAAGCCGCCGAGGCGAAGGCGGCCATCGGGAAAATGAACCGACCTCGTGTGACCAACGGCTATCGCCCGCTGACCGTCGTGGAAGTGCTCATGCATTCCAATCTCAAACGGGAGGTTGACAAGGAAACCCTCGGCCAAGGCCTGATCAAGGCCGGATTGGCCAGCGGGAGGGACGCCAAGACAAGCCGGTAATTGGCGAACAGTATGGTTTCCGCGACCGATCAGGGACACTATCAGGTACAGGGTGCCGCCACGATTAATGCCGAGCAGGCCAAGGCGCTGCTGGCGCAAGGCGTCGCCGTTTTTGAAATGCGCCACAGCCGCCATTGGCGGGCCGGCCACCCGGCGTGGGCGTCTTTCGCGCAACGGGATATAGGTGAATTCACGGCCGCCAATCTGGAAAAATTATTC
Organism: Alphaproteobacteria bacterium; assembly: GCA_046582635.1. Lineage (GTDB taxonomy): Bacteria > Pseudomonadota > Alphaproteobacteria. The sequence goes on from JAYGEA010000248.1 coordinate 21,363, forward strand.
AAAAAAGATCAGGCCGTTGCATTCTATTGCGGCGGATTTACGTGCCGCATGTCCGCCCTCGCCTCCGCCAAGGCCGTGATATGGGGTTACAAGAATATCTACGACTTCGCCGGTGGAATCCCGGAATGGGTCAAGGCCGGCTATCCCCTGGTAACGGATGATTGAACCGTCACCCTTGCATGGCCGGCTCAAATGGGAACGGGGCGCCAAGGTTATTGCCTTGGCGCCCCGTTTTTAGCCGAGCCGGAGGAGGAGGGGTACCAGCTCAGCAGCACCAGCATGGACGTACTCGACCAGTGCTATTTCTGTCCGCCTGATACTCATCGAACCGAAACTGTTAGCAAATATGGGGGGTAATGATTGATAAATAATTATTACCCAACTAATTTCATTCGCCAAATTTAATATATTTATATACTAATTAGCATAGACTATTATTATATTTATGAGCGTTACTCTTCGTAGACATTCCGCCCATGCACTGGCCGTGGCATAATGTGCATATGTATTGCAATTTTGGCAGGAAAATCATGAATTCAGATCGTCGCGGCGTTG
>JAYGEA010000272.1:0-19271 GCA_046582635.1 Alphaproteobacteria bacterium
AGCCTCGCCTGAACCCGTACCCGGGAGCGAGCGCCTTGCGCATCATGCGTCGATCGCCGGTCGCCGGAATGGTGGGCGTGCACGGACTCGAACCGCGGACCCTCTCGGTGTAAACGAGATGCTCTAGCCAGCTGAGCTACATGCCCGGAAACTTCTCGATCAGTTGATCCCGGCGGGATGCCCGAGATCCGTCTCGGTCGACCCAGGCGGAGCCGGGGGCAACTCGTAGATCTCGTCGAGGGCGTGAGAGCCCTTAAAAGGCGATGCGGTCCTTGCACCATTCCACAAGTTCCATTGGCTCGACCGCCGCCGAAACCTGCACATAGGCCTTGATATCCTCTTCGCCGATCTCGGAGGGCACGCCGACCACGGCGCAATCTATAACAGCCTCGTGCGCCGTCATGGCTTTTTCCACCTCGAAGGCGGAAACATTTTCGCCCCGGCGGCGGATCCAGTGGGCCTCGCGGCCAACGAAAAAGACGAAGCCGTCGTCGTCCAGATAGCCCAGATCACCGCTGTGGTACCAAAGGTTCTTCCAAGCAGCCAGGGTCTCGGCCGGCTTATTGATATATTCGATCATGTAGGTGTTGGGCACCTGGGGGCGCAGGAGGATCTGCCCCGTGGTGTTGGCGGGCACCGGATTATCATCGCCGTCGACCACCAGCACCTCGGTCCAGCCGTGGGGCCTGCCGCAGGAGCCGAGGCGCCGGTCGAAGGTGCGTTCGGAACAGATCAAAACGCCCATTTCGGTCATGGAATAGACTTCCATCATGGGCGTACCGAAGCGCGCTTCGAACTCGTCGCGCAGGTCCCGGCGCACCTGACCGGCGGCAATACCAACACCGATACGAACATTATGTTGTTTGTCTTCCCCCGATTCCGGGGCCCGCAGCAACACCGCCATCATGGTGCCCAGGGGGTCGATCACCGTGACCCCGTATTTGCGGATGGTGGCCCAATAGCCCAAGGCCGAGAACCATTTTTCCATAACCCCGGTCATGCCGTGATACAGTGGCCCGGTGATGGCGAACTGTTGCCCGCCGATGTGGAAAAAATGCGAATTGGCGAAATGCACGTCGTCCTCCTTGGCCTCGGCTATATCGCCATAACGGATGGCGGCGGCGATATAATACAGATGCGAGACCAAAACCCCCTTGGGCATGGAGGTACTGCCCCCCGTATAGACGATGCACATGGGATCGGCGGCGGCGACCGCCACATCCGGCAGGCTTTCGTCCCCGCCCAGCAGATCCTCGAACGGCAGCGCACCAGGTACGACATCCGTATCGCCCAACACGAGTACCTCAGGATCAGCGGCCAGGCCCGGTTTTGCGGCGATGTAGGCGGGCGCCAGTTCCTCGTCCACCACGAATAATTTGGCGTTGGTGTCGTCCAGGCTGTAACAGAGGTCGTCCCTGACCAGGGAGACATTGAGGGCGGCGTAAATGGCGCCGATCTTGGCGCAGGCGAACCAGATCAAGGCCTGTTCGGTGGCATTGTACATCAGGGTCGCGACCACATCGCCCTTGCCGATACCTTTGCCCAGAAGGCGGTTGGCGACCTGGTTCGACAGGCGGTCGGCATCCCCATAGGTCAGGGTTTCGTCCCGGCAGATCAGGAACGGCTTATCGCCCAGGGCGGCCCGCATGATGATCAGCTCCCGCAGGGTTTCGGCGTGCGGGGTACGGCCAAGAATGTCGATCATGCTTTGTCCTATCTGGGTCCTATCTGGTTACTCAAAGCTCGTTACTCAAAATGCCCGGCCAGGCCAACCACGCCCGCAGCCACGAGAGAGTCTATCTTGCCATCCGTCAGAGACAAGACCCCGCGCAGCACCTCTCCATCGTCGGCGCCAAGGACCGGCGCGGGCCGCCGGACGCCGGGCCGCCGGCCATTGACGCGCCAGGGTGCCGCGACCAGATCTTCCGCGCCCGTAAGGGGATGTGATGAGGCGACCCAACCGCTGCAAGCGGCGAAAATCCCCGCCTCGTCGGTCTCGTCCAGTTCCAGCAGATCCGTCCAATGACCGCCCCATTCGGCGCAACGGGCGATGATTTGATCCCGCCCGTCGCCCTCAAGGTCGCGCCGCAGGGCGGCTTCATCCCTATAGGCATCCAGTGGCACGCTGACCGCCAAATAAGTTCCATCGCGGGCCGTAACGATGGCATCCAGGGTGTTTGGCGGCGGGAGGGGCGTACCGGCCAGGGTCGCGGCGGCCTCGATCTGGCTGACATCCAGGGCGCGGCCCTTGCCGTCCCCATGGGTTGCCAAGGCGCCCGCCAGCAGGCCCATGGCGCCGATCGCCGCCGCGTTGGGGTCGGACAATGAAAAGGTCGGCGAGCCGAGGAATTCGTCGCCGTCCCGGATCAAATCCTCGGCCCCGCCCAGGGCGCTCAAGACCAGGCCGTAGGAGCGCAATTTCTCGACACTGCTGCCCTGCCCCGGCCCGCTCATGGACATTTGCACCAGGGCTGGATTGGCCTTGGCCAGGGCCGGCCCATCCAGGCCAAGGCGTTCCATGGTGCCGACGGTGAAATTCTCGATCAACAGATCCGCCTGGCCGGCCAGGCGCAGGGCGATCTCCAGGCCCTCGGCCTGCTTCAGGTCCAGGGCCAGGCCCGATTTGTTGCGGTTCAGGCTGTGGAAGTAGAGGGAGGATTCGATGCGGGTTTTATCCGCCATCTTTTTGCGCAGATGTTCCAGGCCCCGGGTGCGGTAGAGATCAAAGCGGGCCGGCGCCTCCACCTTGATCACCTCGGCGCCCAGATCGGCCAATATCTGCCCCACCATGGGGCCGGACCAGACCCAGGCAAGTTCCAGACAGCGCAGCCCCGCCAACGGTGCGGCAACATTGGGCGCGGCGACATCGTGGGCGGCTGCCGGCGGGCGTTGGGCTGTCACGGTAGCCGTCTGTTCGCGAATTCGAAAAGGCATCTCCGGCACGCCGTCGATGATGAAATTGTCCCGGAAGACGCCCCGATGGACGGCCTCGTCCTGGGAATAAACCGGCGCAATCACCGCGCCTTCCGCCAGACCCCGTTGCAACAGCTCATCGCGGCTGAAATGGGACAGGGTTTGTTCCAACAGGCGGTCGGCCACGGCGCTGTCCCGGGCCAGGGCGAAGGGATCCTGGAAATCTTCGCCCCGGGCCCATTCGGGATCGCCGATGGCCAGGCGGATTTGCCGCCAATCGCGCCGCGAGCGGCCCAATAGCGCCACATGGCCGTCCTTACAGGCATAGAAACCCATGGGAAAGATGCCGCCATGGTCCACGCACAGGCGGCCGTTGCGGCGCCAGGAGCGGCGCATTTCGTCTTGCCCACCGGAATTCTGCAGGGAAAAGCTGCGCATGATGTCAGCAGCCGAGACATCGTAATTAACGGCCATGCCAACTCCCTGCCGCCGCCGCCAGGCCTCGGCCAGGGCCAGGATGACGCCGTAGATGCCGCACCATTTCTCGGGCATGTCACTGGGCAGGGCGACGCCGGGGCCGCCCCCATGGCCGATCACCGCCGCCGCGCCGGAAGCGGCACTTGCCAGGACACCGCTGCCCCGATGGCCGACCTGGAAATCCCACAGGCGGATGACGCAGTCCGCATCCACCTCTTCATCGCCGCCGACGATGGCGATGTCGGCCGCTGCAATTGTTTCTTCTGATCCGCCTAAAGCGGCAAGCCAATGACGGGCATAACCGGCCGATCGGTTGCCAGTGGATACGCCAATCCTGGCCGCCGTTTTCAGCGGTAACCGCCGGGTCATTGCAGCCGTATTCATAAATGCGCGATGGGCAGGGGAACGGGACCATCCGTGCGCGAGGGCAACGCCACCATCGCCGTGCCCTTGGCCGATATGGCATCGACCTGATTGCGCGCCTCGACCATCAGATCCAGGAATTTGGCGCCGCCGACTTCGCGTTTGCCCACAACCTCGCCGCGCCACCAGATGGTGTCGCCAACCATGTTGGGGCGCAGGACATCGACCGCCAGCCGATGCAGAAAACCATGATCGCCGATCCAGTTGCACAACATATGCTGGGCCCAGGCAATGCGTTGGGGCCCCACGTCATAGGCCCCGCCCATGCCGACGTCCCGGCCGGTGGAGGCCTCCAGATGGCCGCGCCCGGCGCTGTCCTTGGCGCCCGTCGCCTCGTTGATGTGATAATCGTCGTGACGGCGGCGATAGCGCAGGGCATCGCCATGCACGCCGCCATAATGCAGGGCGCCCTGACAGGCGGAATACCAGGCGATAATATCCGTTGTGGTCAAGGGACCCTTGATAACGGCGGGCACTTGATCATCGACCGCAATATCTTCCCAATACAACGGTTCGCCCCCCCGGCGTGGTTCGGACAGGACCTGATTTTCGATATCCGCCAGCTCATCGGGACTATAGCGGTGGGGGACGTGGCCTTTGTTCTCCTCACCCTTCTGCTTTTTGCCGCCATCACCCCGTGGGGTCCTGGCGCATTTCCCCACCGCGTGGGCGATGCGTTGACTATCCTGATTGAAATAGTCCAGCTCGCCCGTCTGCAGGGCCCATTTGCCGAACCGCCGGCCGGTCTTGACCTCCTGCTTGGTCAATTTGACATCGACCTTAAAGGTATCGTTCAGGCGGATGTGATCGTACCAGGTCCATTCGGTGCCCGCATAGATCCATTGCACGCCGGCCATCTTCGGCGCCACGATGGTGCTGTCGATGGCGTACAGCAGGCAGGGCGGCGCCACCATGCCGCCCGTGGGCCCGGCGGCGCCATATTCGGGGTCCAGCCACAGGGGGTTGTTGTCGCCGATGCCCCAGGCGAAATGACGAATGGCGTCGCGGCTGGCCGTTTCGATCCATTGCATATGGTTGCGCCGCAGGGGCACGCCGATCAGTCCGGCCGCCGCCGCCAGGGTTTCCTCCGTGATCTCGCCCCAGGTCACGATACGGGCCGCCTAACTCTGGACATGGGGCATCACCTCCCGGGCGAACAGGCGCAGCATGTTGAGGCACTGCTCCACACCGTAATAGGGCGGATAATGCAGCATCAGCGAGTTGATCCCCACCGCGCGCAATTCCTCGATACGCCGGATTACCGTATCGGGAGAGCCATGGACGATGGTGGTGTTGACCAGATTATCGTAGGAAAATTCGGACTCCGAGCCTTTCTCGGTCACATCGCCGAGATAGCCGGCGGTGTCGCCAGAGAGGAAGGTTTTCATGTGATAGGTGATGGCGGCTTCGGATTCCTCCCTGGCCTGGGCATCGGTGGGCGCCACATAGACCATGCGGACACAATCGAACTGCCCGAAACAGGGGTTTTGGTTCAACGGGCTGGGCGCCTCGTGCATGTGCCGTTTGTAGAGTTCGATGTTGTTGCCCAGCACCTCCACCGACGGCAGGGAGCCCTGCATCAGGCCGAAGCCCTTTTGCGCCGCCAGGCGAATGGAGTTTTCCGTGCCCGCGCCCATGTAAAACGGCGGATGGGGTTGTTGAATGGGCTGGGGAAAAATTTCGTAACCTTCATCCATCTTGAACTGGAAGTACTTGCCATTTGAGTTCACGCGCTTTTCGTGGAAGCCCTGCAGGATCAAATCCACCGCCTCGGCCTGGCGTTCCCGGCGGCTGTCGAAATCGATGCCCAGGCCCTGGAACTCATAGGGCCGGTAGCCCGATCCCAGCCCAAGCTGAAAGCGCCCGTTGCTCAAAATATCCACGAAAGCGGCGTTTTCCACGATCCGCATGGGATGATGCAGGGGCACCACCATAACGGCGGCACCCAGTTTGATGCGGGAGGTTTTCGCCGCCAGATAACTCAAATAGCTGAACGGATCGGGCAGAATGCCGTAACGGTTGGAAAAATGATGCTCGGCGATCCAAATAGAATCGAAACCCAGCTCCTCCGACTCGACAATCTCGTTGGTGACCCGCTGATGAATGGCATGGTGGGGGTACGTTTCGGTCTTCGGGTCGGGGTGGGAGGTAAACAGAATGCCGAAATTCATGGAAGATTTCCTCTGGACTGGACGGTCGCGCAGACAATTTTAAGTCTCATGGACGCCACCAAAATTGTTAATGCACAATAGTATTGTCTATGGACAACAAGCTTCGACACTATATCCGCCCCAGCGCCTTGAGCAATCTTGGCGGCGTGACCGGCACCTCCGCGATGGTGGCATCCAGGGGGGCGATGGCGTCATTGACCGCGTTCAAAATGGCCCCCACGGCGCCCGCCGTGCCAGCTTCCCCCGCGCCCTTGGCACCCAATTGGGAGGTCGCGGTCGGCGTCTCAATATGAGCCACGTCGATATCCGGCATCTCGCCGGCCATGGGCACCAGATAATCGGCGAAACTGCCGGTCAGCAGATGGCCGTCGTTGTCATAGCGCAGCTCTTCATAGAGGGCGCTGCCAATGCCTTGGACGACACCGCCACGGATTTGTTCGCGCACCAAAAGCGGATTCAAAATACGGCCACAATCGTGCACCACCAGATGCCGCAGGGGCGTGACGATGCCGCTGTCCACGTCCACCTCGACGGTGGCGAATTGAATGCCATTACCAGCCAGAAACAGCCGGTCCTTGGAGGCATAGCGTTCCACCACGGTCAGATCGGCGGGCACGCCATCGGGAATGGAATACGGTTGGAAATGGCCGATCCGGGCAATTTCGGCGACGCTCATATGGGTCGTGGCGGCCTCCACGACCATGCCGGCCTTAATAGCCAAATCGGCGGGATCTTTTTGCAACAGGCTGGCCGCGATGGAGAGGATGTTGTGACGCAACGTCGCCGCCGCGCGCAGGGCCGCTTCGCCCGCCAAGGCCGCGCCGCGGGACCCCCACGAACCGCCGCCCACGGGACACAGCGCGCTGTCGCCGCTGATCACCTCGACCCACCCCAGGGGCACGCCCAGGGTATCGGCCACGACCTGCTGAACACCCGTATCGATACCCTGGCCCTGATCCGTGGCGCCGGTATAGCAGCGCACCATGCCGGAAGCCTCCAGCCGGATCTGGGAGGTTTCCTGGGCCGAGATATGCTGGCCGCCCTGGCCATAGTATTCCGGCCCGATGGCGGTCAATTCAACGAAGGTGGCAATGCCGAGACCGCGATAAATGCCCTTGGCCCGCAGCGCCGCCTGTTCTTCGCGAAATTGGGGCACATGGAACATCGCAGAGGCCTTGTCCAGGCAGTCCCGCAGGGAAAGATACTCGAAGTCGATACCGCCCACGGAGATACGGGGGAAATCATCGCCATGCAGGTAGTTGCGCCGGCGCAGCGCGATTGGGTCGAGGCCCAATTTGGCGGCGCCCAGATCGATTAGACGTTCCGCCACGGCGCAGGCAATGGGATGACCGACCGAGCGGATATGGCCCAGAATGCTTTTGTTCAAAAAAGCCATGGACAAATTGGCCCGGTAGTGTTCGTGGGCATAGGGCGCGCCGGTCAGCCGGCTGATCTGATTGCCTTCCGCGATGGAGGTACGGGGATATTGGCCGTAGGCCCCGGCATTGAACAGATCGTCCACCTCGATTGCCAGGATATCCCCCGTGGGGGAGAATGCCATGCGGGCGGTAACTTCATGATCCCGGCAATGGACATCGGCCAGAAACGATTCCAGCCGGTCGGCGATATATTTGATGGGCCTGACCAACAGCTTGGCGGCCACGCAGGCAACCAGCTCGTCCGCCATCAGGTGATGCTTCAGACCGAAGGCGCCGCCCACGTCCGGGCAGATCACCCTGACCTTATGTTCCGGCAGGCGCAGCAGGCGGGCATACAAATCCTGCTGTTGGTGGGGGGTCTGGTGCGATTGATGCACCGTAAGACGGTCTTCGCTGGGTTCGAATTCGGCGATGATGCCGCGTGGTTCCAAGCTGACGCCGGTATGTCGGTGAAAGCGGAAATGCTCTTCCACCACATGGTCGGCGCGCGCGAACGCCGTCCTGGTATCGCCCACCGCAATCTCCGCCGTGTAGGCAAGATTACCATCCATATGTGCATGCAGGCGGGGCGCATCCGGTGCCAGGGCATCCTTGGCATCCACGACAGCGGGAAGTTCAGCCCAGTTTACCGCGACCAATTCGGCGCCATCCTCGGCCACGGCGCGGCTTTCCGCGACGACGGCGGCCACGGCCTCGCCCTGCCAGCGGACGATATCGGTGGCCAGCGCAAATTGCTCCGGCGCCGCCATGGTGGGGAACAGCTTGTGCTCCGCCCGCCAGGAAGCGACGGCGTCCACAAGCTCCGCCGCCGTCAGAACCGCTACGACGCCCTGCAGGTCCCGCGCCGCCGCGCAATCGATCGCCTCGATCCGGGCATGGGCATAGGGGCTGCGCACGAACGCCAGATGCAGGAGGCGCGGCATGGTGATGTCGTCGACAAAGCGGCCGCGGCCCAGCAGCAGCCGCTTGGCCCGGTCACGGGGAACTTCCGCGCCAATACTCATGGCAGTCTCTCCGATTTTTTTCGGGACTGGGCAACGGCCTCGACCGCATCGACAATGGCCTGATAGCCGGTACAGCGGCAGAAGTTACCGGACAGATAGTCGCGGATCTGTTGCCGGCTGGGATTGGGGTTGTCGCGCAATAACTCCCGGGCGCTCAACAGCATGCCGGGCGTGCAGAAACCGCATTGCAAGGCGTTCAGGCGGTGGAAGGCCGCCCGGAGGTCGTCCAGTTCAACGCCTTCGATTGTTTCCACCTTTGCGCCATCGGCCTGCACGGCGAGAACCAGGCAGCCGCGCACGGTCTGATCATCCAGCACAATTGTACAGGCCCCGCAGGCGCCCTGCTCGCAGCCCACATGACTGCCGGTGAAACCGAGATCATGGCGCAGAAAATCAACGAGGTTCAGGCGCACGGGCACCTCGCGCGCCACCGCTTCGCCATTCACCGTTAGGGCGATCCGCCGTGTCTTCATGGGGACAACCCCGCCAATGTACGCCGCAGCAGGACCCGCACCAGATGCCGGCGGTAGGCCGGGGGATAGGCCGGGTCGTCGGCGGGATCGACCTCATCGCCGATCAGCGCGACGGCTGCCTCTGTTGCCGTGGGGTCCCGGGCCAACAGGGCCATTGCCCGCACCGCCAGAATGGGCCGGTCGGCGACACCTAATAATGCCAGACGCGGATTGCCCAGGCCGCTGTCGGCGACAAGCGCCAGACCGGCCATGGCAAAATCCCCGCGCCGGCGGGCCACCTCGTTGAAGATTTGAATACTGTCGCCGCCGCGCCGGGGCAGGCGCACGGCGGTGAGGATTTCGTCCGCCGCCAGGGCCGTTTCATAAATGCCGGCGAAGAAATCCACCATGCCAACCCAGCGTTGCCCCGCCGCCGATTGCAGCGAAACCTCGCCCTCCAGGGCCAGGCAGCAGGCGCCAAGTTCGGCCGCCGGGTCTGCCATGGCCAGACTGCCGCCGATGGTGCCCCGATGGCGCACGCTGGGGTGGGCGATATGCCCGACCGCTTGATGCAGCAGGGGATATTCCCGGCCGATCAAGGCGCTGGCTGCCAGATCGCAATGGCGCACCAGAGCGCCGATCTCGATATTTCCGTCGCCTTCGGCGATCTCGCGCAACCCTTCCAGACGGCCGATATCTATCAGGTATTCGGGTGCGGCGAGGCGAAAGTGCAGCAACGGCAACAGGCTCTGGCCGCCGGCGATAATGGCCCCATCCTCGCCATGGCGGGCCAGCATCGCAAGGGCCTCGGACAATGTCTCGGGCCGCAAATATTCAAAGTCAGGCGCCTTCATCGCGCCGGACTATTCCGCCGAAACCCGGCCGGGCGGCGCGATGGGACAATTGTCTTCCCGGCTGACCAGATCGAAGACAAAGAGAAATTTCGCCATCCCCACCAATACGGCGAAGCAGACGCCCAGCTCGAATATTTCGCCGTCGTCAAAATGCTCTGAAAGCGCGTCATACAGATGGCGATCCATATAGCCGTCCATGTTGGCCAGGGTCATTTCCTCGCACAGCCGCAGCACGGCGCGTTCCCGGTCATCGAACAGGGCGGAGGCGGGATCGAACAGGGCGTCCAGCTGTTCCTGGCTGACACCGTCCGCCAGGGCGGCCTTGGAATTGCCCCGGTTGCAAAAGGCGCAGCCGTGCATGGTGGACAATTTCATCCGCGCCAGTTGCTTGATACGGACCTCGACCCGGCCGCCGTGAAACATCCGCGCGTAGAAGCTGTTGTAGTACCAATCCATAACCTCCGGCGCATTGCCCGCCACCTCGATCAAGGTAGCCTCGTCCCGGTCCCGCATGGCCGCATCCCACAAGGGTGCCAGGTCTTCGCCCAATTCAGCGCGGGGAATTTTCTTCAGGTGCGGGTCCGGCATGTAAGCTAACTCCATATCTCATGGGCAACCTCGACCACCAGGCGCAGTTTGGCGATCTGGTCGGCAAGGGTGATCTTGTTGCCGTGATGGGTGGATGAAAAGCCGCATTGGGGGCTTAAACACAAACGGTCCAGATCAATATACTTCGCCGCCTCGTCGACCCGCCGTTTCAGGGTGTCCTTGCTTTCCAGTTCCGGGGTTTTCGTGGTCACCAGGCCCAGGACAACGATTTTGTCATCGGGAACAAAGCGCAAGGGTTCAAAGCCGCCGGCCCGTTCGCTGTCATATTCCATGAACAGGGCGTCGATCTTGACCGTGTTGAAGACCCGCTCGGCCACCGGTTCATAGCCGCCCTGGGCTGCCCAGGTGCTTTGAAAATTGCCCCGGCACATATGCATGGCCGTGGTCACATCGTCGGGCAGATCGCGGATGGCATCGTTCAGTGCGTTGGCGTAGGTCAGGGCCAGCTCGTCCGCATCGTCGCCCCGGGCCTTCAAATTGGCGCGGATATCGTCGTCGCAAAGATAAGCGTACGAGATATCGTCCAATTGCAAATAACGGCAGCCCGCATTGGCCAAATCACCCAGCTCGGCCCGGTAGGCCGCCGTCAGATCGGCCCAGAATTCTTCCAGATCCGGATAGGCCGCCTCCGAGATGCCTTCCCGCCCGGCCCTGAAATGCGCCATGGAGGGGCCCGGCACGGTGAACTTGGCGATGCCGCCGGAGATAGCATCCGTTTGTTCATGCAAATAGGTAAAATGATCCACCATGACCGGTTTGCTGCGCGCCAACTTGCCCGTGATCATGGCCCGTGGCGGCTGCTCATCGCTGCCCTGAAACGTGCCTTTGTCCAGGGGTTCGCCCAGTTCAAACCCATCGAAGCCGCTGAGAAAATCGAAATGCCACCAGGTGCGGCGAAATTCGCCGTCGCTGATCCCTTGCAGGCCGATGTCCTGTTGCATGGCGACAACTTCGCTGATGCAACGGTCTTCCACCGCCCGCAATTCCTCCGCCGTAATGTCGCCCGCCGCCTCCCGGGCGCGGGCCCGGTGCAGGCTGTCGGGACGCAGCAGGCTGCCCACATGGTCGGCCCGGAAGGGCGGCTTTGTACGTGCGGTCATTGATCCATCCTTTCTTAGTCCTGGTCCAAAACCGCCTGAACATCCGCCGGGTCCACCGCGATTTCCACGCCGGCGCGTTCCTGTTGCAGCAGCATGGAAACCCGCGAATCCCGCTCGCCCCAGCCCCGGCCCAATGCCTCGGTCATATCGGCGACGGTGGCGTTGATCAGGCGCATGGGCACGCCGAATTCGCGGCCCAGTTCGGCCGCCAGGCTGACATCCTTGTGGGCCAGCTTCAGGGCGAAATCCGCCGGGTCGTAGGAATTGATCAGATAATGGTCCGACAGGCTGTCAAAGGTCCGTTGCCGCCCCCGCGCGCCCTGGCGTACCGCCTCCCACAGGGCAAGGGGCTCCACCCCCGCCTTGACACCGACCGAAAAGACCTCCGCCAGGGCGGTCTGAATGGCATAGCCGGCGGCGTTATGCACCAACTTGGCCACCGCGCCGGCGCCGATGGGACCGATATAGCGGACCTGATCGCCCAAGGCATCCAGGGCCGCGCGGTTGGCATTGAATATCTCTTCGTCGCCGCCAACCCAGATCGCTAGCTTGCCCGACACAGCGCCCTTGGGGCCGCCGCTGACCGGGGCATCCAGGCAATGCAGGCCCTTTTCCGCCATGGCCCCGTGAATACGCCGCACCATGGTGGGGGAGTTGGTGGACAGATCAAACAGCACCGAGCCGGGCGCCATGCCGGCGACTAGGCCGTCCGCCTCATCCAAGGCCACGGCCTCAACCTCGGGCGGGCCGGGCAGGGAGGTCAGGATCACGTCCGAGGCCGCCGCCAGCTCACGCGGCGTGGCGGCCCATGTGGCGCCGGCCTGCAAATGCGGCTCGGCCACCTGGCGGTGCAGGTCATGGACCGTTACCTCGAAGCCGGCCTTGATAATGTTCGTGGCGAAGCTGGCGCCCATGGTGCCCAGGCCGATGAAACCGATCTTGGTCATGACTTAATCCTGACCCTCGAAGACTTCCAAGGCGACGCGCCCAGCATTCACCGCCGTGGGCCAGCCGGAATAAAATGCCAGATGGGTGATCAGGCCAAACAGCTCTTCCTTGGTGACGCCGTTGGTCACGGCGCGGGCCATATGGCCCTTTAACTCCTCGGTCCGGTACAATGCGATCAGCACGGCAACCGTGGCCAGGCTGCGGTCGCGTTTCGAGAGTTCGGGCTGTTCCCAGACATCGCCGAACAGCACCTCGTCGCGCAGTTTGCCCAGTTGGGGGATCAGATCGTAGGGGGTTTTTTTCGCTGCCATTGTTCGCTCTCCCAAATTAATTCGGCTAGATCATCGCATCCTTTGGCGCCACGTCCAACCTGACCACCGCGCCGTCCAATTCCGGGCTTGGGGCGGGATAGCGTTGCATCACCAACGGGTCATGGCCGGGTACGATATGAGCGTTGTCCGAGGCCAGGGCCGCTAGCTTGCGGTGGCTTTCCAGCATATGGAACAAGTTTTCGTGGGTCAGGAACGGCGTTTCCTGCTCGAAGCTTTCGTAATAATGCGCCACGTCGGATGCCAGGACCACCGGGCCGCGCTGGCTGCCGACACGCACGGCCTGCATGCCGCGGGTGTGGCCGGGCAGATGGTGCACCGTGACGCCGGGGGCAATTGTCCCCTCGCCGTCATGGAAGACGACACGATCGCCGTAGATCAGGCGCACCATGGCGACCACGTCATCGAGACGGAAGGAATGGCGCAAGGCCGGGTGGGTCATGGCCCGGCCGGTGACCAGGGACATCTCCGTATCCTGGATATGGAACCGGGCATTGGGAAACATTTCCAGATTTCCGGCGTGGTCGTAATGCATGTGGGTGATAATGACGTCTTCGACATCCCCCGCATCGATGCCCAGCAGCGCCAACCCCTCCACCGGAGAGCGCAGATAGGTGCGGCTCCGGCTCTCGCCCTCTTCCCGGCCGAAGCCCACGTCGACCACGATGGTGCGTGCCTGGTTGGCCAAAACCCAGATGAAATAATCCATGGCCATGGGGGCATCGTGTGGGTCGCCATGCACGAACATGGTGCCGCGCTCCCCCATGCGCTCGCCGTATTTGATGGCGTAAATTTCGTAAACATCGTGATTTTCCTGGGGCACGGGACTTCCTCTCTTGAGCGGCAACGAATTAGTGTAACATCGCGGGTCAACAAGGGAGTCATGCATGCGTATTATTATTTATGGTGCCGGCGGCATCGGCGGCGTCATCGGCGCACAATTGTTTCAGGGCGGCGTTGACACCATATTGATCGCCCGCGGCGATCATTTCCGGGCGATCCAGAACAACGGCCTGCATTACCGCACGCCCAACGGCGACGTCACCCTGCCGATCCGGGCCGTGGACCGCCCCTCCGAGATCGCATTCCGCGCCGGCGACGTGGTCATCCTGACCATGAAATCCCAGCACACCCAGGTCGCCCTGGATGATCTGCGCGCCGCCGCCGGTGACCAAATCCCCGTCTTCTGCTGCCAGAACGGCGTCGCCAACGAAGCCATGGCGGCCCGGCGGTTTGAGAATGTTTATGCCCAGATGGTCTATCTGCCGGCCACCGCGTTGGAGCCGGGCACGGTGGTGACCCACGCCACGGACACCATCGGGGTGCTGGACGCGGGCCGCTATCCCACGGGCAGCGATCACGTGGTCGACGAGGTCATGGCGGCGCTGGAGAGCGTCAAGTTCTCGGCCCGGCCCAACGAAACGGTGATGCGCTTCAAATACGGCAAGATGATTATGAACCTGGGCAACGCCCTGGGCGCCATGGCCATACCCGGCGATGAAAGCAAGGCCATCCGGGCGCTGTTGCGGGACGAGGCGGAGGCTTGTTTCGCGGCCGCCGGCATCGATTGCGCCGGTCGCGACGAGGAAATTGCCCGCCGGGACGGCCTGATGCAGATGGGTACCGTAGCCGGCCAGGACCGGGTGGCGGGATCATCTTGGCAAAGCCTGGCGCGGGGCACCGGCAATATCGAGACGGATTTTCTGAACGGCGAGATTGTCCTTTTGGGCCGCCTGCATAATATTCCCACGCCCGCCAATGCCGTACTGCAACGCCTGGCTAATGACCTGGCCATCACCAAGGGCCAGCCGCAAAGCATCCCCCTGGCGGACATCCAGAAGCTGATTGCGGAGACTTGAAGCGTGCGGCTAACTCACACGAAGCAACACCTCATAGATGTCATTGCCGGGCTCGACCCGGCAATCCAGGGCAACGAATTCAATCGCTTGCGGCTCTGAATTCCCGGATCTCCGCTACGCTACGTCCGGGAATGACAATGAATTGAACTAAGGATGTTCGGCATATGAAGTCGCAACGAATGGATACCACTTAGATCGTTTCAAGCTGGCATCTCAAGGCTGTCTGGCGATCAAACCGCAATTGAGATAAATTTAATCTTTAACATGAGCGATATGGACATGGACCCCGCACCCGATACCGAGACCCCCGATACCGAGACCATTGATTTGGGCCATATGGAGCCTGGCGAATGGAACGAATACGCCCGTGAGCAAGGCTGGAGCGACGGCTTCCCCCTGGTCATGCCGACCGAGGATCTGGTGGAACGCTTCATGGACACCGTGCGTGGTGATAACGAGCCGTTGGCGGCGATGTCGCCCCGCCGCGTGATCCCGACCCTGGAGGCGATGGCGGCCAATGCGGTCATGGCGGGCTGCCTGCCGGAATACTTTCCCGCTGTCCTGGCCGCCGCCCGTGCCGTGCTGAACCCGGACTACAATCTGCACGGCAGCCTGGCCACCACCCACTCGTGTGCGCCCATGCTGCTGTTCAACGGCCCCATCCGGAACCAGATCGACATCAACTATTCCTCCAACTGTTTCGGCCAGGGGCGCCAGGCCAACGCCACCATCGGGCGGGCCCTGCAATTGATCCTGTTGAACGTGGGCGGGGCCAAGCCCGGCGTGATGGACCGCTCCACCCAAGGCTCGCCGGCCAAATACGCCTTTTGTTTTGGCGAAAACGAGGAGGAAAGCCCGTGGGAGCCGTTCCACGTACGCCGGGGTTTCGCCGCCACCGACAGCGTGGTCACGGCCATTCCCTCGGGGGCGCCGCACAATATCAACGATCATGCCTCCACCTCCGGGGTTGGCATTCTGACCACCATCGCGGGCACGATCGGGCAGCCAGGCGCCAATGCCATCTATTGCAACGCGCCGATCTTCATTGTCCTCGGCCCCGAGCATGCCCAGACCCTTCACCGGGACGGCTGGACCATCGAAAGCATGCAGGAGGATATCTGGCAGCGCTCCCGCATACCCCTGGACCGGGTTTCGGAAGAGAACCAGGAAAGTTATGCGGATATGGAGCGGCCATTGATCAATGGCCATTACCATATGACACAGACGCCCGGGGATATACACATGCTGGTGGCGGGGGGGCCGGGCAAGCATTCCGCCTATATCCCGCCCTTTGGCTTCACCGCCGCCTGTTCCGTCCGCGTGGCGCATATGTAATTCGTTATGGACGGATTGGGCGAACTGCCGCTGTTTTCGGAAGCCACCTCGTGGGACCGGGCCCGGCCGGTGCTGGAAGAACAAAGCCTCTGCGACGGCCTGCCCATGGTGCCGCCCAGCGAAGGCCGCCTGGCCAAGATGCTGGAGGCCGTCGCGCCGGGGCAATCGTTTGGAAACATGCCGCCGCTGTTCGGCGACCTCACCGCCGGCGCGGCGGCCTATCAATGCGTTCTGGCCGGCTGTTCGCCGGGGGCACTGCCCATCATATTGACCGCCGCCCAGGCCTGTTTGGAGCCGACATTCAATTTGCTGGGCATCCTGACCACCACGGGAACGCCGGCAGTCATGACAATCGTCCATGGCCCAATCACAAACGAATTGGGCATGAACCCCTCGACCAATTGCCTTGGGCCCGGCAACCATGCCAACGCCACCCTGGGCCGGGCCATGGCCCTGGTGATGCGCAACATCGCCGGCGCGCGGGCCGGGGTGGGGGACATGGCGACCATGGGCCAACCGGGCAAATACGGCGTCTGCGTGCCGGAGGGGGCGGATGGCAGCCTGCCCCTGCTGCCGGACCGCCGGGGTTTGGCGGCTGATTGCGTCACGGTGCTGGGCATCTCGGGCACGGCGGAGGTGCTGCCCCAGGGCGATGGCGACCGCCCGGAGGACATCCTCGCGCCCATGGCGGCCGCCTTTGCCTCGGCCCGGGCCGTGGCCTCCGCCGGGCGGGAGCGGGATTTGGGTGAGCAATTTTTTTTGCTGCCGCCCGAACTGGCGCAACAGATCGTCAAGCGCGGCTGGGACCTTGCGGCAATCCGGGAATTCCTGTTTGCTGGCCCCGCCATCGCCCGCTCACCGGAAGACATCCATCCTATCGTCACCGGCGGGCCGGGCGTGAAGATGACCTATCTGCCCCTCTGGGCCGGCGGCACCCTGTCCGCCACCAGAGCCATCTTAGAATTCGGGAGTTAAGCTGCATGCCAGTCGTCAAATTTGAGTATATCAGCCGTGAACCCTATGAAGACGGCAGTGTTTTCGGCGACATGGGCCCCTACGAGCGGATCGAGGCCATTGCCCATTATGCGGTCGATCCCGACCATGCCGCCAATCAGGGCGTGACCGACCTGGACCTGGCCGAACGGGGCGCCGACGGCCTGGTGCATTTCAGCGGCGATGTCACCATGCTGCGGCCCCTGTGGGGTGGCTCCCGCGCCTTGTTAATGCAGGTGCCGAACCGGGGCAAGCGTAACATCACCCGCTTCAACATGACCGCGATGAGCGCCAAGGACACGGTGGATATCGCCCCCGGCGATGGTTTCCTGTTCAAACAGGGTTGGACCGTGGCCTGGGCCGGCTGGCAATGGGACGTGCCCCGTACGCCGGAACATCTGCGCCTCGGGATTGCCCCGCCGCGGGTTCCCGCCGAAGTATTGCGTGCCGCCCAAACGCCAGCCAGCCAGATGCAGCTGCGACTGCAGATCAATGGCGACAGCGACAGCCTGTCCCTGACCGACCACCATGTGGGCGACCTGGGCATGCACGAACCGATCCCGCCCGCCGACCTGAATGAAGCCGATGCCAAGCTGCTGGTGCGCGAGGGGCCGTACGGCGCGCCCACGGAGATCGCCCGGGAGCAATGGCGGTTCGGGCCGGACGGCGACATTTGGCTGCGGGGCGGCTTCACCGCCGGCGTAATCTACGACGTCCTGTACACCCCCGCCGAATGCCCGGTGGTTGGCGCCGGGATGTTGGCGACGCGGGATCTGGCCTCCTATCTGCGCTACGAGGACGAGGCGCCCACCGCAGGCGGCATCGACCATGTGGTGGCCGAGGGGCAGTCCCAGTGCGGCCGCTTTCTGCGTACCCTGCTGCATGCGGGCCTGAACCTGGACCAAGCCGGGCGCCCAGCCTTTGATGGCATCCTGGCCCATATCGCGGGCGGGAGGCGGGGGGAGTTCAACCACCGTTACGCCCAGCCCTCGGTGCAGCCGACGCCGTCATTCGGCCATCTGTTCCCCTTTGCCGATCTGCCGCAAATCGATCCCCTGGCCGACCCGGTAACGAGCAAAGCGGCCGACCAAACGGCGGACCAGGCGGCGGGCTTGTTGGACCGCCAGACGGCCTTGGGCGGCTTGCCGAAGATTTTCTACACCGACACTTCGTCGGAATACTGGCGCGGCGATGCGGGGTTGAGCCATGGCGACCTGGCCACGGGGGGCGATGCCACCTTGCCCGATGGCGTGCGCCGCTATCTGTTCGCCTCCACCCAGCATGGCGCCGGGGTGGCGAAATGGCAGGACCGCACATTATTCGGCAGTCATGGCCAGAACCATATGAACATTGTGGACTACCGCCCGCTTTACCGCGCCGCCCTGACCAATCTTTTGTCCTGGGTGCGCGGTGATCGTTCGCCGCCCGAAAGCCGCTACCCAAAGGCCCATCAACGGAGCAGGCGGGCCGATGTCATGGGGGCGTTGTCGAAAATACCGGGCCTGGCCCTGCCCGACCCAGGTGCCATGACGGCCGTGTACCCCATGGATCTTGGCCCCGATGTGGCCCGGGGCGTGGGCCGGATGCCGCCCATCCTGGCGCCCGAACCCTACCCCGACTGGGTTTCCGCCGTGGACCGGAACGGCAACGAGACGGGCGGCGTCGCCATGCCCGATATCACCGTGCCCGTGGCCACCCACACCGGTTTCAACCCGCGCCATGCCGATACCGGCGGGGCGGGGCAGTTGCTGGAATACGTCGGCTCCACCCACCCGTTGGCCAAGGACAAGGCGGCCCGCGAGGCGTTGGGTGACCCGCGCCCCTCCCTCGCCGAACGCTATAACAGCCGGGACGATTATCTGAACCAGGTGCGCCTGGCGGCGGAGAATTTGGCCAAGCAGCATTATATTCTGGAACGCGACATCTGCCTGTGCCTGGAAATCGCCGCCGCCCGCTATGACGCCTGCATGACGCAAACGTAAATGACCTGAACGAGGAGACGACTATGGCAGAAGACCCCAGCAATCCCGATGGCCGCATCAATACGGAACGGCGCGGCCATCTGCTGTTGATCGGCATAGACCGGCCGCACAAATTCAACGGCTTCACGCCGAAGATGGGCCAGGAACTGGGCGATGCCTACACCTTGTTGGAGCGTGAAGACGATTTGCGCTGCGGCGTGCTGCACGCGGTCGGCCCGCACACCACCGCCGGGCTGGATATGCCCGCGATGGCGCCGCACCGGGCCAAGGGCGGGCCGATCTATGGCGAAGGCAACATCGACTGTTTTGGCCTGAAGGGCCCCGCATCGCAGCAAACCCATGGTGGCCGCCGTTCAGGGCATCACCTATACCATCGGCATTGA
>JAYGEA010000306.1:0-5385 GCA_046582635.1 Alphaproteobacteria bacterium
TCTGCGACCCGCATTCGCCCTGGCAGCGCGGCGCTATCGAGAACACCAATGGCGTCATACGCAGGGACATGCCCAGTAAAACCGACATGGCTGATTACACCGAAGGGGACATCGACGACATCATGTGGGCCGTCAACTCAACACCCCGAAAATGCCTCGGCTATCGAACGCCCGCCGAGGCTTTCCTCGAAATCCTTCGAATTGCACTTGAGATGTGAATCCAGCGTTCCCGCGCCTCGCCCTAGATGCGGCGCCGGGGCGGATGTTGCCGCCTCATAAATCCCGCCTTGTTTCTGTCATTCCTGTCCGCCGGGCTGTATTGTGCGATTCGTGGGCAGACTGCAAAGATATATCCTTCGCCAATTGGCCGGGCCGTTCGTGTTTTTCCTGTTGTCGTTGACCGGGGTGATCTGGTTGACGCAATCCCTGCGCTTTGTCGATCTGATCATCAACAAGGGGCTTTCGGCCTCCTACTTCGCCCAGTTGACCCTGTTGGTGCTGCCGGGCGTGCTGACCATCATTTTGCCCATCGCGCTGTTTGCCGCCGTGCTGTACGTCTACAACACCCTTGATGGCGACAGCGAAATCGTTGTCATGCGCTCCTCGGGCATGGGTAATCTGGCCTTGGCGCGGCCGGCCCTGGTGTTGGCCCTGGGTGTTACCGTGCTGGGCTATTTCCTCTCGCTCTACCTGATGCCCACGGGGCAGCGGGCGTTTAAGGATATGAAGACCTCGCTGCGGACCAATCTTTCCTATGTGCTTTTGCAGGAGGGCACCTTCAATACCATCGGCGACAGCCTGACCGTCTATATCCGGGCCCGCCATTCAGGCGGCGAGATGCTGGGTATCTTGGTGCATGACAGCCGGGTTAAAGAGCGCCCGGTGACCATGATCGCGGAACGGGGCGCCATGGTGCGGACGGAAGCCGGGCCGCGGTTCATCATGGTCAACGGCAACCGCCAGGAAATCGATCATGCGGCGGGGCAATTGTCGTTGCTGCAGTTCGACCGCTATGCCGTGGATCTGGGCCAGTTCGTGCAGCGGGACGAAGACCGCTGGCTGGAACCGGGGGAACGCTATTTGCACGAATTATTCTGGCCCGGCACCGGCGCCGACGATGTGGCCAACGCCGCCCGCATGCGGGCCGAGGGGCATGACCGTTTGGCCGCGCCGCTGTATGGTCTGGCCTTTGTCCTGGTTGCCCTGGCGGCGGTGCTGTCGGGCGAGTTCAACCGCCGGGGGCGGCGCTGGCGCATCGTCATGGCGGTGGGCATCATCGCCCTGGTGCGCGCGGGGGGCCTGGGCCTGGTGGGGCTGTCGGCCAAGCTGCCGGTGCTCATACCGCTGTTGTATGGGAATGTCATTCTGGTCATGGCGGTTTGCCTGTTTGCCTTGGCGCGCGGCCGCCTGTGGCCGCGCCGCCGTGGCGTGATGGAGCCGGCTCGGATGGAGCCGTCCTGATGCGCCTGTCGCCGACATTTTCGTTTTATCTGGGGCGGCAGTTTATGTTGGGCATCGGCTTTGTCATGGGCGTCCTGTTGGCGCTGATTTTTCTGATTGATGTGGTGGAGCTGCTGCGCCGGTCCGCGGGCCGGGATGCCGCCGGCTTTGGCCTGGTATTGGGCATGGCGGCCCTGAACCTGCCGAACCTGGCCCAAAAAATCCTGCCGGTCGGGACCTTGTTTGGCGCCATCGTGACCTTCTCGCGCCTGACCCGCAGTAATGAATTGATCGTGGCGCGGGCCGCCGGTGTCTCGGTCTGGCAGTTTCTGACCCCGGCCCTGGTTATCGCGCTGTTGCTGGGCACCTTCATGGTGACCTTGTTCAACCCTCTTGCCGCCATCATGTCGGCCCGCTACGAGCAACTGGAAGGCCGCTATCTGGAGGGCCGGCAAAGCCTGCTGGCGGTTTCCGCCACCGGTCTGTGGCTGCGTCAGGCGGATGAATTCGGACAATCGGTGATCCATGCCCGTCACGTCTCCTCCGCCGGGACGGAGCTGCGGGAGGTGATTGTCTTCATGTACAAGGGGCGGGATGAATTCGTCGGCCGGATCGATGCGGAGCGCGCCATGCTGCTGGATGGACATTGGCGCCTGAGCGGCGCCCTGCTGACCCGGCCGCAAGAGCCGGCCTTGCGCCTGGACACCTACGAAATCAAGACCACCCTGACCCTGGCCCAGATACAGGAGGGCTTTGCCTCGCCCTCCACCTTGTCCTTCTGGTCCCTGCCCGGATTTATTCAGACCCTGGAGGCGGCCGGCTTTTCCGCCACCCGGCATCGTTTGTATTGGCATAACATCCTCTCGACGCCGCTGCTGTTGGTGGCGATGATCCTGCTGGCGGCGACCTTTTCCCTGCGCCTGACCAGGGCCGGGCATACGGGCCTGTTGCTGGGCGCCGGGGTGCTGACCGGGTTCTTGCTGTATTTCGTGTCTGATGTGGTGCACGCCTTCGGCATCGCCGGAAATCTGCCCGTCATTCTGGCGGCCTGGACGCCGACGGGAATTTGCACCCTGTTGGGATTATCCCTGCTGCTGCATCTGGAGGATGGCTGAGGGCATGCGTCGTATTGGCGTCATTCTTGACCGGATTTTCCGGGCGGCCCTGGTGGCAATGGTGTCGATGCTGACTGCGGCGCCGGCCCAGGCGCAGAAGATAGATCAGGCGCCGTTTCTGTTGTCCGCCGATGACGTGATCCATGACGGCAAGCTGGGCCAGATCACGGCCAGGGGCCAGGTGGAAATCTCCAGCCAGGGCCGGGTACTCCTGGCCGACAGCGTCAACTACAACCAGCGTGACGGCCTGGTCACGGCCAGCGGCAACCTGACCCTGCTGGAACCCAGCGGCGAGGTCATCTTCGCCGAGCATATGCAGTTGTCCGAGGATCTGAGCAAGGGCTTTATCGAGAGCCTTCGCATCCTCATGACCGACCAGTCCCGGTTCGCCGCCAACAGCGCGACGCGGAAAGGCGTCAACCATCTGGAAATGAGCAAGGCGGTCTATTCGCCGTGCCAGATTTGCCAGGAACACCCCGAGCGGGCGCCATTGTGGCAGTTGAAGGCGGTGCGGGTGATCCATCGCCGGGACGAACACGAGGTGGAGTACCGCCACGCCTTTCTGGAAATCTACGGCGTTCCCATCGCCTACACGCCCTATTTCCGTCACGCCGATCCCTTGACCCCGCGCAAGAGCGGCTTTCTGGCCCCTGAACTCGGCTCCTCCTCGGACCTGGGGACGACGGTGCAAATACCCTATTTTTGGGCCATCAGCCGGGAGCGGGATCTGACCTTCGCCCCCATTGTCACCAGCGGGGGGGAAGTGGTGGCGACCGGCGAGTACAGGGCCCTGACCACTTTAGGCGGCTACGAGGGGGAGGTCAGCCTGACTTATACGGACAAACGCAACGACAAGAATGAGCGTTTGAGCGAGCAGGAATTCCGCGGCCATATTGACGCCTTGGGCCGCTTTGACATTGACCGGACCTGGCGCTGGGGCTTTGATCTGGAGCGCTCCACGGATGACACATATCTTAACCGATATGGTTTTAGCGGCGACGATGTGCTGACCTCCAACCTGTTTATCGAGGGATTTCAGGGGCGTAATTACGCCGCCGGATCCGTCTATGCCTTTCAGGGTCTGGAGGTGGATGACGATCCCGGCACCACGCCCCTGGTGGCGCCATTGCTGGATTATGCTTTCAGCCACGAAGCCGAACGCCTGCCGGGCCGGCTGTCCCTTGATGCCTCGGCCGTGTCGCTGTATCGCAGCGACGGTTTCGATTCCCGCCGTTTCAGTGTCGATGGGCGCTGGGATATCCCCTATGTGACCACGGGCGGCGCAATTTATACCCTTACGGCCGGTCTGGGTTTGGATCTGTATCACCTGAACAGCTTTGTCGAGGCGGGGCAGACCGATTCAAAGCCAAGTGAAAATGGTTTCGAGGCCCGGTTTCGTCCCATCATGGCGCTGAATTGGCGATTTCCGTTGGTCCGGCGCGAAGGCTCCATCCGGCAGGTCATCGAACCCATCGCGCAACTGATCCTGACCCCTTATGGCGGCAACCCAAGGGAAATTCCAAACGAAGACAGCCGCAGCCTGGAATTCGATGATACCAACCTGTTCAGCCTGAACCGCTTTCCCGGATATGACCGGGTGGAAAGCGGGCCGCGGGCAAATCTGGGCCTGAAAGCCTCGACCCACGGCGCCACGGGCGGATACAGCACGGTGACGGTGGGCCAGGTATTCAGGGTCAGGGACGACGATACCTTCGCCAATCAGACTGGTCTGGATGATCACCGTTCGGACTATGTCACGGCCCTGACCATTGCGCCTTCGGCCTTCTTTGATCTGACCAACCGCTTGCGTCTGGACCGCAACACCTTTTCCCTGCGCCGCAACGAAATCTATTTTTCCATTGGCCCCGAATACCTGCGTTTCAATACATCATACATTTCTTTGGAGCGTGAACAAACCGCCGACGAACTGGCCGCGCGCGAGGAGTTGTACAATACCCTGCGCTGGAAAATTGATGACCGCTGGATCGCCACCGCCGAAAGCCGCCGCGACCTGACCGGAGACGGTAGTCAGATCACCGCCGGCGCCGGCATTCAATATTTGGACGAATGCATTGGTTTCAGTTTGATCGTGAAGCGAAACTTCACCCGCGACCGGGACGTGGAGCCTTCAACCTCCATCAACTTCCGCTTTCTGCTAAAGAATTTGGGATGATGATGAACCTCCCGCTAGCTGCTGATCGCCTTGGCCCTGGCGGAAAGAAACCGCCAACCTGTCACCAGAGATTTTTCAAGATGGAACCGGCCAAATGTTGGAACAGAAATTTCGTGCCGGACTTGCTGAGGACGGATGCCAGGTTGCTGTAATCGTCTGTCCACAGAATGGCTTCAGGGGTTTCGTTTTGCCATGGCGTAATATGTTTTTTGACGCGGTCGTCATTCAAAAACTGATGATTACTGGTTACAAGAACCCATTGCGACGAGCGGCGGCTGAACAGATCAGGGGCCTTTTCGATAAAAACGGCCTTTTTCTTAAACATCTTGGCAAGATTTCGAACGACTGGGGATAAATCAAGGTGCGCGTTGGTAATATTAACCGCCAACACACCATTCTCCCTGAGATGACCAAAGTACAAGGCAAATGCTTCCTTGGTCAGAAGATGTACCGGGGGGGCATCATTGCTGAATGCATCCACGGCCAGAATATGAAACTGTCGGCTGCCGCGTTCTCTAAGAGTCTGACTCGAAACTCTATGTTTCATAACAATATCTTGCGAGGCGCCGAGTGACGAGCCTGATATGGGCGATGAGGAGCCAAGCTTCGGCGGAAGCGATTGTTTTTTCCCAATCCTTGGCCAATCTGCGGCAGCGC
>JAYGEA010000308.1:0-36019 GCA_046582635.1 Alphaproteobacteria bacterium
ATCGCTTGCATAGCGTCCGCCACGGCGCTCATAATCTCTCCAAGTGATTTCAGTCCACATGTTGTGCCCCTCCATTGCTTTGACACAACGGAGAGAAACATAACATGCTGAAATCACTCAACTAGTTTCGAGTTGGCCTCTTAAATATCTGTTGCTTTGAAATATGCGGCAGGATTTTACTTCTGGGCAAAATTGCCGAACCCAGTCCATGGAAGGCCCAATCGGCCAATACTTGGTAACTGAGCGCCTTGCCTTCGTATTCCCTGGCCTCATGTCTGGTCGTGCGCAAAAGTGATCGGGTGATTTCCGATAGCCCACAGGAATCAGGCACCATGACAAATGTTTTTTCCCTGATCTCGTTGATAAGAACCTTGGATTGCTCATTGTCCGCTTTATCGATGAAGAATAGATCCTCGTCATACAATGGAAGGGAATTCCTGGTTGACGATTTTTTCACGATGGGGACGAGAATCAGGTCCAGATCATGGTTTTTCAGCTTCTCGTCGAGAGTTTCCAAATTCTCTTCAATGAGCAGAACTTCGTGTTTGCCATTTTGGGCTTTGTAGGAATTCGTCAGAAGGGTCACGAACTTGGTGTTAATCAACGGAGAGATGCCGATTTTCAGGACCACGGTCTCGGGATTGGAGAATTCCTTCGCACTGAAATGGATCATCTCCTCCAGCCTCAGGATCGACGCAATCGTGGGCAATAGAGTTTCGCCGAATGGGGTCAATTCCACCATTCGCGTCGTTCGGGTAAAAATTTTCTGACCCAGTTCTTGTTCCAGTTTGGAAACGCCGTTGGACAGGGTTGGCTGCGTCACATGACAATGCTGGGCCGCTCTGCTGAACGACTTAAACTCCGATGCGGCTTTTACAAATTTTAGCTGAGAGAAATTCATCGCATTTCCATATATTCGTATTGTCTATCAAAGTATTTATCTTGAGCAATTATTCTATAATACCACACGCAGACATGTGCGGCCAAATCAACACGGTTTCGCTGGCCGTCTTCCAAAAGCCCTAAACCCCGCACGGCTTTCCCCTGGAATTCCCATTGGCTCGGCCACGGTCTGCTTTTCCTGCTCGCCAACCATATCGTTAGTGGCGAATTCACCCAGCAAACCCGCCGCCGGAGCATCACTCTGGACCACGCCCCTTTCCCATGGCATCTTGGCCCTGGCCCGTAACAGAACCTGTAGCAGAAGGGTATCGGCAGGGTGGTTCGTTTCGAAAATGTTGGTGTCCGCTATGGCGTGGGGCCGGAAGTGCTGCGCGATATCAATCTGCATATCGAGCCGGGCAGCTTCTATTTCCTGACCGGGGCTTCGGGCGCCGGCAAATCTTCGCTGTTGAAGCTGATGTATCTGGCCCTGTTCCCCTCGCGCGGCTACATGCAGCTCTTTGGCGAGGATATCGCGTGCACCCACCGGCGCAAATTGCCGGCCCTGCGCCGGCGCATCGGCGTGGTGTTTCAGGACTTCCGCCTGCTGCCCAATTTGTCCATATTCGACAATGTGGCCCTGCCGCTGCGCATCGCCGGCGATGATGAAAAGCGCACCCGCAACAATGTATCCGAGTTGCTGGACTGGGTCGGCCTGGGCGCCCGCCTGAACGACAGTCCCGACACTTTGTCGGGCGGCGAACAACAGCGCGTGGCCATTGCCCGGGCCGTGATCTCGAAACCCAGCCTGCTGTTGGCGGACGAGCCCACGGGCAACGTGGACGACCGCATCGCCTACCGCCTGGTGCGCCTGTTCGAGGAATTGCACCGCTCCGGCACGGCGGTGGTGGTGGCGACCCATAACGATGCCCTGGTGCGGCGTTTCTCGCACCCGGTGCTGACCCTGGCGGACAACATGTTGCATGCCTCCAGTGCCAACAGCGCCGCCAATGCCAAAAGTGGCGCCAGCGCCAAAAGCGCCGCCGGCGCCCGTGCCAGTTCGCGGCGGGAGAAATAGGGCGCCGTGGCGGGACCCGACCTGATACCCGATTCGGAAGGGGCGGGGCGTTTTTTGCCCTGGGTGGTGGCGGTGATGGTGTTCTTCGCCGCCCTGGCGGGTGCCGCCGGGCTGGCCCTGCACCAGGCCACGGGCGCCTGGCGTAATGATCTGGCCAACACCATTACCATCGAGATTCCGCCCGGCGAGATTCCATCCGGTGAAATGCCATCCGGGGCCCAGGCCATGGTCACCGCCGTCACGGCCGCCCTGCGCCAGACCGCCGGCATTGCCCAGGTGCGGCCCCTGCCCGTGTCCGAGATCGCCGCGCTGCTGCAGCCCTGGCTGGGCGGCGGCGATTTGATCAATGAATTGCCCTTGCCGCGATTGATCGATGTCCGCCTTTCGCCCGATGAGCCCGCGGATCTGGCGCTGTTGGCGAAACGCCTGGCCGCCATCGGGCCCGGCATCCGCATTGACGACCACCAGATCTGGCTGGGCAAGCTGATCCGGCTCAGCCGATCCCTGCAATGGATGATGCTGGCCTGCCTGGCGATGATCTGTTTTGCCACCTGCGCCGTGGTCATCTTCGGCACCCGGGCGGCCTTCACCGCCCATTTGGAAGTGGTCAAGCTGTTGCATGTCATGGGCGCCCGGGACGGCTATATCGCCCGGCTGTTTCTGTGGCGCGCCCTGACCATGGGCCTGAAGGGCGGCTTGATCGGTCTCGGCGTGACGGCCATGGCGTTGTACGCCCTGTCGCGGCTGGCCGCCGATTTGGAAGGGCCGTTGTTCGGCAACCTGACCCTGACGCCGCTGGGTTTTCTGGCGCTGGCCTGTCTGCCCCTGGTGGCGGCGCTTTTGACCGCCCTGGCGGCCCGCTACACCGTTCTGCGCGAATTGTCACGGATGCCTTGAACCATGACGCCCATGACACCTGGCGGATCACGGTTGCTATCGAGGCTGGGCCTGACGGTGCTGGCGCTGGCCCTGCTCTGGCTGGGCGGCTTCCTGAATTTCGCCTCGCAACTGCCCCGGCAGGAAAACCAAGGACCAGGCGCCGGCCCGGAGAGTGGTGATGCCATCGTCGTCTTGACGGGCGGCACCGGCCGGCTGCGGGTGGGGTTGCGGCTGTTGGCGGCGCGGTCGGGGGGGCGCCCGGGGGGACGCCCGGGGGGACGATTGCTGATATCGGGCGTGAAATCAGGCATATCGGCGGCGGAACTGCAAACGCGGCAAACCCAGGCGGCGGGTTTGTTCAGCTGTTGTATCGACCTCGGTTATCAGGCCCGTGACACCCAGGGCAACGCCATCGAGACGGCTTTGTGGATGCACCGCCACGGCTTTCACAGCCTGCAATTGGTCACCGCCTCCTATCACATGCCGCGCAGCCTGTTATTGTTTCAACAGACCATGCCGGATGTCACTCTGCGGCCCGTTCCGGTATTCCCAACGCATGTGAAACTGGCCCAATGGTGGCTGTTTCCCGGCACCATGAAATTGCTGGCGGTGGAGTACAGCAAATATCTGCTCAGCCTTCTCCAAGTGCGCCTGATCGGTCCGGTGGGGTAGGGTTTAGCCATGTCCATGATACGTTCCACCCTGTTTAATCTCTTGTTTTATGTCTGGTCGGTCTTCATGGTGGTGCTGTTTGCGCCGGCCTTGCTGCTGCCCTTTCAGGTCACGGTTTGGGGGCAACGGCAATGGGCCAGGGGGGTCAACTGGCTGATGGGTTTGAGCGCTGGCATCGAGGTGGAATTCCGCGGCCTGGACTATCGGCCAACGGGGCGGGTTGGGGGCGGCGCCATCGTTGCCGCCAAGCATCAATCGGCCTGGGACACCCTGATCTGGCACCATATTTTGGATGACCCCGCCGTTGTGATGAAGAAAGAGCTGCTGTCGATCCCCGTCTACGGCTGGATGTGCCGCAAGACCCGGATGATATCCGTGGACCGCAAAGCCGGCACCAAGGCCCTGCGCGCCATGCTGACCGATGCCAAGGCGGCCATAGATCTGGGCCGGCCCATCGTGATCTTTCCCCAAGGCACCCGCGCCGCCCCCGGCGCCTCCGTGGCCGATGTCCCCTATCAGCCGGGCGTCTCGGCCCTGTACCGTGGCCTGGCTGTCCCCGTGGTGCCCGTGGCCTTGAATTCCGGCCTGTTCTGGCCCCGGCGGCAGTTCCTGCGCCGGCCCGGCACCATTGTTCTGGAGTTCCTCGAACCCATTCCGCCGGGTCTGCCACGCAAGGAATTCGACGCCCTGTTGCAGGCCCGCATCGAAGATGCCACGACGGCCCTCGAAAGGGAGGCTCATATTGACATTTGACACGGATTAGGGCACAAATCGAAGCATAGTACATAACAAGAACAAATTTACGAACTGCCTGATTTTAGAGGTTTCCATGCCGACCGTCGCACCGATATCGCAACAGATTTGGGACATGAAATACCGCCTTCGCGGCGGCGACGGCAAGGCCGTGGACAATACCATCGAGGATAGCTGGGCTCGTGTCGCAGGGGCCCTGGCGGCGGCGGAAGAACAGCCGGAGACGTGGAAGCAGCCATTTTTTCAGGCCCTGAGCGATTTTCAGTTCCTCCCCGCCGGCCGCATTCTGGCCGGTGCGGGGGCGGGGCGGAATGTCACGCTGTTTAATTGTTTCGTTATGGGAACGATCCCGGATGATATGTCCGGCATCTTTGAAAACCTGCGCGAGGCGGCCCTGACCATGCAGCAGGGTGGTGGCATCGGCTATGATTTTTCCACCCTGCGCCCGAACGGCGCCCGGGTCGAGGGGGTGGGAGCGGATGCCTCCGGGCCGTTGACCTTCATGGATGTCTGGGATGCCATGTGCCGCACCATCATGTCGGCTGGCCACCGGCGCGGCGCCATGATGGCCACCCTGCGCTGCGACCATCCCGATATCGAGGCCTTTATCAAGGCCAAACAGAATCCGGGCCGCCTGCGCATGTTCAATCTGTCCGTATTGGTGACGGATGCCTTCATGGGGGCGGTCAAGAACGATGCCCCGTGGGAACTGCAATTCAACGGCCGCACGTACAGCAGCGTCCGCGCCCGCGATTTGTGGGACAGCATCATGCGGGCCACCTACGCCTACGCCGAACCGGGCGTGATTTTCATTGACCGCATTAATCAGCGCAACAATTTACAGTATTGTGAGGAAATTAATTCTACCAATCCATGCGTGACGGGAGATACCTGGATCGCTACCGATGAAGGGCCACGACAGGTCAATGATCTTCTAGGACGACAGTTCCGGGCGATGGTGAATGGCCAACCATACCCATCAACGGAGGCTGGGTTTTTTCCGACCGGAAACAAACAGGTGTTTCGTATAGCTGTGAAAGGTGGCCACGCGCTCCGGCTGACAGCAAACCATCTCGTCCGGACGGCGACCAAAGTGACCAGATACAAAGTGGACTGGACGTGGCGTGCTTGTGGTGATTTGAAACCGGGTGATCAAATCGCCATACACGATCACCGCGCCCATACCCACTGGCCGGGAGCTGGAAATCAGGACGAGGGTTATCTGATCGGCTTGCTCATTGGTGATGGGACATTGAAGACTGACAAGGCTGTCATTTCCGTTTGGCCTGGGCAGGAAGTGGTCAACGGAACGTTCGAACGGCCAGGTACCTTGGCGGTTATGGACCGCGCCTTGAACGCGGCGCGTTCATTGCCTCATAGAGCGGATTTCACCGGTTGGATGGCTGTTCCAGGCCGTGGCGAATACCGCATGTCGCTGGCGGCGGTTAAAAATTTAGCCCATGACCTTGGTCTGGCTCCTGGAAACAAAGCCATCACGCCGGCCATTGAAAATAGATCAAGCGAATTTTACAAGGGACTTCTGTGCGGTTTGTTTGATGCCGATGGCAGCATACAGGGAACACAGCAGAAAGGTGTCAGTGTCAGACTGGCGCAAAGCGACCTGGATATCCTTCGCGCCGTACAACGCATGTTACAACGCCTTGGCATTGTTTCGACGATATATCCCGAACGACGTCCCGCCGGAAAACGGCTGCTGCCCGATGGCAAAGGCGGCCGGCGTGAATATGAATGCAAGACAGACCATGAGTTGTCGATCGCCAATGAAAATGTAGGCCGCTTTGCCGCCCTGATCAGCTTTACGGATGGAGAAAAATCGGGCCGGTTGGCCACCCTTGTCAGCGGCTATAAACGGACGCCAAATCGCGAACGGTTTATCGTCAAGATTGACAGCATTGAGCCCGACAGCACGGCGCCGGTTTTTGACGTTCAAATACCTGGCATTAACGCCTTTGATGCCAATGGTATCGTTGTTCACAATTGCGGCGAGCAACCGTTGCCGCCCTATGGGGCCTGTCTGTTGGGTTCGATCAATCTGGCCAAGTTGGTGCAACGGCCGTTCGCCCCCGATGCGGCTCTGGATCTGGATGCCTTGCGGGATCTGGTCACCACCGCCATCCGCATGCTGGATAATGCCATCGATGTCTCCCGCTTTCCCCTGCCGCAGCAGGCCGACGAGGCGCGGGCCAAGCGGCGTATCGGCTTGGGTGTTACCGGTCTGGCGGATGCCTTGATTTTCTGCCGGGCGCGCTATGGCTCGGACGGCGCGGTGTCGTTGGTGCAAACCTGGATGGCGGTGATCCGCCGGGCCGCCTATCTGGCCAGCGTGGAATTGGCCAAGGAAAAAGGTGCATTCCCCCTGTTCGAGCGGGAGGCTTATTTGGCCGGCGAGAGCATCATGGAGCTGGATGGGGACGTGCGCGCGGCCATTGCCGAACACGGCATCCGCAATGCGCTTCTAACTTCTATCGCGCCCACGGGCACCATCTCCATCTTCGCCGACAATGTTTCCTCGGGCCTGGAGCCGGTCTTTGCCTTCACCTATCGCCGCCACGTCACCATGCCCGATGGCAGCCGGCGGGAGGAGGCCGTCTCCGACTACGCCTACCGCCGATTCCGCGCCGAATTCGGCGAGGCGGCGCAATTGCCGGACTATTTTGCGACCGCCGCCGCCCTAACGCCCTCCGATCACGTGCGCATGCAGGCGGCCGTGCAAACCTACATCGACGCCTCCATCTCCAAGACCATTAATCTGCCCGAAGATATCTCGTTCGAGGCCTTTAAAGATGTCTACATGCAGGCCTACGACACAGGCTGCAAGGGCTGCACCACCTACCGCCCCAACGAGGTCACGGGCGCCGTGCTGGAGACGGAAGAAGCACCCAAACCACTGCTGCCTATCGAGCCGGAATTGCCCCTGGAACCACCCGAAGCCCGGCCCCGGGACGAGCTGGATGGCGGCGGCGTGGTCTATATGACCCAGCCCCTGGCCCGGCCCGGCGCCCTGCAGGGCCGCACCTACAAGATCAACTGGCCGGAAAGCGACCACGGCATCTACATCACCATCAACGATATCGTCCAGGATGCCCGCGTGCGCCCGTTCGAAGTCTTCATCAACTCCAAGAATGTGGAGCATTTCGCCTGGACCGTGGCCCTGACCCGGATGATCTCGGCCGTCTTCCGCCGCGGCGGCGATGTCTCCTTCGTGGTCGAGGAATTGAAGGCGGTGTTCGACCCGCGGGGGGGCCATTGGGTCGATGGGCGCTATATCCCCTCCCTCCTGGCGGCCATTGGCGAGGTGATCGAGCGGCACATGATCGCCATCGGCTTCATCGCCAATCCCAACGCGGACCCTGAGGCGGAGGTTCTGGCGATTGCCGTGCCCGCGTCGGGAGGGCAAGAGACCACCCCCCTGCGCGGCTGCCCCAAATGCGGCACCCCCGGCCTGATCCGTCAGGAAGGCTGTGAGACCTGTGTATCGTGCGGCTATTCCAAGTGCAGTTGATTCGATTTTAGTCCGTTCTTCCCTGCGCTGCGTAATGCCTGTTCGACCCCCAATAACGTCGATCTTGTTATTCAATGTCTTTATTGAGTCGTTTGGAGATTGATGTTGCCTGGCGATGATGGAAAGAGCGGCAGTCTATCCAACGATTGCTAAATCAACTCAAATCCAATGCAAAGCCAAATCTTACGAAAGAATGACCGACAAAATTCACCCGTCCGGCTTCTGAATTTGATACGGACCGCAAAAATCATGACTTTTTCGCCAGCCTGTTATGCCAAGGTACGGCGGCGTACATGATCTCTTCTTTCGTGGCCTGACCGTCGGCACCGCGACCACGCTTGCCCTTTCGTCTGCCGGTGCCTTAAAAACTCCGCGTCTCATATGTACGATTTTAGGACCACGGGTCATCGTTGAAGTTTCGGGGTGGCAAGAGAGTGCAGTTTCGCTGGGTAAATTTGCGTGGCGCCGACTTCGCGGCATCGTTAGACTTTAGCCACGCTCGCCAAACGGGGACCATCGGCTGATCGCATCCGGTTGATCACATCCCCTGTCCGGAAATAAATTCGTAGGGAAAGACATGGGATTGCACAGGCGCGTCTTGATTGCCAATCGTGGCGAAATTGCCATCCGTATCGCCAAGGCCGCCAAGGCCTTGGGCATGGAAACCGTCGCCGTCTTTGCGCCGGTTGATGGCTTGTCATTGCACACAAAATTGACCACCTCGGCGCATCCCATCGGCCAGAACGGCGGCCAGGATGCCGTAGCGGCCTACCTGGACGGCGCGGCGCTGATTGACATCGCCAAGGAGGCGGGCTGCGACTGTATTCATCCCGGTTACGGTTTCCTGTCCGAGAACGCCGATTTCGCCAGCCTGTGCGCGGCGGCGGACATCACCTTTATCGGGCCGTCCCCGTCCGCCTTGAAGCTGTTCGGCGACAAGGTCGCGGCGCGCGCGCTGGCCCAATCGCTTGACATTCGCGTGGTCCCTGGCAGCCCTGTGGCACTCGCCTCCAGCGCCGAGGCGCGGGAGGCTGCCCGGGCTATCGGCTACCCCGTGATGTTGAAGGCCTCCGCCGGCGGCGGCGGGCGGGGCATGCGCGCGGTGGCCGCCGAGGCTGACTTGGCGGAAGCTTTCGATCGCTGTCAAAGCGAAGCCGCGACAGCCTTTGGCGACGGCGCACTGTTCATTGAAAAACTAATCCAGCGGCCGCGGCATATTGAAGTTCAGATCCTGGCCGACAGCACCGGGCAGACCGTGCATTTGCACGAGCGCGACTGCTCGGTACAGATCCGCAATCAAAAGGTGGTGGAAATCGCCCCGGCCGCCGGTCTTGATCCCGGCTTGAAACAAAGCATGCTCGACGATGCGGTCAGATTGGTACAAGCGGCCGACTATGTGAATGCGGGCACCGTGGAATTCCTGGTCTCGCCCGAGGGCGGGCAATACCATTTCATCGAATGCAATCCGCGCATCCAGGTCGAACACACCGTGACGGAACAGGTCACCGGCATCGATCTGGTGGAGGCGCAATTCCACATTGCCGGCGGCGCCTCCCTGGCCTCTCTGGGACTGGCCGACCAAGGGTCCATCGTGGCGCGGGGTTTCGCCGTTCAGGTCCGGGTCGTGGCCCAGGGCGCGGGCTGCATTACCGGCTATAAAGAACCATCCGGCGCCGGCATCCGCGTTGATGCCTGCGGCTACCTTGGCTATGCCCCGCCCAGCCAGTTCGACCCGTTGCTGGCCAAGCTTATTTGTTCATCCAATTCCACCCATACCTTGCCCTCGGCCGTTGACCGCACCTTGGCGGCGCTGGCCGAATTCCACATTGCCGGCCTGCCGACCAACCTGGCGCAGCTGCGCGGCATACTGGAGACAGACGCGGTGCGTGCCGGCGATGCCAGAACCTCGCTCATCGCCGAGCATCCGGAACTGTCCGATCCGGCCGCGAAACAAGACGTGGGGGACGCGGCGGATTTTCTCCAACAACAAGCCGCCGCCCTGATGGCGCCCGGCGCGGGCCAGAAAAGGGCGCAAGTTGAATCCAGTCTGCCGCCCCTGGATATCGCGGATGATGCGACGGCCCTGGAATGTCCCATGGCCGGCAGCATCCTGAAAATGTCCGCCACGCCCGGTGCACGCGTGACGGTTGGTGAAACCCTGCTGGTGATCAGTGCCATGAAGATGGAGGCGACGGTCGCCGCCCCCTGTTCGGGCACCGTCACGGCGGTCCAGGCGGTCGTGGCCGGCGATGAGGTTGTCGCGGGGCAGGTGGTGGCTTCGATCACCCCCGATGCGGGCGACGCCGAGCGGGATCTGGCCGCCCTGGACATCAACGAGACCTGGACCCCGGTGCTGGAAGAGGTTGAGACCCTGCGGCAAATGGCCGATGCGCGGCTGGCACCGGGTTCCAAGGAACCCGGCGTGGTGCGCCAGCGCTCCCGCAACAAGTTGACCTGCCGGGAACGTATTACCCTGCTGTTGGACGAGGCTTCGTTTTACGAGGTGGGCAGTGTCGCCGGCTTTGCCACCTACGACGGCGAGGGCGGCGTGGCCGCCTTCACGCCGGCCAACCATGTGGGCGGCTGGGGCAAGATTGCCGGCCGCACGGCGGTGGTTTGCGCCGACGACTTCACTTCGCGGGGCGGCCATGCGGACGGCGCCATCGGCAGCAAGAGCCGGCACCTGGACCAATTGTCGCTGGAGCTTCAGGCCCCCTCGATCCGCCTGCTGGATGGCTCCTCGGGCGGCGGCAGCGTGGCCACCATGGTGCCGCAGCAACAACAGTCCGGCGATAGCGGGGCCAAGGAAAGTGCCGGCGCCATCAAGGCCGGCCGGCCCCGGGTCACGGGCGGGGGCGGCTCGTTCCTGCCCGGCCATCTGGGCAGCGAGCTTTACACTGAACAATTGTGCACGGTGCCGGTGGTCAACATGTTGCTGGGCAGCGTCGT
Source organism: Alphaproteobacteria bacterium (assembly GCA_046582635.1). Classification (GTDB taxonomy): domain Bacteria; phylum Pseudomonadota; class Alphaproteobacteria. The sequence continues at coordinate 10,737 of JAYGEA010000308.1, forward strand.
GGGCATTGGCGCGGCCAAGGCCGTGTTGGGGCATTTCTCCGTCATGGTGCGCGATATCGCCCAGCTATTCGTCGCCGGCCCGCCCATCGTCAGCCATGCCATGGGCTATGACATCACCAAGGAAGAGCTGGGTGATTGGCATATCCATTGCACCAACGGCTCGGTCGATAACCTGGCCGAGAGCGAGGACGACGCGGTGGCCCAGACCCGGACCTTCCTCTCCTACCTGCCCTCCAGCGTGCATGCGGTCCCGCCCATCCTGGCCCCCAATCCCGACGACCCGGCCGACCGCCGCGAGGAGGAGCTGTTCAGCCTCATCCCCCGCAGCCGCACGGCGACTTTTGATATGCGCAAGGCGATCCGCTTGTTGGCCGACCGGGACACATTTTTCGAGATCGGGCCCCTGTGGGGCACGGACCAGATCACCGGTTTCGTGCGCTTCAACGGCCATACCCTCGGCGTCATCGCCTCCGACAGCCGGCACGTCAACGGCGGCGCCCTGACGGCGGACGGTTGCGATAAACTACGCCGCCATATTGATCTGTGCGACGTCTTCCATATCCCGATCCTCAATCTGGTGGACAACCCCGGCTTTGCGGTCGGTCTGGAGCACGAGATCGCGGGCACCATCCGCAAGGGCGGTGAATGGATGGTGGCCTTCGCCCAGATCAAGGTGCCAATATTCACGGTTATCGCCCGGCGCAGCTTTGGCGTCGCCGGCAACAATTATGCCACGCCCCTGGCCCGGCCCTCCATGCGGGTGGCCTGGCCCAGCGCCGACACGGGGGGCATCCCCCCCGAGGGCGGCATCGAGGCGGCCTACAAACGCCAGTTGGCCGAGGCCGAGGACCCGGTGGCCCTAAGAGCCGAGATCGAGGCCCGCATTGAAAGCGCCCGCGGCCCGGTTGGGCCGTTGAACAAGTTCCAGATCGAAGAGATGATCGACCCCCGCGATACCCGCAAATTGATCTGCGAATGGGTTGATACCGCCTATCAAATGGTCTCCCAGCCAGGCCGGCTGGGACCGAGGGCCTTGCAATTTAGGCCGTAATACCAAGGCACGCTGATAGAGCGTTTTCAACTTTCGTTGAATAACCGGGCCACCCGCTCCCCCGTCCCAACCGCCCACAGAGTACCATAAATGGGCGGTTGGGACGGGGGAGCGGGTGGTTCAGACTACTGCGAAGGCGAGCATCTCGCGGGCGATGGCGGCGGTGATCAGGTTCACCGGCTTGCCCCTGGCGCCCTGGCGCCATTGCCATGGGCGCACGGGGTTCCGCCGTTAGTTGCTTGGCCGCTTCATCAAGACAGACCAGAGGTCGATTGGCATCATGGGGCCGGGTATAGACGACCAGGACATCCTCCATCGCGGCGACAAAAGCGGCGTTGGCCTTGGGCGGAATGACCCAGTATTTGTTCAGGCCCGCATGTCGTTGCAGATGGCGTAGAGGGCATCGTTGATGGCATCGCGCGTGGCCAGTGCCGCATCGCGGGCGGCATCGGCGAAATTCCGGTCCGTACCGGCATAGATGACCGCCCGGGAGGAGGAGATGATCACCCCGCCGCCCCGCGCGCTTTCGACCATTGCCCCGACGTCGCCGCCCTGGGCGCCGATGCCGGGGATCAGCAAGGTCATGCCCCCGACAATCTCGCGGATGCGGCGCAGCTCGCCCGGATGGGTGGCGCCGGTAACCAACAGGACGTTGCCGTTGCCGTTCCACTCTCCCGCCGCCTTCCCCGCCACCACTTCATAGATCGTCTCGCCGTCCCCGGTCCTCAGGTTTTGGATTTCCGCACCGCCGGGGTTGGAGGTCCGGCACAGAATAATGATCCCCTTGTCCCGGTAGTCCAGGAACGGGGCCAGGGAATCCAGGCCGAAATAAGGGTTCACGGTCAGGGCGTCGGCGCCGTAAATCTCGAACGCTTCCCGGGCATACATGGCGGAGGTGGAGGTGATATCGGCCCGCTTGGCGTCCAGGATCACGGGGATATCCGTGGTGTCATGAATATGGCCGATCAGGCGGCGCAGCTGATCCTCGGCGCCTTGGGCCGCGAAATAGGCGATCGGCGGCTTGAAGGCCAGGACCGTGTCATGGGTGGCATCGACGATCTCCCGGCAGAACTGAAAAATCCCGTCCGCCGCGCCGGCCAGGTGGCTGGGCATCCGTTCCGGATCCGGGTCCAGGCCGACACAGAGAAAGCTTTTGTTCCGCTTTTCGGCCGCCGCGACCCGGTCGAGAAATTCAACCATTGGCCATCAACTCGCGACCATGGCCCAGGCGGCAACCGCCCGCAGGCGGCATTTATCGCCGTGGGTCACCGCCTTGGCCGAGGAGGAGATGCCGTCCAGGCCGCGCTTGTAGACGCCCTGGGCAATGGCCGCCAGGCGGAACAGCTGAAACACTTTGTAGAAGGTCCAGTCGGGAATGCCGCCGCGATCGGTTAATTCACAATAACGGCCGATAAAGTCATCCTCCGTCGGCAGGCCGGGCAACAATTCCAAGACTTCGCCGGTGCCCATGAAGCAGGCCACATAGGAATAGGCCAGGTCGGCCAAGGGGTGGCCCAGGGTTGAAAGTTCCCAATCCAGCACGGCGCTGATACGGGGCTGGGTGGGATGCACAATGGCGTTGCCCAGGCGGTAGTCGCCATGCACCAGGGTTGTGGTATCGTCATCGGGCACGTGCTCGAGCAGCCACTTCATCAGATGATCCATGGCGGAAATGTCTTCGGTTTGCGAGGCCACGTACTGCTTGGTCCAGCGGTTGATCTGACGGATGTAATAATTGCCCGGCCGACCAAAGCTTTCCAGACCCACCGCCCGGTAATCGACACTATGAAAATCCGCCAGAACCTGCAGCAGATGTTCATAGACGGCGCTGCGATCTTCCGCCGTGAAGGCCGGGGCGAACTGGTCGTCCAGGACCCGGCCGTCCACCTTGTCCATGATAAAAAAGGCGGTGCCCAGGACCGCGTCATCTTCGCACAACAAATACGTTTTCGGGACGGGCACCGGCGTTGGGCCCAGGGCTGTCATGATGCGGTATTCCCGGTCCACCGCATGGGCGGAGGGTAACAGGGTGCCGGGCGGCTTCTTGCGCAGGACATATTCCCGGCCCCCGGTGGTCACCATGTAGGTCGGGTTTGATTGCCCCACGGCGAACTGATGCAGGGCGATGTCATCGCCGATGCCGTCCATGTTGTCGGCCAGGTAGGCGCGAAGTTTCTCCCCATCGAGACGGTGTGCCTCGCGCACGGGGATGGTTTCGTTCTGATAGGCGTTTGTTTCAGTCATGCTTAATTCTCAAACCAGGCTTTCAACTTGTTTCCAGGCTGCTTCCGCCAGGGGCCGGGCCCGGCGGCCCTGTTCCACCGCATGGGGGGAGGCGGCGGTGCCGTCCTTGGCGCGCAGGGCGATGCCCTGCAGGATCGCGGCCAGGCGGAACATGTTGTAGGCCAGATACCATTCCAGGTTGGCAATGCCGTCCCGCCCGGTCATCCGGCAATAACGGGCGATGTATTCATCCTCCGTGGGGATGCCCAGGCTGGGCAAATCGGCCTGCGCGATGCCCCGGAACAGATCCTTGTCCAGCCGCCAGCCCATCAGGGTATAGGTAAAATCCCCCACCGGATGGCCCAGGGTCGATAATTCCCAATCCAGCAACGCCACCACGCGGGGCTCGGTCGGGTGAAAGACCATGTTGTCCAGGCGGTAATCGCCATGGATCAGGGTGGTTTCATCTCCGGGGGGAATATTTTTCGGCAGCCATTCGATCAAGTGGTCCATTTCCGGGATCGGCTCCATCTCGGCCAGGCGATAGGTTTTGCTCCAGCGATGAATTTGCCGCTCCCGGTATTCGCCCACCTTGCCGAAATCACCCAGGCCGATGGCGTTGTAATCAACCTTGTGCAGGGCCGCCATGGCCTCGTTCACGGATTGATAGACGGCGCTCCGCTCCCCGTTGCTCATGCCCGGCAACTCGCCGTCCCACAGCACCCGGCCCTGAACCATTTCCATGATGTAAAATGCGGTGCCGATGACCTCCACATCCTCGCACAGGCAGTAGGTTTTCGGCGTCGGCACCTCCGTGTCGGCCAGGGCGGTGATAACCTTGTATTCCCGGTCCACCGCATGGGCCGAGGGCATCAATGCGCCCGGCGGCTTGCGGCGCAGCACGTAAGACTGTCCGCCCGCGTCGATCCGGTAGGTGGGATTGGACTGCCCGCCCTTGAACTGGCTGAGCTGGATGTCGCCCGAAAACCCCTCCACATGCGCGGCCATGTAGTCTTGCAGGGCGCCGACGTCAAAGCGATGCTGTTCCAGCACATCCTGGGTGCCGGTAAATTGCGACTGAAGATTGCTCATGTAGCGTCGCTCATTTAAGAGGGCCTCCCCGCCCGCCGTGTCTATTTGAAGGCAGTTTAAAGCATGAATGCGCCCGGTCACATAGGGCGGGTGGAAATATTTCCAATGCCGTGGTTTTGATCAAACGGGACTCGCCATCCGGGGCGGTCGGCCCTAAGTAAAAACCATATTTGAACATTGACGGGAGCCATTCGATGACCCTGCGCACCATTCATTTCCTGGCCGCCATCGCGCTGGCCATGCTGTTGCCGCAAACCGCCGCCAGCCAGCAGACCAAGACCGAAGCGGTGGCAATCTTCGCCGGCGGCTGTTTCTGGTGCGTGGAGGCTGATTTTGACGCGGTCCCCGGTGTCATTGAAACCATCTCCGGCTATACGGGCGGCAAAACGGCGAACCCCACGTACAAGTCCGTTTCCAGGGGCGGCACCGGCCATCGGGAGGCGGTACGGATCGTCTATGACCCGAAGATCGTCAACTACGAGAGGCTGCTGGAGGTGTTTTGGCGCAGCGTCGATCCCACGGACGGCGGCGGCCAGTTCTGCGACCGCGGCGTCAGCTACGAAACCGCGATCTTCGCCGCCACGCCGGAACAACGGCGTCTGGCCGAGGCCTCGAAAATGGCCTTGGAAGACTCCGGTATCCTGCAACAGCCCATCGTCACTCCCATCGAAGATGCCGGCACCTTCTACAGGGCGGAGGATTACCACCAGGGCTATTACAAACGGAATTCCCTGCGCTACAAATTTTACCGCTTCAACTGCCGCCGCGATGCCCGGTTGGTGGAATTGTGGGGCGACTAATACATAGCGTAATTCCGTCGGTCACTCTCCCGATCCTATGCTGCGGGGTCGCAGTGCAGCGCCCCAATGGGACAAACAAGGAGAGCGACCATGACGGAGTATGTTGGACTTGACGACAGAGACGGAATTAGACAACCAAGGTACGGTGATGGAGACCCATACAGACGCTTTATAAGGGTCAAATGCCGACTTATGGTTCGCGGTCGGCGTTGTCGGCTGTCAGCCTATTAGCAGACGAATGGTTTCGAGATTTATGACATCCTGGAGCGGGTCGCGCCCATGGCGATTATCCTAACCACAGCGGATATCAGGACGTAATTTATCGCCGTTCCGGTTGGGCTTCGGCACCAAGAAAATTATGGAAAAATAGCACGGCCCGCCGGAGACACTCTCCGGCGGGCCGTTGGCAACATCTCTTAAGGCTTGCGCCCCAGGAATGGATAGCCGAACACCTCGAACTTGCGGGCGTTGGGCTCGCCGCCCGCGCCGGCGAAGGTATCGATCGCCGGGCCAAGCTCCAGCTCAACGAAGCCCGTGTCCCGCATCATCTTCTGCCAGCCTGCACACGGCATGCCACCAGCGATTAAAGCGGTCCAAAGGTCGATGTTGCTCACGGCAGCCTCCGGAACCGGCTGGCCGTTGGCAATGTCGGCGAATTGCAGCACGCCGTCCGGGCGCAAAATACGCCAAATCTCGGAGAATACCTGCTGTTTGTCGGAGCACAGGTTGAGCACCCCGTTGGCGATCACCACGTCCACCTGGCCGTCATCCACCGGTAATTCTTCCAGAATGCCTTCGCGAAATTCCACCTGATCCAGGCCCATGGCTTGCGCCGTGTCGCGGGATTTCGTCAGCATTTCCCGGGTCATATAAATGCCGATGACCTGGCCTTGCGGCCCGACCTGTTGGGCGGCAATGAAACAATCAAAGTCAGCCCCCGATCCCATATCAACGACCCGTTCGCCGGCCTCGAGGGGACGCAAGGAAAACGGGTTGGCAACGCCGGCGAATGATTCCACGGCAGCATCGGGCATGGCGCCCACCACCGCGTCGTCATAGCCCAGTCGTTTGGCCAACGGACGCCCCGTATGGAAATGAAACTCTCCATGAGGGTCCAGGGCCACATCCCGGTACTTGTCCTTAACTTCCTCTCTCAGGGCGACGGCATCGACAAGTGTGTCAGTGCTCATAAGTTTTCGCTTCCTGTTATGCGGCATTAAAATGCCTTGATAACCATACGCTATTACGCCGATTGCGCGAAATGAATTAAGGAAACTCACCCGCCAACACAACAGATATGGTGACGGCGCCCCGCATTCGCAAATCTCCATGTTTCGAGGCCATTCAGCGAGCCGGCACGGACCTTCAACGCACGTCACCCTAGGCAGACTCGCCATAACATTCCGCGTATTGCCCCTCGTCGACCCCAAGCGCCCGAATTTGAGCCACTAACCCGACGAGACATCGCCCGCCAGCCCGTCCAACGCGCCCGGTATCAATTCACAGGCCTGAAAACAGCCGGATTTGGCTGCCTTGGGCAGAGCCAGATTTGCCGCCAGATGGGCCGAGAAACCGAAGGGCTGATAATAGTCTTTCTCGCCAATAACCAGAACCTTATCATGGCCGAATGCCTTGGCCCGGGACAGGCTGTGGGAAATCAGCAGTTTGCCGAAGCCCCGGTTCCGCCAGGCCTGCCCCACGGCCAGGGGCCCAAGCAACAAGGCGTCATGCCTGCCGTCGATCAGCACCGGCCAGTAGCGGATGGAGGCGCACAGAAAGCCGGGGCCGCGCATGGCGAAACAAAGCTCCGCCAAGGCCTGGCCGTCGCCGCGCAGGCAATAGGCGGCGCGTTGGTGCCGCGCGGGGCCAAAGGATTGATCCAGCAGCGCTTCGATTTTCGGGTGGTCTTCGGGCTTTTCAGGAGAAACTTGAAACATTTTTGTATTCCGGACTGGCGGTGGAATGGAGCGCCGGGTCCGGATAGCCGAGAATTGAACTTAATTGGGTCCAAACAACGCGCGGACGATCCCCACGGCGCCCGGATTTTGGTCGGAGCTTCGGATGGAACGTCGTCGTCGTCGCTGCTCAAAGGCTGACATATTATTGTCATTTCCGCTTGTGGAGATTGCCTGCTATAGCAGGGGCCGGCTGACAATGCTAGCTTCAGCTCCAGAAATTTTCCTTATCCAACGGTGGAGTAAATCATGGGTTTGATGGATGGCAAAGTGGCTCTGATCACCGGTTCCGGGCGGGGCATTGGCCGCGCCGTGGCCATGAGCCTAGCGGCGGCCGGCGCAAAGGTCGTGGTGAACGACTTCGGCGGCGATCTCCATGGCGAGGCGACGGAACAAACCCCGGCTGGGGAGGTCGTGGCGGAGATCAAATCGCTGGGCGGCGAGGCCGTGGCCAACGGCGGCAATGTTGCCAGTGCCGATGACGCTGGCCAAATGGTCCAGGACGCGGTCGATGCCTTCGGCGGAATTGATGCGGTGGTCAACGTCGCCGGCATCCTGCGGGACAGCTATTTTCACAAGATGGCGCCGGAGCAATGGAAGGCCGTGATCGATGTGCATCTGAACGGCACCTACAACGTCTCCCGCGCGGCCATGGAGCATTTCCGGGCTCAGGAATCCGGCTCTTATGTACATTTCACCTCCACCTCCGGCCTGGTGGGCAACGCCGGCCAGGCCAACTATGCCGCCGCCAAGATGGGCATCGTCGGGTTGAGCCGGGTTATCGCCATGGAGGGCGCCCGCTTCAACGTGCGCTCCAACTGCATCTCGCCCTTTGCCTGGACCCGGATGATCGAGGCCATTCCCGTTACCTCGGACGACATGGCGGAAGCTTTCGACAAATTCCGCCGCAACGCCTCCGCGGAACAAATCGCCCCCGTGGCCATTTATCTGGTCAGCGCGGCGGCCAAGGACGTCACCGGCAATATTTTCGGCGTGCGCGGCAACGAAATCTATCTCCTGAGCCAGCCCCGGCCCATCCGCACCCTGCACAAGGGCGACGGCTGGACAGCGGAGGATCTGGCGCAAACCCTGGAACCGGCTCTGCGCCACGATCTGTACGGTCTGGAAAGCAGCGACGGTTATTACGCCTGGGACCCCATCTAAGCCACCTAACTGAAAGTAGTAAGTATATGTATTTTGACCCCAAGGGCGGCATGCGGCCGCCACCCTTTAAACACTCGGTCTATAATGCCCTGGTCGTGCCCCGGCCCATTGGCTGGATTTCCTCGATCAGCACGGATGGGGTGATCAATCTGGCGCCCTTCAGTTTCTTCAACGCCCTGGCGGGGGCGCCGCCTTGCGTGATGTATTGCCCCAACGGATACAAGACCGGCACCAAGGAGGACAAGGACAGTCTGATCAACGTGCGCGAGACCGGCGAATTCGTTTACAACATGTGCACCATCGACCTGCTTGACGCCATGAACGCCACTTCGGCCCATGTGCCGTCGTCCGTGGACGAAATGAAAGCCGCCGGGTTGGAGGCCGCACCCTGTGAGAACGTCAAACCGCCGCGGGTAAAAAACACGCCCATCGCCATGGAGTGCAAGGTGCTGCAAATCATCGATCTGCCCGCCAACGAAGGCACCCCGCCAAACCATATGGTGATCGGCCAGGTGGTGGGCATTCACGTGGACGATGATGTGATCGTTGACGGCATGATCGATGCGCGCAAGGTCAAACCCCTGGCGCGTCTCGGCTACCTCGACTACGCCGCGATTCTGCCCGAGAATGTATTCTCCGTGCCGCGTCCCGATTAGCCCGGAAGTGCTCTAACATGACCTCCGGCACCCACGATTATCTGGACGACCCGCGCAACAGGGATATTCTGATCTCCATCAACGGCGAGATGTTCCCCCGCGACGACGCCAAGGTCTCGGTCTTTGACAGTGGTTTCATGCTGGGCGACGGCGTGTGGGAGGGGATCCGCTATCATCGCGGCACCTTGCTCTTTCTCGACGACCACATGGACCGCCTGTACGAGGGCGCCAAGGCCATCGATATGGATATCGGCCTGACCAAGGGCGAGATGGTGGCCCGCCTGGACGCGGCGCTGTCGGCCAACGGCATGACCACGGATGTGCATATCCGCCTGATGGTCACGCGGGGGGTCAAATCGACGCCCTATCAGCACCCGAAGGTGACAATCACCCCGCCCACGGTGGTGATCATTCCTGAATACAAGGTCGCGGTGGAGGGCGCGGGCATCCGCCTGGCCACGGTGCATGTGCGCCGGGGCGCCCCGGACGTCCAGGACCCCCGCTTGAACAGCCACAGTAAGCTGAACTGTATCCTGGCCTGCATTCAGGCCGACAAGGCGGGCGCGGACGAGGCCCTGATGCTGGACCCTCACGGCTTTGTCGCCACCTGTAACTCGACGCATTTTTTTATTGTCCGCAAGGGCCAGGTCTGGACCTCGTCCGGGCGCTATTGCCTGGCCGGCATAACCCGGGCCAATGTGCTGGATCTGTGCCGCGCCAATGGCATTGAAGCCTTCGAAAAAGACTTCAGCCTGATCGATGTCTATGGTGCCGACGAGGCCTTTGTGACCGGCACGTTCGCCGGTCTGATCCCGGTGAGCGAAATCGATGGCCGCGCCATCAGCGCCGAAAAAGGACCACTGACCGCCAGACTGCAAAACCTGTACAAGGCCCTGTGCGAGCGGGAAGCCGGGGCATGAGCCAAAACGGCCCGGTGCACGACGCCGTGCGCATCGCCATGTGGTCCGGGCCGCGCAATATATCCACCGCCATGATGCGGTCATTCGAAAACCGTGCCGATTGCACTGTTTGGGATGAGCCGTTCTACGCCCATTACCTGGCCGAAACCGGGCTGCGGCATCCGTTGGCCAGCGACATCATCGCCGCCTACGAAACCGACTGGCGGGCCGTGGCGGCACGGGCAACCGGGCCGGTGCCGGACGGCAGAGCATTATTTTATCAAAAACACATGACCCATCACATCCTGCCCCACATGGAGCTGGACTGTCTGGCCGGTCTGCGCCATGCCTTTCTGATCCGCGATCCGGCCAAGGTTCTGCCGTCCTATGTGGACAAGCGGGCCGAAGTGAGCTTGGCGGATTTGGGTTTTCCCCAACAGCGGCGCCTGTTCGATTTGCTTCGCGCCAACGGTTCAGCCGTACCGCCGGTGCTGGACGCCGACGACGTACTGGCCAACCCCGAGGGCATGTTGCGGGCACTTTGCGGCGCCCTGGGCATTTCCTTCGCGCCCGCCATGTTGTCCTGGCCGGCCGGACGGCGGGACAGCGACGGTCTGTGGGCGGCCCATTGGTATGGCGCCGTGGAACAGTCCACGGGATTTGCCGCCCCCAACAAGGCCGCCAAAGCAGTGCCCGACCACCTGATCGGCCTGTTGGCTGCGGCAGATGAGATTTATCAGGCCCTGCGTCCCCATCGCTTAACCGCGTCATGATCTCACGCTGGCTGTTTCTTTTTTTAGCGCTGCTCGCGGCCCCGGCATTTGCCGCGCCCAAGGTGGTTGTAACGTTGAAACCCGTGCACAGCCTGGTCGCCGGCGTCATGGCCGGGGTCGGCCAGCCCCGTCTTCTGCTGGCCGCCAATGGGGACGCGCATAGCCACGCCCTGCGCCCCTCGGAAGCCCGCGCCCTGGCGGCGGCTGATCTGGTCATTTGGGTCGGCCCGGAACTGGAGGGGTATCTGGCCAAAGCGCTGTCCAACATGGTGATCAAGGCGCGGGTCATCACCTTATCGCGGGCCCCGGACCTGACGCTTATGGCGGCGCGGGCGGGCGGCGTCTGGAAAGGTAAGGCGGGCAATGGCGGCAGTGGCGGCGGCGGTGATATTGATCCTCATCTTTGGCTGGATACCCGAAATGCAAAAGCCATCGTGGACCAGGCCGTTGCGGCCTTGAGCCGGCTGGACCCGGAACATACGACGGCCTACCGGCGCAATGGCAATGATATGCTTGTCCGCCTTGGCGCGTTGGAAATGCAAATCCACCGACTGCTGGCGCCCGTGCGCGGCTTGCCGTACGTGGTGCTGCATGACGCCTATCAGTATTTCGAGGCGCGCTTTCGCACCCTGGGCATCGGCGCCATTGCCATCGCACCGGACCGCAAACCAGGCGCCCGCCGGCTCTCCGCCATCAGGCAACGCCTGCGCCAGGGAAAAACGCGCTGTCTGTTCCAGGACGGCGATTTTAACAGCAACATCGTCCAAGCCCTGATCCAAGGCCTGGACATGCGGGTCGCAGTCCTGGACCCCATCGGCCGCACTGTCCCGCCGGGGCCCGACGCCTATTACGTCACCCTGCGGCAACTGGCGAGCAATCTGGAGAATTGCCTGAGTTACGCCATTGGTCCCTAAGGAGAGAGATATGCAGGAACCAGGCCACATTTTGACCGAACAGTCGGGCGGTATCGGCCGCCTCACGTTCAATCGGCCTAAAAAACTAAACGCCTTCAACAACGAGATGATGCGGTCGGCCATGGCGGCCATGGATAGTTTTGCCGTCGATGATGATGTTCACGTGGTGATCGTATCGGGCGCCGGGCGGGCCTTTTCCGCCGGCTTTGATCTGGCCGCGGCGGGCGAGCGGAAGCTGGACAGCATCGACAAAGTGCGGTCGCAAATGGAACTGTAATTCGATTTCATCATGAAGTTCTGGGACAGCCCCAAGCCGACCATCGCCGCCGTGCATGGCTTTTGCCTGGCCGGCGCCTTCGAGGTCTCGCTGGCCTGCGACATTACCATCGCCAGCGAAGATGCCGTCTTTGGCGAGCCGGAAGTGCGTTTCGGCACCGGTGCCGTGGCCATGCTGCTGCCCTGGGTGACGGGGCCGAAGCAGGCCAAGGAATTGATGCTGACCGGCGAAGACCGGTTGTCGGCGCAAGACGCCCAGCGCATGGGCCTGGTCAATCACGTGGTCGGCGTGGATGCGCTCCAGCACCGGGCCCGGGCCATGGCCGGCAAAATCGCCAAGTCTTCGTCGGTCTCCGTCCGGCTCAGCAAACAAGCCATCAACCGCAGCTACGAGATCATGGGCATGCGTCAGGCTCTTTTGAGCGGCCTGGACCTGGATGTGGAAATCAATTCCACGCCGTCATGGGAAAAGCAGGAATTCGCCCGTATCCGAAAGGAACAAGGCGTCAATGCCGCCATCGCCTGGCGCGACGGGCGTTTCAGCGACGATCTATGAATTGAAGACCTATAAATTATAGCGCAGGTTCAAGGTCACCCCGGCGGCGGAGACGTCTTCGTCGGAGGTGCCCAGGTAACGGCCGTCCAGGCCGATGCTCCAGTCGCGGGAGAATTCATAGGTCACGCCGATTATGGCCTGATAGGCAAATTCCGTGGCATCCTTTTCCACCACGGACAGATTGCCGATGGTCAGCGCCGTGCTTTTGATTTGCGCCACGCCCAGGCCGGCCCCTAGATAGGGTTTGAAAGCGCCCAGATTGAGATCCAGATCATAGAAATAGTTGATCATGCCCGTGGCTATTTTCAAATCGCCCGTAGGGGTGACTTTGGTGCCGCCGGCGGTGGCCTGATCGTAGTCCGCCATGCGGAAGGCCGCCTCGGCCTCGATACGGAAGCTGGACCACAAATAGGCGCCAATGGCGCCCTGGCCCACGAAGCCGGGATCGAATTGAATGCTGTAGGAGGCGCCGGCGGCAGTGCTGCCATCCAGATCAGTGGGCAGGTTCAGGCCACCGCCCGCCGCGATGTAGAAGCGGTCAAACCAACCACCATCCATGATCTCGCCGAACGGCCGGTAAGGTTCGGCGCTTGCCTTGCCGCCGACAGCATTGTCCTGGGCCACGGGGCGGGGCGGCGGGGTATAGCGCAGGGTTGGCGGCGGCGGCGCGATGGGCGTCATGGTGTGGGCCGGCGCCAAGGTGGCCGGTGCCAGGCCCCGGTAGGGAGCGGCGAAGGGGTGAGCTTCGTTGATCATGGCATTCATGTCGTACAGGCCGCCCTTGGTGCCGGCATTCGCCGCCGTCGCCAACATCATCGCGGCGCCCAAACCGACACCCATCCATCCCTGCCCGGTCAACATCGCGGTCTCCTCCCACAGAATCACTTCTGGAGAGAATAACTCGTCCGTCCCTCCAACGCAGCCTGAAATCTAAATGGAATTCTAGGCGGCGTCTTCCCGCCGTTGCCGCTCTCCATCAATCAAGGCGCGCTTGCGCTCCAGTCCCCACCGATATCCGCCCAGGCCGCCATCGCCGCGCACCACCCGGTGACAGGGAATGATCAGCGATACGGGATTGGTGGCGCAGCCCCGGGCCACGGCGCGGCGGGCCGAGGCCTTGCCCGATATGGTCTCCGCCAGTTCGCTGTAGGTGGTGGTGACGCCGGCGGGAATTTGCATCAGCTCCTGCCAGACGCGGCGTTGAAATGCGGTGCCCTGCACATCCAGAGGCAGATTCGGATGGGGGGTTCGGCCCTCCAGACAGGCCACCACCTCGGCCACCCAGTCGCCCAGAACAATGCTGTCGGCAACGATCTCCGCCAGCGGATACTCCTTGTGCAATTCGGCAATCAAATGATCATCCTCGCCCAGGGAGAGGAAACATACCCCCTGTTCGGTGGCCGCCACCAGCAGCCGCCCCAGGGGCGAATTGGTGATGGCATAGCCCATGCGCGCGCCGTTGCCCCCCTTGGCATAGCTGGCCGGCGTCATGCCGAGCTGCCCGTTGGAGCGTTCATACAGGCGCGAGGCGGCGCCATAGCCCGCGTCATACATGGCATTGGTGACGCTTTCCCCCTGTTTCAAGCCCGCCTTCAGGCGCGAGAGGCGGCGGGCATCGCCATATTGCGCCGGGGTCACGCCCATCAGGCGCTTGAAGGTGCGTTGCAGATTGTGCGGGCTGCCGCCGATACGTTCGGCGATGGCGGCGAGCGAGGGGCCGCCATCGGCGCCCAGCTCCAATTCCTGGTCGATAAAGCCGCAGATCTCGCGCACCTTGGCGACATTGCCGTCCGTGCTGATGCCCTCCAGCGGGCGGCAGCGCTTGCAGGCGCGGAAGCCTTCCTGTTCGGCTGCCTCGGGCAGATCAAAGAAGCGGACGTTGCGGCGCAGCGGCCGGCGCGAAGGGCAGGTCGGCCGGCAATAGATCCCGGTGGAGGTCACGGCGTATACGAAGCGGCCATCGGCGGCACTGTCGCGCCCTTGCACGGCTTGCCAGCGGCTTTGATCTGTCATGGCGTTTGTTCCCTTGTTTGTCATCGTCTCGCTCATCGATGCGCCTTTTTTAGATCACCCCGGCCCGTGCCGATATCCGCTGCTTGCGGTCAATGTTATAGCGGATTATGGCGCTAATTGGCACGGGCGTGGTGTAATTCCAAGCGACGTTGGTAAGGGGCTAGGACATTCCCTGCCAAGCCTGGAGCTACGGCAGCAAATCGAACCGGGTGTTGTGGAGCCAATGGTTTCGGCTGATCCGGTAACGTCCGGCCAGGTGCCGGCGAAAATACCGCACGGTGTCGTGGCGGCCATCGACCACCATGGCAAAGCCGGGGGGGAAGCGGTCTTGCAGATGCAAGGCGTCGAAACAGATTTTCCGGTCCGGCCGCAGCGCCGGCCCATCGACGTAAAGTAAGTCCGGGTTGCCGTCCGGCAATTCGGCGTAGCGGAAACCACGGTCGTCGCCGCGGTCCTCTTCCACCGCTTCCGCATGGCGGATTTCGCAGATGCCCGCCAAGTGTTCTGGCAGCGAGGCCCGGGTCACCTCCGCCCAGTCCGCCATGCCGTCCAGGCTGATGATACGGCCGTTTCGGTTCGGGTCTTTCTGGGCATTGTCATACAGGGCCTGGGCCAGGATCACCGTCGAACAACCGCTGCCCAGCTCCATCACCAGACGCGGCTTTTGCGCCCGCACCAGGCGATAGAGAAACCACAGATCACCCCCTTGGGGGGCCAGGGCGCCGGCGGGGCGGGCGGCCACGAAACCCAGATAGCCCAGACGCCGCAAACGCCAGCTGCCGTGGAGGTTGGCAAAATTACGGGCCAGGCGCAGCAATGGCCGGGCGATCAGCCAGGCCAGATTACGCAGAAGGGAAAATCGAGAGCTCAAGGACCAAGGTCACTTTTATCCATGGGTGGGCATCGCGCATGCGGCCGGATCATTATCATCGGCTCTAACCGCTGTCCATCTCGGCCCGGCCTGTTATAAGTTCGGCCACGGAATTTTTGTCAGGAAGTTGGCCCAACGTGTCCAAACCAAGCATCGTTTATGTCGGCGCGCCCGAGGGGTTCGCGGCCCTGGTGGAGACCGCCCAAGGCGCCGATTGTGTTCATGCGGCGGCCGAAGCGCCGGCCCTGGCCCAGGCCTTGGCGGGCGCCCATGGTCTGCTGGATGCCTCCATGAAAGTGCGCATCGATGATGCCATGATCAAAGCCGCCCCGAATTTACAGGTCATCTCCTGCGCCACCACGGGCTCGGACCATATTTCCCGCGACGAGGTAACCGCCCGCGGCATCAATGTGCATACCCTGCGCGAGGATGGCGAATTATTGTTGGGCATTACCCCGGCGGCGGAGTTGAGCTGGGCCCTGCTCCTGGCCTGCGCCCGCCGCCTGCCCGCCGCCGCCGCGCACACCCGCGCCGGGCAATGGGTGCGGGAGGAATTTCCCGGCACCATGGTCAACGGCCGGACCCTCGGCCTGATTGGCTGCGGCCGCCTGGGGCAATGGATGTCCCGCTATGGCGCCGCTTTCGGCATGCGGGTGTTGGGCCACGACCCGCACCTAGAAACCTGGCCCGAGGGCATCGAACAAGTGGCGCTGGCGGAGCTGGTGGCGCAATCGGACGTCATCTCGGTGCATGTGCATTTGAGCCAGGAGACCACGGGCCTGCTGTCGGCGGACCTGTTGGCCCATATAAAACCCGGCGCCATCGTCATCAACACCTCGCGCGGCGCCATCATTGACGAGGGGGCGCTGTTGGCGGGCCTGGAGAGCGGCCGCATCGGCGCCGCCGGGCTGGATGTACTGGATGGGGAGCCGGAGATCGAACAACACCCCCTGGTCGCTTACAGCCGCGGCCATGA
The DNA here is from genome assembly GCA_046582635.1 of Alphaproteobacteria bacterium. Classification (GTDB taxonomy): domain Bacteria; phylum Pseudomonadota; class Alphaproteobacteria. The sequence goes on from JAYGEA010000308.1 coordinate 26,956, forward strand.
CAATCTGATCATCACGCCGCACATCGGCGGCTTCAGCCCCGATGCGGTGCGCGTGGTCTGCCGCCGGGCGGCGGAAAAAATCATCGCCAAGTTGGGGATATAGTGCATGCCCATTCAGGCATTCGCAAAGGCGGCGGCGCGCTCCAAACATGCCTTCGGCGTGCCCGGATCGGGTCAAAGCCTGGAATTGATCCAGGCCCTGGGCGAGAGCGGCGCGGCCTTCCATTCCGTCCATCATGAAGGCGCCGCCGCCATCATGGCCGGCACGGTTGGCCGCCTGTCGGGCCAGGCCGCCCTGGCCATCGCCATCAAGGGGCCGGGCCTGGCCAACATGATCGGCGGCATGGCTGCCTGCACGTACGAGAGCCTGCCCATGCTGGCGGTGACCGAAGCGTATGGTCCCGGCGTTCCCGCCTACAAGGCCCATAAACGCCTGGATCAGGGGACATTGAGCGCCGCCGTGTCCAAGGGCCGCCGTTTCCTGGCCGCGAATGGCCCCGGTTATGACGCGCTGGCGGGCTGGGCCGAAGCCGAGGCGCCGGGCCCGGTATTTGTCGAACTGGCCGGACAGATCGATCGCGCCGAAGATGTCCCCACACCTGACGCCCTGGCCGATGGCGGCGATGTTCTGGGCCGGATCGGGCGGGCCCAGCGGCCCATCATCATCGCCGGCACCCTTGCCTTGCGCCTTGCTCTGTCGCCGGAATTGAACCGCATGCAGATCCCGGTCTTCTCCACCGCCGCCGCCAAGGGCGCGGTGCACGAGGGGCTGCCCCACGCGGGGGGCGTCTATACCGGCGTCGGTCTGGATCTGGCCCCTGAACGCGCCTTGCTGGACCAGGCCGACCTGATCGTTGGCATCGGCTTGTGCGCGGCGGAGGTTCTGGCCGCCGCGCCGTTTCCCCGGGGCGCTGTCAACCTGGACCCCATCGATGCGCCGGGTCACGAAGGTTTTGGCTTTGAGGGCGTCCTGCGCACGCCCCGGGCGGCGCTGGATCTTTTGGCGCAAAAGGCCTGGGGGGTGGAGGAAACCGCCAGTGCCGTGGCCCGATTGCGGCAAACATTGCTGCAAACAGCGTCATTTTTACCGGCGCACGCCTTTGCCACCGTGGCCCAGGCCTTGACCGGCGGCGTCCGCATGGTGATCGACACCGGCTATTTCTGCACCATCGGCGAACATATCTGGCAGGCGCCCACGGGCGACAGGTGCCTGTCCTCGGGCTCCGGCCGCTATATGGGCATCGGTCTGCCCCAGGCCATCGCGGCGGCGGTTCATGATCCTTCCGTGCCAACGGTTCTGGCGGTGGGCGACGGCGGTATCGCGCCGTTCCTGGCCGAGGCGCGGCTGGCGCGGCGTTTGAACCTGCCCTTGGCGGTGCTACATATGTCCGACGGCGGCTACGGCTCCGTCCGCACCCGGGCCATCGCCGAAGGGCTGACCCAGGCGCCCATGCTGGAACCCGGCGCCTCCTGGCGGGGTGCCTTCGATGATTTCGGGTTCACGACGGCGTTGGCGGAGACGGCCGATGCCCTGGGCCATATCCTGGCGGATTGGCAACCTGATGGCGGACCCTTGTTTGTTGAACTGCCCATGGACCCGGAGACTTATCAAGATATGGTGCGAGGCCTGCGATGAGTAATAAACATATCCTGATCATCGGCACGGGCAGCGTCGGCATGCGCCATGGCCGCAATCTGACATCCCTGGGCGCCACGGTCTCGGGCATGGACCCGCGCGATGACCGCCGCGCGGCCTTCGTGGATGAATTCACCACGGCCGCCTATCCGACCCTGGAAGACGCTCTGGCGGCGGGCGGGTTTGACGGCGTCGCGGTCTGCTCGCCCACGCGCTTTCACGTGGAACAATGCATCCCCGCCCTGGAGGCCGGCCTGCCGGTGCTGTTGGAAAAACCGGTGGCCAAGACCCTGGACGAGGCCCAGGCCCTGGCCGCCGCCCTTGCCCGCACGGGCACGCCCTTGTTGCTGGGCTATACCTGGCGGTGGTGGCCGCCCCTGGCGCGGGTGCGGGAATTGCTGGCGGCGGGCGCGGTGGGTCAAATCCGCTATGTGGATTTCACCATGTCGGCGCATTTGGCGGATTGGCATCCTGGCGAGCCGTTGGAGGAGTTCTTCATGTCGTCGGCCGACCTGGGCGGCGGCGCGTTGCTGGACGAGAGCCATTGGGTGGATTTGATGCTGTGGTTCTTCGGCATGCCGGAAAGCCTCTCGGCGCGGGTCGAGAAGATCTCGGACCTGAACATCACCTCGGATGATAACGTGGACATGATGATCTATTTCCCGGACGGCCTGCGCGCCAACCTGCACCTGGATCTGTATGGCCGGCCGCACCGCAAATCCATCCGCTTCATTGGCGAGGGCGGCAGCATTTTGTGGTCCGAAACCCCGAACCAAATCGCCGTCTGCCTCGAAGCCGGCGAAAACTGGCGCGAGGAAACCTTCGATTGCGAACGCAACGATATGTTCCTCGGCGTGGCCAGGGAATTCCTGGCCCTCCTCGATGGCGCCCCGGCGGCGACCTGCACCATAGCCGACGGCCTGGGCGTCATGAAGATATTGGAGGCCGCCCGGCAAAGTCACGCCAATGGCCGCCGCATGGACTTAGGTTAGGGATATGGCATTCGAGGGACAGACGGTTCTTGCGGTGGTGCCGGCGCGGGGCGGCTCCAAATCCATTCCGCGCAAGAACCTCGCAATGGTCGGCGGCATCTCACTGGTCGGCCGGGCCGGCGAACTGGCCAGCGGTCTGGATTGGATCGACCACGCCATCATCTCCACCGACGACGTGGAGATCGCGGCGGAGGCGACCCGCCATGGCCTGGAAGCGCCGTTCCAACGCCCTGACGAGCTGGCCGGCGACAAATCCACCTCCACCGAGATGTGGCGCCACGTCTGGCTGGCGGCGGAGGCGCATTATGCCATGCGCTTCGATATCTCCATCCTGCTGGAACCAACCTCGCCCCTGCGCCGCCCCGAAGACGTCACCCTGACCGTGCGAACCCTGATCGAAAGCGGCCACAAGGCGGCCGCGACCTTAAGCCCCACACCGGCGCATTTCACTCCCCACAAAACCCTGAAGCTGGACGACAGCGGCAACCTGACCCCCTATCTGGAGGGCGGCCGCACGGCGTTACGGCAATCCATCCCCGACTATTTCCACTGCAACGGCATCTGCTACGCCCTCCGCCGCGCCACCCTGGTGGACGAGGGCCACATCATGGAAGACGACTGCATCGCCGTGGTGATCGACCGCCCGCTCGTCAATATCGACGAGCCGTTCGAGTTGGAACTGGCGGAATGGTTGTTGGAAAGGGCCGACGCGGACAAGCCATGAATTGTAAATTCGTTTTTTGCCATCAGGGTCGCCATAGCGCTGGATAGCGGATACATTACCCGGATAGGGCGACGTTGGGAGAATTGCCAATGGCTGAACAGCGCGGCGAGGGGGAACGGCGGGCGCGGAGAAAAGAACTCCTGAAAAGCATTCTCGGGGGGCTCAGCGTCGTTCTGGTGCCCGCCGCCATCATCGCCGCCGCGGTGCTGTGGCGGGCGTCGTGGTACTACGAATAGTTTGACCCAACCATGAACCCACCCCCCGCCAAGCATATCGTGCTGATCGTGTTCGACTATATGGGCTATGGCGACATTGAACCCTTCGGCCGTTCGGAAATCCGTACACCGAACATCCGGCGGCTGGCGGAGGGGGGCATCAGGTATACGGATTTCTATGGCGCCGCACCCATCTGCGTGCCCAGCCGGGCGGCCATGCTGACGGGCCGCTATCCGCGCCATCTGGGGATCGAGAATAATATCTATCATGGAGAGCCGGGGCTCTCGACCCAGGTGAAATCCCTGCCCCGGTATTTCAAGGACGCGGGCTTCGCGACCGCGTTGTATGGCAAGTGGCATTTGGGTTATGAAGTGGCGGACGGGCCCAATGCCCATGGTTTTGATGACTTCATGGGCTTCCATGAATGGAACATCGACTATTATTCCCACAACACCCGCGATGGCGAACCGGCCCTGTTCCACAACACAGAACTAGAGGCGCGGCCGGGCTATACCACGGATTTGTTCACCGATAGCGCCGTGGATTTCATCCGCGCCAAGGGCCAGGAGCCCTATTTCCTTTACGTTGCCTATAACGCCGCCCTGCCCCCCTACCGCCCGCCGGGGTTGGAGAACGAACCAGGGCGCCATGACACCTGGATCAACGGCGACAGGGCCGATTATGCCGCCGCCGTGGAACATCTTGATCTCAGCGTCGGGCGCATCATGGACGCCCTGGAGGCCCAGGGGATCGCCGAGCAGACCGGTGTCCTGCTGACCTATGACCATGGCGGCGCCGAGCTGGCCACCAAGGGGCCGTTCTTTCACGGCTTCGGCACCTTGTGGGAGGGCGGTATCCGGGTTCCCATGATCCTGCATTGGCCCAATGGTCACGGCGCGGGCCTCGGCGCACGCGGCCGCGAGGCGGGCGACGTCATTTCGGACCCTGGCATCCTGATGGATGTCATGCCGACCCTGTTGGCGGCGGCGGGAATTGAGGCCGAGCAAGACATCGATGGCCGGGATCTATTGAACGCATCCCATGATGGGGTGGAGCGAACCCTGCATTGGCGCATCAATCTGCCCGACCTGCACGCCAACTGGCGCGCGCGGGCGCAACGGGCCGTGCGCCGGGGCAAATGGAAATACCTATGGGACGGCGGTTTTGAGTTTCTCCATGACCTGGAGACCGACCCCGGCGAACGGGAAAACCTCTGCTATCGCCACCCGGACGTATTCGCCGACCTCAAGGCGCAATCAGCCGGCGACTGGTAACCGCGTCCTGGTGTGCTAATTCGCGTATTTCCCGGTCAACTGCGGCGTATGGGCGCCTTCAAGACCCTTTTCCGCGTGTTCCAGCCTTGTTTCCCGCAGCCAGGTGCGTTTCAGGTCGTCGCGGATGTTGATGGACAGGGTGCCGATGCCCTCGATTTCCAAATCCACCTTGTCGCCATCCATGAAAGCGTTCAGGCCCCGGTGATTGGTGCCCGTGGCGAGAATATCGCCCGGTTCCAAGGCGCGGGCCGCGGAGGTCCATTCAATACAGCGGGCGATCTGATGCGCCATGTCGGAGGTGTTGAAATCTTGCATCACCGTGCCATTGACGCTGAGCTTGATGGCCAGGTTCTGCGGATCCTCGATCTCGTCCGCCGTCACGATGCAGGGGCCGATGGGGGCAAACGTGTCCCGGCTCTTGACCTGAAAGAAGACGTTGTTGGAGGGTCCGACGCCGCGCGCCGAACCGTCGATGAAACAGGTGTAGCCAAAGATATAGTCCATGGCCTCCGCTGCCGGCACATGGCTGGCCGGCTTGCCGATGATCACGGCCAATTCCGCCTCGCCCTCGAATATGGTGGCGGGGATGTCGCCCAGCACCATTGTGTCGCCGGGCCCGATAATCGCCGAGGGCGATTTGTGAAAGCCGTTGATGGGCGCCGGTGCGTCCCGGGTGCCGTCTTCCATATAATTCACCGCCATGCAGTCGATGTTGCGCGGCAGGGGCAGCGGCGGGCGCAGGGTGACGGCGGACAGGGGCGGCCCTTCTTCGGCCGCCGCCACGGCGGCATCGAGGCGGCCGCGATAATCGTCAAAACGGGCGATCAGGCCGGCCATCAAGGCCCGGTGATCGATGCAGGGTATATCCCCCAGCTCGTCCGTGACATCAACCACCATGTCGCCCTTCAAAACGCCCAGGCGGTAATCATCGAAATAAATCAGTTTCATCTTCGTCCCCCTTTTATCACCGTGCGGTTTTGAGCATAGTCGAGAGCAAGGACATTGTCCCCACGATTAGGCGGATTTTTCCGGCAAATTCAGTTCCGCGCGGACTTCTTCGTCATGCTGGCCGATCTCGGCCACCCAGGACCGGGCCTTGACCTCCGCCTTGGTAAACTTGAACGGACTGTCGGGCACCCGATAGCGGCCCCAGCCATCCTCCACCTCCGCCAGAGAGCCGCGATGGGCGGCCTGGGGTTGGGCGATGGCTTCCGCGACGGTCATATATTTTGTGCAGGGACAGCCTTCCCTGGACAGCGCCTCCACACAGGCATCGGCATCATGTTGGATGGCCCATTTGGCGACTTCGGCCATCATTGTTTCCCAATTGACGAAGCGGCCCTGAACAGTGGAAAAACGCTCATCCCGCAGCCATTCGGGATGCTGGGCGGCCCGGGCCAGGGCCTCGAAATTCAGCTGGCTGATGGGCGCGATGATGATGAAGCCGTCCCTGGTTTTGGTCGGCCCAAAGGTAATGGGCCGGGGCGGGTTGTCGATCTGTGCCGTCTGCACCTCGTAGCCCATCATGTGGTACATGGTATCCATCAGGGAGACATCGATATAGTCGCCGCCGCCGCCCCTTTGGCGGTGCACCAGGGCGGCGCAGATAGCGCCAAAGGCATGCGTGGCGGCCAGGATATCGGCGGCGGTGCTGCGGTTGGGGACCGGTTGGTCCTGACCCAGGGCGTATTCGGTCAGGCTGAGATCGACGCCAGAGGCGGCATGGATGATAGGCGCATAGGCGGGCAGTTGCGCCGCCGGACCGGTCTGTCCGTAGCCGGAGACGGAGCAATAGACCAAATCCGACCGCAGCTTGGACAAATCGTCATAATGGATGCCCAGGCGGGCGGTCACGCCGGGGCGGAAATTTTCCAGCACCACGTCCACGCTGGGCATCAGGGCGTGAATGACGGCCAGGTCCCTGGGGTCCTTGAGATTTAAGGTGATGCATTTCTTGCCGCAATTCAGGTGTCCGAAAAAGCCGCTGTAGGCGCCACGCAGGGGGTTTGATTTACGCATGAATTCGCCCCCGGGTGGCTCCACCTTGATCACCTCGGCGCCCCCATCGGCCAACAGCCGGGAGGCATAGGGCCCGGCCATGAACATGGAAAAATCCAGCACGCGGATGCCGCTCAGGGGACCTTTTCCTGAGCCATTTGATTGCTTGTCCGACATACGCTACCGCCTCTAACTCGTTTATGTTATTCGGCTTCCAGTTCCTCGCGCCGCATCTCCAAGATTAGCCAATCCTCTTCCGCCTTGGCCAGTTCTTCGACGGCGGAGCCATGGCGGGCCGAGGCGCCATTGTAGGCAGAGGGGTCGCGGCTGAACAATTTCGGATCGGCCAAGGTGCTTTCCAGGGTGGCAATTTCGGCCCCCAGATCTTCAATTTTCCCCGGCAGGGTTTCCAGGGCGTGCTTGTCCTTGAAGGACAGTTTACTGGCGGCGTTGGCGTTCGAGCGGGCCGCCGGTTTCGGTTTTCTGCGCCCGGCGGCGGCCTCAACCACTTGCACCGGGCCTCTTTGGCGGACCATATCGGAATAGCCCCCGGCATATTCCAGCCAGCGTCCCCCGCCGCTGTTGGAACTTTCCGGTGCGATGACGGAAGTCACCACCCGGTCGAGGAAATCACGGTCATGGCTGACCAGCACCACCGTGCCGGGATAATCCGCCAGCATTTCCTGCAACAGATCCAGGGTTTCCAGATCCAGGTCATTGGTGGGTTCGTCCAGCAACAGCAGATTGGACGGCCGCGCCAGGGCCCGGGCCAGCATCACCCGGCCCCTCTCGCCCCCCGATAGGGCCGAGACCACGGTGCCGATCTGTTCCGGCTGAAACAGGAAATCCTTCATATAGCTGATCACGTGTTTGTTTTGGCCGGCCACGCTGACCCGGTCGCCGCTGCCCCCCGTCAGCGCCTCGGACAGCGTCGTGTTCGGGTCCAGGCTTTCCCGGCCTTGATCAAGGCTGGCCACGGCCAGATTGGCGCCCAGGCGGATCACGCCGTCATCGGGCGTCAGCACGCCGGTCAGCATGTTCAACAGCGTGGTCTTGCCGGCACCGTTGGGGCCGACGATGCCAACCCGGTCGCCGCGCTGGATACGGGTGGAGAAATCGGCGACGATGGCGGTGCCGTCATAGGCCTTGGATATAGTCTTGGCCTCCACCACCAGTTTGCCGGACAGGCCGCTTTCCGTCACCTCCAGCTTCACATTGCCCGTGGGCCGGACCCGTTCGCGGCGTTGCTGGCGCAAACCCTGCAGATCGGCCAGGCGGCGCTGGTTGCGCTTGCGCCGGGCCGTGACGCCGTAGGTCAACCAATGTTCCTCGCGCACGATCTTGCGGTCCAGCTTGTGTTGTTCGTCTTCCTCCAGTTGCAGGATCTCGTCTCGCCAGGCCTCGAACGCCGCAAAGCCCTTGCTCAACAGGCGGGTCTCACCCTGGTTCAACCACAAGGTGGCGCGGGAGAGGTTGGAGAGAAAGCGGCGGTCGTGGCTGACCATGACCAGCGCGGAACGCAAGCCCTTTAACTCAACCTCCAGCCATTCAATGGCGGGCAGATCCAGATGGTTGGTGGGTTCGTCCAGCAACAGAATGTCGGGCTCGGGCGCCAGCACACGGGCCAGGGCGGCGCGGCGGCGTTCCCCGCCTGATAGATGGCCGGGGTCTGCATCACCGCGCAGGCCCAGTTGTTGCAACAGATAGTTGGCGCGGTAGGGGTCATCGCCTGGTGCCAGGCCGGCTTCCACATAGGACAGAACATCCGTGAAACCCGACAGATCGGGCTCTTGCGGCAGATAGCGCACCGTAACGCCGGGCTGGATGAATTTCTCGCCGCTGTCCGCCTCGATCTGCCCGGCGACAATCTTCATCAGGGTTGATTTGCCGGAGCCATTGCGCCCCACCAGGCACAACCGGTCGCCCTGGGACACGGACATCTCGGCCCCCTGCAACAGGGGCGTGCCGCCAAAGGTGAGATCAATGTCGCGCAGGATAAGAATGGGTGGTGCCATGGTTGCGCTTTATAACGGGCCGTGGCCGCCAGACAAGCCCGCACTTGGCACAATTCATGGCTAAGAGTAGACGCTAGACTCACAAACGAAGTGCAATTCCTATATGACCGGGAATTGCAATGGGAACAGACTATAGTCAGCTCGATATAGACGAGAGATATGAGCTTTTCCGGCTTCGAGAAGCTGGCACGGCTCAAAAAGAGATGGCG
>JAYGEA010000357.1:0-8257 GCA_046582635.1 Alphaproteobacteria bacterium
TCTTATTGCTAAAACTCTCTGCCATGTCCCATGTCTCCTTAGCTATGTACGACCAGACATTTTACCATAACCCAATACCATCGGCCAAAAAACCAAAAAGAATGACCTTGTACCAAGTTACGGTGATCGCTATGGTCGCGCGGCATGAACCGTTGGATGCGTGGCATTCAACTGGATTGGGAGATGCGGAATGTCCCGAATTCAAAGGACGTCAATACAGTGCCAAACCGAGGGGCCGACCACAATACTTGGTTGAAACACTTTGTTTGACATCAAAATTGTCGTGAATTTTGCGCCCAAATGTGGAATGCTGGCTAAGAATTCTGGAAACTTGTGCGCAATGAAACACCAAAGAACCGGTTTCATGTTGTGTCTCGCCGTTGCCGCGGCGGCGGGTCTGTTCAGTCAAACGGCATTTGCGCATGGTACAAACACCGCCTCTGAATCCGGCGGTTTCGCGCTGCTGGTATTTCCTGCCGCCATCATCATATTTGTACTTTTTCATCTGTTCATGCGCCCGAAGTAGCGCATTGCATTCCTGTATGGGAAGATGACGGGGTTCCAACTTCGGACGCCCCTCCGGAACGTGCGCACGTGCGCCGACGCCAAAAGGTCGAGAGCTGTTGATCGAGCGCCTGGAACGTGGCGAACATCCCGAAGACGTCGCCTGCGCCATGGGCGTCGGTGTCCGCACGGTCTACAAATGGCGGCGGCGTTATCGAGAGCAAAGTTTGGCTGGTCTGCAGGATTTTTCATCGCGGCCCCTGAACAGCCCGGCCCGGACGTTTGAGACAATCCAAGCGCGGGTTATCGAGCGGCGCCGGGGACCGCCATGGCCAAAGCAACGCCAGGGGCATCGGCCGGGCGCTTCATCCAGTCAAGTCTCAGGGAATGGGCCTATGCCCAGGCCCACAATACCTCGGAGCAACGGAAGAAGGAGCTGCCGTACTGGCGGCGCCATTACAATTGGCACAGGCCCCACGCCGGGACAAAAAAACCACCCATCAACCGATCAGGCCTGGATATGAATAACCAATTGAGACTCCACATCTAGAGCAACCTGCGTTCTTTCGTACGCAGACAAGTTGCTCTACCCTTTGATCTAGGCGAGTTCGGCGGCACGGTCACCTTGCCCCAGGCGGGCCATGGTCATGGCGGTGAGGATGCCCAGGATGGTCCAAAAGACCAGATTGGTGGCCAGACTGGCCGTTGCGAAATCCGCCGCCAGGTTCGCCGGGACACCGCTTTCCAAGGTAGCCGGATGGGGTGCGCCATAGATTTGCGGCAGCACGATCAAGGCCACCCCTGCTACGCGCCAGGTCAGAGCGTTACTCAAGAATATCAGGGCAATCCCGCCCGCCGTCAAAAGGGCGGTGGCGAACCACCAAGTCTGCCGCGCCAGCAGGTCGCCGGCCGGCATGCCCGGCAGTTCGGGCGGCAAGCCAAATGACGGCGCCAGATGCACGGCGACAAAGCCGGCCAGGCCCCAGATTACACCTTGGCGCCAGTCGCCCACGCGGCGAAGGGCAAACATCGCGGCCAGGACCAGCCCCAACGCGACCCCCAGCAATACATTGGCCAGCAGCGAATACAACAACCGTTCCGCGCCATCGGCGGGCGCCCACGGTTCCGCCTCATCAGCGTGATGATTGGCGGCGGCCTCTTTCCCGGCCTGAGCATGAGAATGTTCGGCGGCTGTCTGCCCCCCATTCTCGAACACTTCGGCGGCAAAGATCAACGGATAGACCTTCAAGGTTTGCAAACCGGTCAACGCTAAACCCGCGACAATACCGGCGAGTAGGGCGCTCAGTAAAATCGATCGAAATAATTCCATATTGTCGGTAAACCTTGAATGGGTTTAGTGGCAGGGCACCGCGACGCCATGGCGGGAGTCATGGGCGGCGTTATGAATGGCCGCGGGATGTGAAAATGCCACGCCGATAAACAATGCCAGCCCCAAAAGCGCGGCAAACCCCGCCTGCATGACCTGGGTGGTCTTGATTTCCACAACGGCTCTTTGATCGGCCACTTTCACCTGCGCCATGCGCTCGTTCTCCCAATATATTAATCATCGCACCCACTAATTATCCCGGTGGATGTGTCCTTCTGTCCGGGCTCCAGAATACTTGGCTCAAATCTAAATACAACAAAAATCCGCGCGCAATTAATGCCGCCCCACCACCTGGCCGGCCCGGTCGGTGCAAAGGTTGCCAAGCATCAAAGACAGGGTGCCATTGACCAGAACATAGTCGATGCCCAGGGACTGTTGCAGGGGCTGTTCGTAGGTCGCCAGGTCGCGGATTTTGTCCGCGTCGAAGACCACCAGATCCGCATGGGCGCCCTCCCGCACCACGCCGCGATCCTTCAGACCAAATGTTTCGGCCGGCAGTCCGGTCATCTTGTGCACGGCGGTTTCCAGATCGAACAGACCAAGATCGCGGCAGTAATGACCCAGAACCCGGGGAAAGGTACCCCAGAGGCGGGGGTGGGGATGTTTATCGTGGGGCAGACCGTCGGAACCGATCATGGTTGGGGGATAGGCCAGGATGCGCTGCATATCCATTTCATCGATTTGGAAATAAATCGCGCCCGCCGGCGCCAGCTTGACCGCCGCTGCCTTCAAATCCAGGTCCCATTCGGCTGCGACATCCGCCAGATCCCGCCCCGAAGCTTCCGGATGCGGCTCGGACGTGGTGATCATGATACGGATCCGGTCGTTGACCCAATCGGGATCCAGCACGGTGGAGCCGGCGGCATAGGGGTAGGCGTCCAGGCCCATGGTGGTGGATTTCCGCGCTTCTTCGATAAAGGCCAGGGTTTCTTCGCTGCGGCCCCAGTTGTCCGGCTGGGAACATTTGTGGTGCGAGATCACCACCGGCACGCCGGCCTGTTCCGCCGTGGTCTGGGTTTCCTCCAGAGAAGTGATGATGTGGTCGGCCTCGTCCCGCATATGGGTGGTGTAGACGCCGCCCGCCGCCGAGACCACCTTGGCCAGGGCAATGACTTCGTCCGTGCTGGCCGCCTTCGAAGTCTTGTAATAAAGTCCCGTGCTCATGCCGATGGCGCCCGCCGCCAGGGATGCCGCCAGTTTCTCCCCCATCACCTGGATCTCCGCCTCGCTCGCGACCTGGTCCAGATCGTCCATGGCGCCGACCCGCAAGGTGCCGTGGCCGACCAGAATGGCGACATTGACGGCGGGGCGGCTGTCCTCCACCGCCGCGACATAGGCCGCCATGGTGTCAAAGCGAAAGCGGTCACGGCCGCCCAGCAGGTTAAGCGGCGGCGGTGGGTCGATGTCGGTGATGGGGGCCAGCGAAATACCGCAATTGCCGACCACCACCGTTGTCACCCCCTGGCTGATCTTCGCCGGCATGGTGGGGGTGGCCAGAACCGCATTATCGTCATGGGTATGCACGTCGATGAAGCCAGGTGCGAGAACCCGGTCGGAGGCATCGATATTCAGATTGCCCCACCAATCCAAGGCGTCTTCCGGCGCTGCGACGGCAGCGATCCGGTCACCGGATATGCCCACGTCCATGTTCCGGCCGGGCGCGGCGGTACCATCAATCAGCCGTCCGCCGCTGATCACCACGTCGAATTTCCGCGTTTCGGTCATTTGTTTCCCCATTCGAATTGGCCAGAGGGCGAATCCATACCATCAATGTTTACAACGGATCGGCGATACGGATCGACCCGCACTTTTAGGACAGGACGACTTTGCCTCATAAATTCCATTCATTGCCCCCATTTTTATCGGCCTCGCCGGCGACGGTGGTGCGGGCTATGACCCGGGCCTGGTCGCCGGGCCAGACCTGGCCCCGGTGCAGCATGCAGCGGTTGTCCCAGATCACCAGATCGCCGGCGCGCCAGAAGTGAGTGATGGTGCGGGGTGTCTGACAGGCGTTGTCCACCAAGTCTTGCAACAGCGCCCGGCTTTCCCCCTCGTCCCGGCCTTTGATATGGCTGGCATGGCGGCCTATGTAGAGGTTCTTGCGGCCGGTTTTGGGATGTCGGCGGACCATGGCGTGCTCCACGGGGGGCAGGGCGGTTTGCTCCTCCGCTGTCAACACCGCCAGACCACCCACCAGTCCCTGGCTGTAGAGATAGCTGTGGACGGCGACCTTGTCCTCCAGCCAGGCTTGCATCTCTGCCTCCAGATCGTCGTAGGCGGCGCGCATATCGGCGAATTCCGTCCCGCCGCCGCTGTCCGGCACCTGATGCGCCGCCAGCAGGGATGCCATGGCCGGCACCCGTTTGAACGAGCTATCCGTATGCCAGCCGCGATTGCCGGCCAGAAACAGGCCGTGTTCGCTTTTATGGGGCCACAGGCTGCCGTCCGCCTTCAGGTTGGACAGCATGATAATCTCGGGGTTCTCGTTGGCTTCATCCTTGATGCTGCGCTCCAGCTTGCCGAAGCGGCGGGAGAAGGCGATGTGGGCCCTGTCGTCGAGGCCCTGTTCGGGGAAAATCAACACGCCGCGGTCATACCAGGCCGCCTCTATGGCGGCGAAGGTTGCATCGTCCGCTTCGTCGCTTAAGTCTATACCCGTGACGACGGCGCCCAGAGTTGCATCGCAAGGCGTGATATCCATTGGTTTGATCCTTCGTTCGCCAGTTAACTCTACATCTCGCGCAACAAAAGGAATTTACGATGATCAGCCTGTTTTTGGCCAGTCTGTTGTTCTTGGGCATCCACGCCGTGATCTCCGGCACCCCATTGCGCGCCATTCTGATTTCCAAGATCGGGCAGGGGGCTTATTTGGGCCTTTTTTCGATCCTGTCCGCTGGCGCGCTGTTCTGGGTTGTTCTGGCTTATGGCGCCGCGCCATATGTGGCGTTGTGGGCCGATGTTCCGGGCCTGAAAATGCTGGCTGTTCCCCTGATGTTGATCGCCATCGTGTTGGCGGTGCTGGCTTTCAGCACGCCAAATCCAACGGCGGCGGGCGGCGAGAAAGCCTTACGGGGTGAACACGCCGCCAAGGGCATCATCAAGGTAACCCGGCATCCGTTCCTCGTCGGCGTGACGATCTGGTCCGTGGCCCATATCCTGGCCAATGGAGATCTGGCCTCGGTCATCCTGTTCGGCGGCTTTTTGGCGCTGTCCCTGATCGGTCCGGTGCAAATTGATGCCAAACGGGCGGCCAATCACCCCGACACCTGGCCGCAATTCCTGGCGCAGACATCGTGGTTGCCCGGCGCCGCCATCCTGCAGGGGCGGGCCAAGGTGACGTTCGGGGAAATTGGCTGGGGCCGCATCGGGGGCGGGGTGGCGCTGTTTTTGCTGATCCTGCTGCTGGGACATGAATGGGTATTTGGCGTCCCGATTCTGCCTGGGCGCTAAAGCTTATCAAGCTTGATCCGAGCCGCCCTCTCCCCCACCCGGCCACCCACGGAATCATGATGAATGGGTGGCCGGGTGGGGGAGAGGGCGGCTCGGCGATTTCAATCAAACTTGAAATGCGGGCTAGCCTCCAAGCGGCGCGGTCCAGGGATCGTATCCGTAACACCAAGTTGGGTCGGTTTCCCGGTGCATCCAGGTGTTGGCTTGCGAGATGGCCTGGACCTGAGCCGCGCGGGCTTTTCGCGTCGTCTCGAACATATCAAGGGCCCGTGCCGTATCGGGTTCGCTTTCCAGGACCCGGGCCAGGATAATGCCGTCCTCCATGGCCATGGCCGCGCCCTGGGCCATATAGGGCGTCATGGGATGGGCCGCGTCACCGATCAGAACCAAGCCCCGGCCATGCCAGTTGTCCAGGGCCGGGCGCTCCAAAATGGCCCAGCGATGCACCTTTGGACAGGCGCGAAGCACCACGCGAACCTCATCATGAAATCCGGCGAAGGCATCACGGACCACATTGATGTCACCGGTCGCGGACCAGGATTCCCGCAGCCAGGCCGCGTCCGGCAGGCTGGTGACGAAATAGATCTCGTCGCGGGCCGCGGTGACATAGTAAATCACGATGTGCCGGTCCGGGCCCCACCACTTGGTACAGGGCCCCACGGCATGGTCCAAACCGGTCGTGGAGAACGTCGCGCGGTAGGCGACCCGCCCGGTGGCCACGGGTTGCTCCGGCCCCAACAAACCGGCCCTGACGCGGGAGTGCACGCCATCGGCGCCGATCACCAGGTCCGCCTCCGCCCTGGTGCCATCGGCAAACAACAGGGTGTTTCCGCCAGAACCCTGTTCGATTTCGAGCAATTGCTTATTCGGTGAAATATCTCCCGCCGGTACCGCCGATAGCAGCGCGGAATGCAAATCAGCCCGATGCATTTGCAAGTAAGGCGCACCGAACCGGTCCTCGGCAATTTGGCCAAGCGGCAATTCATACGTCACCGCGCCGCTATCCCATTCCCGATTGCTCCAGGATGGCGGCTGGAAGGCCAGGCGGCGGACCTCCTCTTCCAGTCCAAGGCCGCGCAAAACGCGCATGGCGTTGGGGCTCATCTGAATGCCGGCGCCGATCCGCGCGAAATGGCCGGCCTGTTCGTAGACATGGAATTTGATATCAAGGCGGTGCAGGGCGGCGGCGGTGGCAAGACCGCCCATGCCGGCGCCGATGATGGCGATGCGCGGTTTCCGAGTCATGGGTTTAAACTAACAGTTCGGCAAACCATGTGACTATTTATTCACTCTTTTCTGTTATCAGAGTTAAGTTACTTGCAGTTGCCGGCACGGCGTGGAATGTGTTGGGCAAGGTAAATGGGGAACCGAGGGCCATGAATTCCGCGACTTTGTTGAAATATGATCAGCGCGTGCCGCGCTATACGTCCTATCCCACGGCGGTGCAGTTCACCGATGCGGTGGGCCCGGAACAGCATGCCCAATGGTTGGGCGAGGTGGGGCTGGGCCAAGCGGGCCGGGAGGAGGCGGTATCGTTGTACGTCCACGTACCGTTTTGCGAGGTTTTATGTTGGTATTGCGGTTGTAATACGCAAGTTGGGCGGCATCAGAGCACCTTCGATGCCTACACCGACCTGGTTTGCCTGGAAATTGACCGGGTCGCGGCCAAGTTGGGCGCCCGTCCCAAGGCCGCGGCGGTGCATTGGGGCGGCGGCACGCCCAGCGCCATCGGCACGGCGCGCATGGCCAGGATCATGGATAAATTGCGCGAACATTTTGATTTTTTGCCCGAGACGGAGATCGCGGTGGAGATGGACCCCCGTGTGCTTTCGCCCGAGGATATTGACACCCTGACTGGCGAGATGGGCGTCAACCGCACCTCCATCGGGGTGCAGGATTTCGACGCCGAGGTTCAGGCCGCCGTCAACCGGGTGCAGCCCTATGATCTGGTGGCGGAAACAGTTGCGCAATTGCGCCGGGGCGGTATCGAGGATCTGAACCTGGATCTGATGTACGGCCTGCCGTTTCAGCGCCGGGATAATTTTTCCACCTCCGCCGACCTGGCCGTGGGCCTGCAGCCCGAACGCATGACCTTGTTCGGCTATGCCCATGTGCCCTGGATGTTCTCGCACCAGAAGCTGATCAAGGAAAGTGACCTGCCCAGCGCCGAGGAACGGCTGGTGCTGTTTGACGAAGCCTTGCAGCGGTTGGAAGCGGCGGATTACGTCCATATCGGTCTGGATCATTTCTCCAAGTCGGATTCCGAGATGACCATCGCCCAGCGCGAAGGCCGCCTGCACCGCAATTTTCAGGGCTACACCACCGATACGGCGAAAACCCTGATTGCCTTCGGCGCCTCCGCCATATCAACGCTGCCGGGCGGTTTCATCCAGAATAAATCCGCCGCGCGGGATTATATGAACGCCATCAAAGCCGACGGCCTGGGCACCAATCGCGGCGTCGGCTTGACCGACGAAGACCGTCTGCGGTCACACATCATTGAACGTCTGATGTGTGATTTCCATGTGGATCTGGACGCTGTCTGCGACGAATTCGGTGTCCCCGTCGCCGACCTGGCCGCGGACCTGGGCAAGCTCGCCCCCTTGATCGCGGACGAGCTGGTGGCCGTGGACGGCTGGCGGGTCGACGTCCTGCCGCCGGGCCGCATGCTGGTGCGCATGGCCTGTGCCGCCTTTGATCAATATCACGCGCCCAACCCGGACAAGCCGGCCCACGCCAGGGCGATATAGACATTGCTGCAGTGGTGTCTCGCAGGCCTGATTTGCCTGTCCCTGGGCACCTGCGTGACCACGGGCGAGGGTCCAGACCACCTTCACCAATGCCGCCGTCCGCGCCCCCGAAAATGTCCTCGGCGCGCCAGGCCGGAAAATCAACGATGCGGCCTTCCAGGCGGAG
>JAYGEA010000133.1:0-7744 GCA_046582635.1 Alphaproteobacteria bacterium
CAGTGCCGAGGCCGCCGCGCGGGATTACGGCGTGTTGATCGGGGAAAACGGTGATCTTGATCGAGACGCAACGGCAAAACGGCGCGGTTAAACCGTTGTTTCCGTCGGTTGGTATTGCTCTAGCGGTCGAGCTTGGTGATCTTGGAACCTTCCAGTGTGAGGTTGTACATCAGCCCTTTGTTATTAAAGACGAAGCCAACGATGGGGTCGTTTATCTGGTGACTGTTGATATCCACGCCCTTGCCCCATTCCACCACGGCGACGGAGCCATCAATCCCAACTTCCCAACCATCCGAGGCTCGAAATGACACTAAAGCCGGCTCTTTGAGGAAGATCAGCATGACCGCTTTCTGCTGGACACCCAGTTGGAAACCGATGGAGGCCGCGACCGTGCTGTAATAGGCCACGGTCTTGCCGCCAATGCGCAAGGCGCCTTCGCCATATTCACCGCCAATAAATAGCCCGGCCTTAATAATATCGGGAAAAATCAGTATGCCCTCGGCCCGTTTCAGAAATTCTTCGCCGCCCAGGACTTCGGCCTTGAACAGCGTCAATGCCGCTTCGACCTTGATATCGATCTCCGTTTCCGAGGCGGCATGGGCCGCACCAACCCAGAAATTGAGTGTTACGCTGAATACGAATGCAAATACGAATGCAAATACGGTGGGAAGGAAGAAATTACGGGAACGATTGAACTTGAAAAATCTCCAGGGAATGAAATGCCCGCCATGCGGCGCTCATGCCGAAAAACCGGTTTCCAGCAATGGTTCGTCGTCGATCACCCGTTGATAGGACATGCGGGTCAGATCGATGGTCTGATAGCGGCCTTCAAGCAGTAATTCGGTCATGGCCCGGCCAATGGCGGGCCCCTTTTGCAGGCCGGCGCCGGTGAAGCCGGTGGCGATGTAGAAATTGTCCAGACCGCCGATCCACTTGCCGATGATGGTGTTGCCGTCCATGCGGTTATAGGCATAGTGCCCGGACCAGCCGCGCTTGACCTGCAGGGCCTCGAATGCCGGCACCCGATGGGCCAGGGCGGGCCAGAAAACTTCTTGGAACTTGTCGTGGTAGACCTCCCAATCGAAGCCGAAGGCAACGTTGACATCCGTCTGCCCGGCGGTGAAGCCGGCGCCTTCCTGGCGGAAGGCGACGCCGCTGGGGTCCTTGGTCAGGGGCATGGTTTCCACCCGGCCGCGTATTTCAAAGTAGAAGGTATTACGGCTGAGGGGCTCCACCGGCACCTGCATGCCGACCATGGCGCAGATTTCCGGCCCCCAGGCCCCCGCCACGTTGACGATGACATCGCCCGCAACCCGTTCGCCCGAGCCCAGGACCACCGCCCGGGCCAGACCGCCCGCGACCTCGATATCCACGACCTTGTCCTGAATATAGGTGACCCCAAGGCTGATCGCCTTGCGCCGGAAACCCAACACGGCGGCGTTGGGATCGATGAAGCCGTCTTGCGGCGCGTGGATGGCGGCATCAATATCGGCCACGTGCATGGAGGGGAAGCGCGCCGCCACCTGGTCCCGATCAAGAAAATCATTGGGCACGCCGAGGCTGGTCTGGGTGCGCCAGTTTTCTTCGGCCGCCGCAATGTCCGACGCTCCGGCGACAAGGTAGAGATAGCCATGTTCGAGAAATTCAAAACTGCCCGGCTGGCCATCCACATCCATCACAGCGGCGAAATCCTTGTAGACCTCGCGGCCATAGCGGGACATCTCGATATTTTCCGGCAGGCCATGCATCAGCCTCACGCCGCCCGAGGATCGCGGCGCGGCCGCCCATTCATAACTGGGATCGGGCTCGATCACGCAAATTTCGCCCCCCCGCCCGGTCATCGCCAAATGATAGGCGATGGAGGAACCCATGATACTGCCGCCGATGATGATGATGTCCGCCATGACCGAGAGCTTATACCAGATTACAAAAATGGGAACCCATGGCGGCGATCATTGCCACCGCCTCTCTTCAGCAGTTATGCAAACGGGCCCGGAGCGCATATTGCGCCGCGATCAGCAGGGTGGTGTTGGCGCCCGCGAAGGCGCCTCGGTGACCATTCTTGATATTCAGGAACAGGCCGGCGCGGAGACCGTGCGGATGATCAAGGACATGGGCGGCGGCGCCGGCTTTATCCACACCGATGTTTCCGACGGCCGGCAGGTCGACCAGGCTTTTGACCAGATCGCCGAGACGGTCGGGCTATATGATATTCTGTTCAATCACGCGGGAACCATCACCGTGAAACCACTGCACGAGACGACCGAGGCGGAATACGACTGGCTGATGGACATTAATGTGAAATCCGATTTTCTGGTCTGCCGCCGGGCCGTCAAGGAAATGAACGACAACGGCGGCGGCGCCATCGTCATTACGGGCTCCATCGCATCGGAACTGGGTACTGCCTTGGAATCCGTATATGGCATGACCAAGGGCGCCGTGCTGCAACTGTCCCGCGCCATTTCCGCCGAGTACTGGGACCGGGGTATTCGTTGCAACGCCGTTTGCCCTGGGTTCGTAAAGACGGTTCATGGCCTGCGTGAAATCGCCGAATTGGATACGGCCGGCCAGGCCTGGGAGGAAGGCGCCCTGGCCGAGGCCCAGGGCCGCATCTGCGAACCCGAGGAAGTCGCCGCGGCGGTGGTTTTCCTGGCCTCCGACGAGGCCAGCTTCATCACCGGCACCGCCCTTTACGTCGACAATGGCTGGTACGCCAAGGGTTAGCCCGCACTTCTCACACTGGCCTAGTTAAACGGTTCCCACGCCAATCCGGGCGTGCACCTGCAATTGCACCCGGTCGCCGTCCAGCAGGTCCACGTAGGCTTCGCGCATGGCGTCATCGATGCGCTGTTTTTCAGCCTCCGGCATGGTGGCGAGGCGGTCGCCGATGCGCAGGGCCAGTTGCGGCCGCCAGAAGTTGCTGTCCAGCCTGACCCGGGGGCTGAAACGCAGGGCCTGCTCCTCCCAGGCACTGAAACCACCGGCTTGCAGCACTTTGTTCAAGGCGCCGTCGTCGCCCAGGCGGGTGGGTGTGAAGGCGCCCTCGTGGGGGTCGATGCCGGCGACGTCTGACAGCACCCGGTCAACCACAATGAACTGGCTGTTGTCGGCCTTGGGGCCCCAGACCAGAAAAGCCGCCTTGCAGCCCGGGCGCAGCACCCGTTGGGCCTGGGCCGCCGCGCGCTCGGGCGCGGGGGTATACATCAGGCCGATGCGGCAAGTCAGGGCATCGAAACTGTTATCGTCAAACGGCAATTCTTCCATTGGCGTGAGATGAAACCGCATATTGGTCAGGCCTTTGTCCCCCGCCCGCCGTTCCGCGCCGGCCAGCATTTCGGCCACCAGGTCGGTAGCCGTGACGCTGCCCGCCGGACCCACCAGGGGCGATATGGACAGCGCAGGCTCCCCCACGCCCGAGGCCAGGTCCAGGACATGGTGCCCAACCTTCACCCCGGCGGCGGCAATCAGCGGGTTATTTAAACCATGAGCCAATTTTGCCAGGTGATCGGCCTGTTCGTTCCACTGGCCGGCCCGCAAGGCCCAGTTTTCCCGGGTCTCGTCCTGCTGGCGGGTGGCTTCGTCCATGCTCATGGCCTATCCCGCCGAAAGGCTTCGGCCATTTCACGCAGTTTGAATTTCTGGATCTTGCCGCTGGGCGTGCGGGGCATATGGTCAACGATTTCCAGATGCTCGGGCCAATACTGCTTGGCTGTGCCGATGTCGTCCAGGTATCGGATCATCTCGTCCTGTGTAAGGCTGCCGCCTGGTTGCAAGGTAACGAAGGCGCATCCCAGCTCTCCCAACCTCTCATCGGGAATGCCCACCACCGCCACTTCCGCGACCGCCTCGTGACGGTAGAGGACGTCTTCCACTTCCACCACGGGAATATTTTCGCCGCCGCGGATAATGATATCCTTGGCCCGTCCGGTGATGCGGATGGCGCCATCGGGATGCATGAAGGCCTGATCGCCGGTATCGAACCAACCGTCATCATCGGTGCCGTGCAATTCCGGCTTCTTCAGATAGCCGACGAACATGGAAGCGCCGCGAACTTTCAGCAGCCCCTCCTCGCCCTGATCGGCGGCGCTGCCGTCCGGCCGTTGCACCATGACTTCGGAATGGGGCAGGGGGGCGCCGTCCGAGGTCCAGACTTTCTCGGCCCCTTCGCCGGGGTCGCAGATGGTGGGGCAGGCACATTCCGTCATGCCCCAACCCGATAGCAACTTAAAACTGAAGTTCGCCGCCGCCTTTTGCACCAGGGCCGGGGGAATGGGCGCGCCAGCGGAGACGAATGTGCGCAATTTCGACAGATCAAACGTCTCCACCTTGGGCATTTCCACCAGATCACTTAGAAACGGCGTCGCCCCCATGGTGAAGGTGCAGGCGTGCTCTTGCATCAACTCCACCCCCACCGGCGCCGACCAGCGGTCCAGCAGCACGACCTCGATGCCCAACATCATGGGCTGCAGAATGGCGTAGAGAAAGCCGGTCTGGTGGGCCAGGGGCGAGGCCATGAAAATTTTGTCGCCGTTGCTCAAATCGTGATGTTTGATCCAGGTGCTTAGGTGGCCAAAGGTGCTGTTGGCGGTGTGCATGACGCCTTTTGGCTGGCCCGTGGTGCCGGAGGTATAAATCAATTCGTTGACGTCGTTGGGACCGGGACGGCGTGCCGCCAAAATAGCTTCCGCCTCCTCGCCACTCTCCAAAGGTTGGTTCAGCAAGGCGTTGGCAAAATCATCGTCGCCGCCGCCATCCACATAAAAGGCGTGTTTCAGGCTGGGCAGATCACCGCGAATGCGTTCGATCATGGGCTTGTATTGAAAGCCGCGAAAACTGTGGGGCGCGATCACGACCTTGCTTTCACCGAACCCCAGCATGAAGGTCAATTCACGCTCCCGGAATATGGGCATCAGGGGATTGGTGATGGCGCCGATGCGGGCGCAGGCCAGGTGCAGGGCGTTGAACTGCCACCAGTTGGGCAATTGCAGCGAAACCACATCGCCCGGCTCCAACCCAAGCTTGATCAGCGCCAGGCCCAAACGGCGGGACAGGCGGTCCAATTCGCCATAGCTGATGGTGGTGCTTTGACCGGTCTCGCCATTGTAATCGGTGACCGCCGGCATGCCTGGATCGCGGGCCAGGGCATCGTCCAGATAATCCAGGATAATCCGGTTCGGCCAGGCCCCGGCACCGACCAGCCGGTCAATCCGCTCCTGGGTTAATATCACGCCAAGATCCATGGCATCCTCCCACTTTTTCCCAATCACTGTTACATGGTATAAGCCGTCAACGGATTTCCGGCCAGAACAACCAGGCCAGGGCGAAGGCCACTAAACCTTCCAGCCCCATAATGGTCACCGCCGGCCCGGCGCCCAGCCAGTCCGCCATCAGGCCCAGATGGGCAAAGCCCAAGGGGCCCAGACCAATACAGACCGAAAGCACGCCCATCAGGCGGCTGCGAACTTCCGGTGGGGCCAGCAACAGTATCAGGGTGGATTGCATGGTGGCGAAACACCCTGCCCCAATGCCGGTCAGCACCAAGATTATGCCGGATAGCAGCGGCCAGGGTGACAGCGCAAACAGGATTAACCCAGCGCCGGCCGTCGCGGCGCCATAAAAATAAATCCGGCCATGGGCCGTGGCCCGGCCCAGAAAGGCCACCCCCATGGCACCGATAAAGGCGCCCAACCCCTCCATGCTGGCCAGCAGGCCGACGTTGAAGGGGCCCAGGTCCAGATCATCGCGGTATAGGGGAAGACCCAGACATTGAAGATCACCGTCACGATCAAGACGCCAACCACGCGCCGGTCGCGGGCGGCATAGGCCAGGCCTTCCTGCAAGTTCCGCCACAGACCCCGGTCGCCGGCCCACGTCTCGCGCTTGGGCCGGGGCAGGGACAGCATGAAGGCAATGGCCACGGCATATACCACCGCCCCCAAGAGCAGCGCGCCGGGAAAGCCCAGAAAGGTAATTAGGATACCGCCCGTGACCGGCCCCATGGCCCGTGTCAGGGACGAGGTGGAGGCATCCAGGGCCATCGCCTGGGCCGTCCGGCCGGGTCCGGCGACGGTGTCCAACAAGGTCCGCCGCGCCGGCATGTCGGTGGCCCAATAGAGGCCGTTGACAAAGGCCCCCAGCATCAGATGCCAGATTTCCAAGCGGCCCGTAAGACCCAGCCAGCCCAGCACCAGGCCCAGGATCAGCATGCCGAACAGGCCCGCCAGAACGATGGCGCGCCGGTCCAGCCGGTCGGCCAGGGCGCCCATGGGGGCACCAAAAAGCGCCATGGGCAGTATGCGCAGCAGGGATACCAGGGCGACCAAAAATGGCGAATTGGTGACATCGAAGACATGGACCGCGAAGGCCAGCATTTCCAGCCAGCGGACCATGCCGCTGAGGGCGCCCACCGCCCAGACCTTGCGGAATTCCGCAATCGCCAACAAAGAGCCCACGGCCGGCGTCTATCGGGTGCCGTCGATGGTTATGAGGCGCAAAGTCAGCTCACCACCACGATTGAACAAATGAAATCCATCGAACGGATCGCGGAAGCCCCGGTCCGTGGTTTCGAACAGGCTCTGGCCGTCAACGGCGAGGGTCATGGCGCCATCGGGCCGGCGCCGCCAGGCAATGGTGCGCACCTTGCCGTCCAGCAAATTGACCTTTGGGGTGGCGCGGTCCACCACCGCCGTGCCCCGGCTGCTCAGGCGCAGCAACAACAGGCCGTCCTTGGGTGTATAAATCAGGCGATAGCCCTGGGTCCGGTCCCGGCCCTGATAAACCCCCAATTCGAAGCCGGCCTCGCCGCCGCCCGATATTTCGGCGCTGATGGAGAAGGCGTTGGTGATGGTTTTCGCCAGGTATATTTCGCCGGGCCCGCCCGCCTGCGCCTGCTCCCGCCGCTGCTCCTGTTGGGATTGCCCGCCCTTATTCCCCAACAACAATTGACCCAGCAGACGCACGGCGGCGTCCCGGCTATCCTCTTTCCGCCGTGGTTCCTGATTTCGCGTTTGTTCGTTTGCGGCAGTGTGCAGCCCGCCGCCGCGCAGGACGCGAAAAGAACCCGATGCCACGGACCAGGCTGGATTGGCGGTGAAGTTACCGTCGGCGAAATCGTCATAAATCAAGGCCACCGGCCAGGCATTGGAATGGCGGCGGATCAGTGCCCGCAGATCCCGCAAAAACCGGGGATCGGCGGCGCGGGCCTGCTCGGCCTCGCCAACAAGCCCATCCAGCTCCTGCAACAGATCCGATTGCCCTTGGGGGCTGTTCTTTTGCCAGCTGCCATAGCGGTTTTCCGTCTGGGCCAGGGCCGAGGCGGCCAAGGATATGGTCAGAACCGTGACCACGATCTTCACAACAAAATTCACGGCGATTTTCATGGGTTTGCCCAGGCGCATGCGGATCATCCAGAATGCTACCATAACATTGTTCTGCCATTGGAGTCCGCCGAGCGGCGCCACATTTCATAACATCAAAAAATTACGCCTCGTTGTACCGATAACAAACTGTTCCAGAATCTCTCAAACACGGGCATTCCAAGTTTTTCTTGCAATTTTATTTTAGGGGCTGATCCAGATAACGCCAATGAGGTGTTATTATGGTCCGCATGCGGAAGAGCAGATTGAGCCAGGCAAAACAGTACCGGTTAATGGAACATTTTGTTGCCGGCACGACGGCGCGGTGCGCGGCAGCACTTGTCGGCGTTAATTCAAAAACCGCCGTCTACTATTTTCACCGTTTGCGT
>JAYGEA010000135.1:0-26082 GCA_046582635.1 Alphaproteobacteria bacterium
AGAACAGGAAAGTTTTATCGTCATGGCAACCATCACCTATCCCAATCTCATGGAAATCGATTTCGGCGCCATCAAGGTGCTGGGCGACGCCCTGAAGCGCAACGGCATCACCCGACCCCTGATCTGCACCGACAAGGGCATCGTCGATTGCGGCATCTTTGACACGGTGCGCGGCGTGATACCCAATGATGTGGAGCCAATCCTGTTCGACGGCACGCCGGCGAACCCCACGGAAGTCGCCGTGCGCCAGGCCCTGAAGCTGTACTGGGAAAACGACTGCGACGGCATCGTCGCCATCGGCGGCGGCTCGTCCATGGACCTGGGCAAGGGGGTTGCCTTGTTGTCCACCCACGACGGACCCATCAACGACTGGTCGGCGGTCAACAACGGCCGGGAGAAGATCGGCGCCTGCCCGCCCATTATCGCCATGCCGACGACGGCGGGCACCGGCAGCGAGGTTGGCGGCGGCGCCGTGATCATTACCGAGGACGGCCACAAGGTGGTGATCGGCAGCCCCAACCTGCTGCCCAGAATGGCCATTTGTGACCCCGAACTGACCCTAGGCCTGCCCAAACACCTGACGGCGGCCACGGGCATGGACGCCATGGCCCATTGTATCGAGGCCTATTGCACCCACGTGGTCAACCCGCCCGCCGCCGCCATCGGCCTGGACGGTCTGGGGCGCGTGGTGACCTACCTGAAACGCGCCGTGGAGGACGGCCAGGACCGGGAGGCCCGCTGGCACATGATGATGGCGGCCTCGGAAGGCGCCATGGCGTTCTCGAAAGGCCTGGGCGCGGTGCATTCCATGAGCCACGCCATCGGCGCGGATGAGGAGATGCGCTTGCACCACGGCACCCTGAATGCGGTGTTGCTGCCCACGGTGCTGCGTTTCAACACCAATGACGTGGGCGACAAATTCGTTCGCCTGCGCCGGGCCATGGGCCTGGCCGAGGGCGCCGACATCGCCACCTGGATCGAGGGCTACAATGGCGAACTGGGCCTGCCCGCCGGTCTGGGCGAGATGGGCGTGACGGAGGCCATGTTCCATGACCTCTCGGTCCATTGCATGACCGATGCCTGCCATTTCGCCAACCCCCGCACCCCGACCGTGCCCGAGTACGAGCAAATGTTCGCGGATGCCTTGTAGGGTATTGAGGCGCTGTCGATTGGGTAAGCGGTAGTATCGAATAGGACCTCAATTGGAGGGGAGGGCCAAGGGGTGGATTTTCAGATCAGCGACGATCAACGGCGCCTGCAACAGCGTTGCCGGGAGCTGGCGGCCGACTTCGCCACGCGGTCGGGGGAACATGACCGCGACGGCTCCCACCCGAGTGAGAATTACGACATATTGCGCCGGGAAGGTTTTTGCGGGCTGAACATTCCAGAAAAATTCGGCGGCATGGGGCATGGTCTGCTGGGCCATACCCTGGCCTTCGAGGCTTTGGGCCAGGGCTGCCCCTCGACGGCGCTGTCGTTCAATATGCATCTCTCCATCACCGGGCCGTTAATGACCTCGGCCGCCGTCCCCGACGAGACCAAGCAAATGGTGGCGAAACTGGCGGTGGAAGAGCGCAAGCTGATTGCCGGTAATTTTTCCGAACCCTCCAGCACCGGCCTGATCGGCGAGCGTCCCCTGGCGACCCAGGCCCGCAAGGTCGACGGCGGCTACTCCATCACCGGCCGCAAGATGTTTTCTTCCATGCTGCAAGCGGCGGACTATTGCGCGGTGGTGACCTACCCGGACGAAGCGACGACCCCGGCCGCCGCCTTGTTTCTGCTGGTGCCGCGCATGGCGGAGGGGCGCAGCGTCATTGCCAACTGGGACACCCTGGGCATGCGCGCGACCCGCAGCGATTCCCTGGTCTTGGAAGAATGCTGGGTGCCCGACAGCGCCGCGGTGTTTCGCGCCGATGATTTTGGCGATTTTCGGGCCGACTTCGCCAATTGGTTCTGGGGTTCCTATACGCCGGTCTATCTGGGCGTGGGCATCGCCGCCTATAACGAATTGCTGAAGGTGCTGCAGGAGCGCCAGCCACAGGGATATGCACAGCCCCTGGCCTATCATCCGGATGTGCGTCGGCAGGTGGCGCGGATGAGCGTGGAATTGGAAGCGGCCCGGCTGATGACCTACCATTCCGCCTGACTCAGCGATACGGAAGGGCCCATACCCAGCACCATTGCCGCCCTGTTCCGGGCCAAGTACATGGTGGGCGAGGTGGTCACCAATGTCACCCGCACGGCCCTAACCTGGGCGGGGCGCACGCCATCTTCAAGGGCTCCCGCCTGGAACAACTGTTCCGGGACGGCGCCATCGCCCCCATCCAAACACCGCCGTCGGATTTCTGTCTCTACAATATCGGCCTGTTCGAATTGGGCCTGGAGGCGAAGGACGTCCTGCCGCCCCTGAAACCCCTTTAAGAGACCTCGCCTAGGAAACTTCGCTGTAACTCACATCCCGGTCAATGGCGGCGCCTGAATCCTGGCGGGCCCGGAAATCGGTCATCAGGCGTGCGTGGTTGGCGTAAGCCTCCGCACTCACGGCGGCACCGATACGTTGCTCGGACAAAAAATGTCCGTGATCCGTACCCCGCACCAGCATGGCGGAACCCCTTGGTTGGCCCACATCGCGCACCTGGGCGGGGATATAGCTGATGCCGTAGCCCAGGCGCCGGTCGGGGGCGAGGTTGGGGCGGGAACAATGTACCAGGTTGGTGTGATGCAGGGACATCTCGCCGGCCCGCAATGCCATGGGCGCGCCGTGCTGGTCATCGAACTGGCCAAAGATAGCCTGGCCGCGCAGGATCAGATTGTTTTCGCCGGGATCGTCCTGGTGATCAAACCGTCCCAGCTTGTGGCTCCCCGGCAGCACATGCATGCAGCCGGCTTCAACGCCGGCATCGGACAGCGCCACCCAGGCGGTGACGTGCAGGGCGGGGTCGAGATAGAAGTAGGTGCCGTCCTGGTGCCACAATATATATTGCGGCGTGCCCGGGTCCTTGATCCACATGGTGGTGTGATAGACCATGATGTCCGGGCCGATCAGATCCTCCACCGCGTCCAATATGGCGGGATGGCGGACCAGGCGGTCGGCCCAATCGAACAGCAGATAGGATTTTGATTTTTCCGGATAGTCCAGGGTCTTGCCGGTGCTGGCCTCGAACGCCTCGATCTCGCCCCGCGCCGCCGCCACTTCATCCCGGCTAAGCACCGGAACGGGGTGCAGATACCCTTGTTCATCGTATTGTCGGACGTCCGTGTCCGTCAGGCGCTTGCCCATGGTGAACTTCCCGTGTCTGTGATGCTATTCTAATTCGAAATAGTGTCCCACAGGTGACCATCGATGACCAACGCCCTTTACAGCGACAACCGCGTCAAGCTTGGCGTCATGGCCTTCAACTGCTCCCACGGCTCCACCGTAACGAATGTGGCGGAGGCCTGGGCCATGACCTGGGAAGACAATCTGGCACTGGCCCGCATGGCGGACCGGGCGGGAATGGAGGCCTTGCTGCCCGTGGGCCGCTGGAAGGGCTATGGCGGGCAGAGCAATTTCAACAACCGCAGTTTCGAGAGCCTGACCTGGGCCGCCGCCGTTGCCGCCGTGACCAAATACAGCACCATCTTCGCAACCGTGCACGCGCCGGTCATTCATCCCGTGGCGGCGGCCAAGATGGCAGCCACCATCGATCATGTCTCGAACGGGCGCTTTGCTCTGAATCTGGTGGCGGGCTGGTTTCAGGACGAGTTCGACATGTTCGGGGTCAACCTCGCCCCGCACGCGGAACGCTACGACTATGCCGCCGAATGGCTGACCCTGGTCAAGCGGCTGTGGCGGGAGGAGGACGCGTTTGATTTTGCCGGCAAATATTTTCAGGGCAAGGGATTGTGGAGCCAGCCCAAGCCCCTGCAATCGCCCCGCCCGCCGATCATGAACGCCGGCAGCTCCGAAACCGGACATGCCTTTTCCGCCCGCCACGCGGACATGAATTTCGCCATGCTGCGGCAAAAGGACGCTGACAGCGATGGCCGTCAGATCGCCCATCTGAAGCAGCTTGCCGCCGACCAGGGGCGCAGCTCCCAATGCTGGATCCATGTCTATGTGGTCTGCCGCGAAACCGAACGGGAAGCCCGCGACTACCTGCACCGCTATGTGGTTGAACAAGGCGACGACGCGGCGGTCGGCAACATGATCAGAATCTTCGGCGCCCAATCGGCCACCTTGAGCGATGATGTACTGGAGGCTTTCAAATTTCATTTTAAGGCCGGCTTCGGCGGCTACCCCCTAGTCGGCACGCCGGAACAGATCGTGGACGGCATGGCGGGGCTGTCGGCCATGGGGGTGGACGGCATGTTGATTTCCTGGGTCGATTACCTGACCGAATGCCGCCAGTGGATCGACCAGGTGCTGCCGCTGATGGAGCAGGCCGGCCTGCGGCAGCCGTTCAAGCCAGGCGCCCCGGCCTGAGCGTTGCCCGAGAGACGCCCGAGAGACGCCCGAGAGTTTATTGCTTTGCGTTATGACCAATGGTAAATTTCGTCACCGAATCAGTTCTTGGCATCGTGGTTCTCATATGGGTGCAGGGACTTGACGAAGTCTGAACTGCGTGATGTGATCTGCTGGCCGGGCATAAAAACAAGCACTAAGTGGTGGGACGACCCCGGTGGGCACCTCGAAGACAAGCGCGAGGTCCAGCGTAAGAGTAACCCCAGTGTAAGCGTAATCATTGTACGCGTATCAAGTTATCGTCGGTTTGTTGAGCGGGTCGCCTGAGGGGGCCGTTTGAGGAACCGGTGATTATTTTTGTTGAACGGAGTATTTGCGGGTCTTTGAGGCTGGGTACGCGATTACGTTCAACGATATGTTTAAGGCTACGTTCGACGTTACGTTCGCCCTGGCTTTGGGACCCATTCGATAGGGGAGGTATCTTATGGAAGCCAAAGTTGTCTGGCTGTTCATCTTTGTGGCGCTCTATTGGTGCTATTGCATCTTTTGGGGTGTCAGAAGCGCGATGGCAGCGAAAACCGCGACCGACTATTTCATCGCCGGCCGCAGATTGTCACTCTGGGTCTTTGTCCTGGCCGCGACGGCGACGTCGTTCTCGGGCTGGACCTTCATGGGCCATCCCGGCCTGATTTACCGTGATGGGTTTCAGTACGCTTATGCGTCCTTTTACGCCATTACCATACCCTTCACCGGCGTGATGTTCCTGAAACGCCAGTGGATGCTGGGCAAACGCTATGGCTATGTGACGCCGGGTGAGATGCTGGCGGATTATTTCCAGGGCGATGCCATCCGCATTCTCGTTGTCATGGTCGCGCTTTTGTTCTCCATTCCTTATCTGGGCGTGCAACTGGGGGCCTCGGGCTTCCTCTTTAACGTCCTAACCGACGACATGATCTCCAAGGATGTTGGCATGTGGGTGCTCTCGGCCGTGGTGCTGATTTACGTCGCGACAGGGGGTCTCAGAGCGGTGGCCTACGTGGACACCCTGCAATGTATCCTGCTGGCCTTCGGCATCGTCTCAATTGGTTTCATCGCCTATAGCTTCATGGGCGGCTTCGGTGCCTTCAACAACGCCATGGCGGCCCTGGGCCAATCCGAGATCGGTAAGTGGGGCATGACGCCGGACGGCCATAATGCCTATCTGGCCATACCCGGGGTGATCCAGTTCACCGCCGGCCTTGGGGTGGAAACACCCACGGGCGGTCTGTGGACCGGCATGATGTGCCTGACCTATATGTTTGCCCTCATGGGTATTCAGTCGGCGCCGGCATTTTCCATGTGGTCCTTCGCCAATACGGATCCCCGGCCGTTTGCACCGCAGCAGGTCTGGGCCTCGTCATTCGGTATCGGCCTGATCCTGTTCTTCTTCACCGCGGCACAAGGCATGGGCGCGCATTTTCTGGGCGCCACTCCCGAACTCGCGGCGATCGGCGGTATGCAATCCGTGTTGCCGGATTTGACGGCCAACAAGCAAGGCGGCCTGGTGCCCCACTACATCAACCTGGTTGGTGAAACGGCGCCCTGGTTCGTCGGGCTGTTGGCGGTTTGTGCCCTGGCCGCGATGCAGTCCACGGGTGCGGCGTACATGTCAACGGCGGGTGGCATGCTGACCCGGGATCTGTACAAACGCTACCTGAACCCGGATGCCGACCATGCCACGCAAAAGCTGTTCGGGCGCTTGGGTGTTGCCTTCATCGTGATTGCCGCGTTGTTGGTGGCGACATACTCGGCTGATGCCTTGGTTTTGCTGGGCGGTCTGGCGGTGGCCTTTGGCTTCCAGATGTGGCCGTCCCTGGCGGCTGTCTGCTGGGTACCCTGGATCACCCGTCAGGGTGCAACCTTGGGTCTGGCGGCCGGCCTGATCGCGGTGATCTTCACCGAGAAGTTCGGCATTTCGATCGCCTCCACTTTTGGCGTCGAATTGGCCTGGGGCCGCTGGCCCTGGACCATGCATTCGGCCGGTTGGGGCATTATCTTCAACCTGGGCGTCTGCATTATCGTTTCGGCCATGACCCAGGACGAGAAAGCCCGTTCACACAGAATGGTCTATCACGACTTCCTGGCCGAACATGCCGCCCTCTCCGCCGACAAGAAGAAGTTGATACCCATCGCCTGGATCATCACCCTGGCATGGCTGTTCTTCGGCGTCGGCCCCGGCGCGGTGATCGGCAACACCATCTTTGGTGCGCCGAACGCCGGTGTTGAAGGTTGGACGTTTGGTATTCCATCAATTTGGGCCTGGCAGATTTTGTTCTGGGCCCTGGGCGTGGGGATGATGTGGTTCCTCGCCTACAAGATGGAAATGTCTTCGGTGCCAAGCAAGGAGATCGTATCCCTGACCGAGGATATTGGCGACACGCAACCCCAATCCGCTGGTTCTTAGGGCGGGGTCGTAAGCAAACCTGCCCATAATTTGGGGCGAAAATATTGGGGGAAGGGCATGGCTCTTCCCCCTTTTTTTCGTTAGCCTTTGGTCCTGCGCGACTCAGGATAGTTAAGTGATAAAAAGTCATGGCATCAATTTTTCAGCCGCAGTATTGGTTATTGTGGGGCGCGCTTCTGGCCCTGCTGCTGTTTTTTCCCATTCGCAAGATCATCTGGGTGATGTCCGTGCGCCGGGTTCGGCGCAAGGGCGGGGCGATGGATGACGACACACAAAAACGCCTGTTCCGCCGCGCCGGCGTCACCTCCGCCCTGCTCAGTTTTCTGTTCTCGCTGGCCTATACCCATTATCTGTTCGGATCCGGCTCATGAGCCCAGCTGTCATCAGACGCTTCGTCTTTTTGATGTTCATCGCATTCGCCCTGACCGGGGGCACGGTGATGTTTTACGACAGCTTCTTCGAACGCCCCCCCGGTGATTACGAGACCGAGCGCGGCTCCATGTATCTGGGCACCCAGGACTACACGGACGCCTTGGAGAATTTCGACGAGGCCCTCCGCATCAACCCCCATCATCGCGGCGCCCACATGGGCCGGATCAGCGTCCTCATCGCCACGGATCGCCACGACGAAGCCGTGACCGAGTTGAAGATCCTGATCGATTTCCTGCAAACAAACCTGGCCGAGGATGACAAGACCGGCCTGGGCGTCCTGGCCGCCGCCTACGCCAATCTCGGCATCGTGCACGACCGCAACAACCGCCACGAACTGGCCTTGAAGAATTATATCAAGGCCCTGAAGGCCGACGCCGAGGCGGTCGAGGGCCCCGGCATCATCGACCGCATCCTGCACGAGCCCAGTCCGCCGACGATCCGCAAGCGAGCCGAATATCTTTATGTCGAACTAAAAAAGCCGAAGGATCAGCAAATCTTGCGCATGCCGGAAGAGGACGCCAAATCCCGCGACCATAAACCCTAATTTTATTGAGTTTCCGGACCGGCCCACTCCCCCGCCCGGCCACCCATCCATGATAATTTCGTGGGTGGCCGGGTGGGGAAGTGGGCCGGTGATGCCTAATAAATCATTGAAAATGAACAAACTACGAGAAATTCACCAGGCCCAGGACGTCCTGGAACAGCACCAGCATGAAGAACACGGCGGCGATGCAGCCGAACAGCAGGCGGACGGCGTCGCTCTTGCCGTCCTTGTCCCGGTGACGGATGGCGTGCACGGCAATGCCCGCCGTGACGATCAGAAAGATGATATTGATGGGCTGTTCCCAGACCCCGGCAAATTCAAACATGGCCTAAGCCTAACCAAGCCGGGGGCGGCCGGCAAGTACCCTGGCGCGGTTACGGCTTGGGCATTTCGTCCGTGGTGATGCAGGGCGGAAACTGCCCGCTGCAGGGCGAATGCTGGTTGGCGGTCTGATTTGCCAGGGCCAGCGCCCCACCCAAAATTCCCACCAGAAATACCACGGCGGCCGCGAAGCCCGCCTTCGGGCTAAGCGGGCTGGCGGGCAGCTTGATCACGTCATATCGATGATAGTCCGGGTCGTTGCCATTCAGCTGGCTGTCCTGATCCAGGTTGGTGATATCGCGGGCAAACAGCAGCGCCCAGCCCGGCACTTCGCTATGCACCATGAAGCTGTCAAACAGGGCGCTGGCCTCGTCCGGGCGCATGTCGCGGCCATGCCAATGGGCAAAAGCCAGTTGCAGGAATTGAAATTCGCCGATCTCCAGCAGGTTGGCGGCGTTCACCACAATGGTCCGGTTGGGAAATTCATCGTGGTCCGGGTTCAGTAATATATCGAGTAAATTCATGTCATCCTCACTTGATTGCCATGGTGGCAGGTAAGTGTTGATGAAGTCCAAACACGCCTGGTTTATCCGGCCATTTTTTTAACTTTTCACCCAATTGCCGTGAAATCCGAACGGTACCCGTTGCGGCAACTGGATCTTGGCCACGGGCGGCGCCGTGAAATCCTGGGCATCGATAATGCGCAGATGGCTGCCGCCGCTATCGCCGTCGAACACCACGGACAAAATATAGCCTTCATCCTCGCCATCCCCGGCGGGAACGAACACACCTTCACTGGCCGCGCCCGCCGGGCCCACGTCATGGCTGGCGACAGTGCGGTTTTCCAGGTCGTGCTTCAACAGACCGCCGGGGCCGGCCTGTAATTCGTAATCAACCGCATAGCCATAGCGGTGACGGTGGCATTCCACCGCCGGGTTCACCCGGGGGAATTCCTGACCGCGATCACTGATCAGCTCCACCCCGACCCGCTCCTTGGCGGGGTCGATGGTCCAGCGTTCCAGGCGCACATCGCCGCCATCCTCCAACTGACCCTTTACGAACGTGCGGTCATGGCGCACCACATCGAAGATGATCTCCTGGCCATCGTCATAGGCATTCAAGGGGTGGTAGATAAAACAGGGGTCAATCTCGATCCACTGCACCTGGTCGGACGTGGCATCGCGCGGCAGAATGCCCAGGCGCGCGGGCATGTCGTCCCGCCAATGAAAGGGCAGCCCCTTGCCGGCCATGGCCATTTCGAGACTGAAGGCCACCGGCAGGTCCATGAAAATAACCCTGGACGCGGTGACGCCAAAATCGTGCATCATGGTCGGAATGGGTTTCTCGATTTCCACGCTGCGGAGCAATTTGCCCTTCGCATCGGCCACGTGATAGCGCAGGCTGATGTTACCGAAGTCATAGCCGAAGAACAGCATCTCGCCCGTGCGTCCATCGATCTTGGGATGCGCCGTCATGTTGCTGGCCAGAGCGCCGTCGAAATCATACTGGCCGATGGTATTCAAATCCCCATCCAGCTGCCACGGCAATCCAACTTCCGGCAAGGCCAGAATACGGCCGCCGTGGGCAATCACATTGACGCTGCCCGAACCCTGCTGCGGGGGCTGGTGCGGGCTGATGCTGCCGGCGGGGAAGCCTTTCAGGCTTTCAACCTGGGGCGTGCGAACCCAACGGTTGCGATAGGCCGTGGCGCGGCCGTCACGGATCGTGATGCCATGCACCATGCCGTCGCCCATGAACCAGTGATGGCCCGGCCCCGGCGCGATGGGGTTCGGCCCGTCACGCAACAGGGCGCCGTTCAGGGCCGCCGGAATGGTGCCCTCGACGGAAAGGTCATGCACCGTCAGCTCGTCCTCGACCGGCGCGAAGTTACCCTGCAGGACGGGATTGTCCGCCACCGAAACGGGTTCGTCTTGAATGCTCTCTGCTTGCGCCATGGCGGGCCTCCCTGTTTTCTTCATTCAAATATAATGTCTTTTGGAATTTTTGCGACCACGGACCATCGGTGGATATTCCTTATATCGTCAAGCGGTGTAAGATGGCCCGGTCGAGACGTTCGGCCGAGAGTTTATGGGATAGCCAGCATGGAATTCGATCCACCCCCCGTACCGCAGCCGGAGCCCGAGGTTGTAACGCCCCTTTGGTTCGAAAACGCCCTTAAGGTTATGCCCACCTCGCACCATGTGCAGGTGCAGGATTGCGACATTCACTATCTGCGCTGGGGCCCGCCCGAATCCGAACGGGAGTCTGAGAAACTAGGTATCCTGTTCATCCATGGCGCCGGCTGCAACGCCCAATGGTGGTCTTTCATCGCGCCGTTTTTCTGCGCCGAGCGCCCCGTCGCGGCCATTGATCTGTCCGGCATGGGGGATAGCGGCTGGCGGGAAAGTTACGGCAGCGGTTGCCATATCGCCGAAATCGCCGCCGTGCTGGCGGACGCCGGTCTGGGCGAAAAACCGATCATCGTGGGCCACAGTTTCGGCGGTTACATGACCATGTGCCACGGCAAGGATCATAGTGCCGAACTATCCGGCGCGATCATCGTTGACAGCCCCCTGCGTCCCGAAAACCGGCCCACGGGAGAAGGCCGCCGGGCCTATGACCCGCCCAAGCGGCCGGCCAACCGGGTTTTCACGGACCCGGAGGAAATGGTCTACCGCTTT
This sequence comes from Alphaproteobacteria bacterium, assembly GCA_046582635.1. Taxonomy (GTDB): domain Bacteria; phylum Pseudomonadota; class Alphaproteobacteria. The sequence continues at coordinate 10,866 of JAYGEA010000135.1, forward strand.
CGCACCATCCCGCCGCAATATTGCGAGAACGAATACATCCTGGAACACATCGCCCGCAATTCCCTGAAAGAATGCGAAGGCGGCTATATCTGGAAGTTCGATCCCGCCGCCAGGGTGGCGGGCTTGCATGACGAACCGCTGGAGGACTATCTGCGCGCCATGACCTGCCCCAAGGCACTGATTTATGGTGACGACTCCGCGATTTTCGGATCGGACGTGGTGGACTATATGTCGCCCATATTCGATCCCGCCAACCCCATGCTCGGCATCCCCGACGCCCAGCACCACATCGCCATCGATCAACCGCTGGCATTTGTCACCGCGCTACGGGCCATCTTCGCCGGCTGGGGTGTTTGATCCGTGAACACTACCACCGACAGCCGGGCCCGGATCAAGTGGGTGACCCAGAACCACGAGCTCGTCGCCTACGAGGACGCCAAAATTTCGGTCATGGCGCCGGGGTTGACCTTTGCCGCCCTGGTGTTCGAGGGCTTTCGCGCCTATTGGAACCCGGACCAAGAGGAGCTGTTGATTTTCCGCCTGGAAGATCACCTGAAACGGCTGGAATTCTCCATGGCCCTGCTGGAACTGGATGACCCGCCCGCAACGGAACAATTCGTCCGCGACATTCTGGCCACCCTGAAGGCCAATGACTTCCGCGAGGACAGCTATATCCGCCTGCAGGTCTATGTGGACGATTGGGGCTCCATGACCGCGACCGGGCCCGTGGGCAGCACGGTGATCTGCCGGCCCCGGCCCCGCGCCGCTACCTATCACAACGGCCAGAGCTTTATCACCTCGTCGTGGACCCGCAATATCGAGAACGCCTCGCCGCCGCGCATCAAGGCCTCCGCCAATTATCTCAACAACCGCCTGGCCGGGCTGGAGGCGAAGCGCCAGGGCGCCGGCGGCGCGGTTTTGTTGAACCAGGTCGGTACCATTGCCGAGGGGCCGGGGGGCTGTCTGTTCCTGCTGCGGGACGGCGTCTTTCTGACCCCGGACGTGAACAGCGGCATTCTGGAAAGCATCACCCGGCAGACCATTCTGGACATTGGCGGTGAATTGGGCATCGAAATGGCGGAACGCCCCATTGGCCGGACCGAGATGTATCTGGCCGAGGAAGCCTTCTATTGCGGCACCGGGCAGGAGATTGGCCCGGTCACCGCATTTGACGGCCGAGGGGTGGGCACGGGCGAGCCGGGGCCGGTGACCAGGGCCCTGCAGGCAAAATTTGACGAGATCGTCCGGGGCAATTCGCCCGACCATGAACACTGGCTGACAAGAGTATATAATGACTGAACTTGATCCCATCCGCCTGGGCCTGATCTGGCAGCGCCTGAACGGCATTGTCGACCAGGTCTCGGAAACCTTTATCCGGGCCGCATTTTCCACCGTGGTGCGGGATAATTACGACATGGCGTTCAGCCTGCTGGACACCCAGGGGCGCCAGTTCGTGCAGTCCAAACGCTCCATCCCCAGCTTTATCGGCACCCTGCCCCGGACCCTGCGGGCGGTGTTGGAAAAATTTCCGGCGGCGACGCTGGTCCCCGGTGATGTGATCATCTCCAACGATGCCTGGATCGGCACCGGGCATTTGAACGATATCTCCATGATCTGCCCCATTTTCAGGGACGGCCGGCTGATCGCCTTTGCCGGCAGCACGGCGCACACGGTGGATATTGGCGGCGCGCCGTCGCCCAGCGCCCAGGATTGTTACGAGGAAGGCCTGTGCATCCCGATCTGCAAGATTGTCGAAGGTGGCGTCGAGGGAGGGCGGGAAAACCCCCTGGTGATCGATTTTCTGACCGAAAACCTGCGCGCGCCCGACGAGACCCTGGGCGATATCCGGGCCCAGTTCGCGGCCTATCACGATTGCCAGAAGAAAATCATCCAGGTTCTCGAGGAGGAAAACCTGGATGATTTCGAAGTGGTGATCGAGGAGATTATCCGCCGCTCCGCCGCCTCCATGCGGGCCGTCATCGCGGACCTGCCCGACGGCACTTACGGGGACGAATTTCAGATCGACGGGTTCGATAAACCCCTGACCATCCGCTGCGCCGTGACCATTCTGGGCGAAACCATCGAGGTGGATTTCGCCGGAACATCCGCGCAGATAAAATTCCCCATCAACAGCGTCATGAACTACACCCAGGCCTATTCCTGTTTCGCCCTGAAATGCCTGCTCGACTCCGGCGCGCCCAACAACAGCGGCTCGTTCGAGGCGGTGACCATCCGCGCGCCCGAGGGCTGCCTGCTGAACGCCAAGCGCCCGGCGCCGGTCTGGGGCCGGCATCTGTCGGGCCACTACGCCCCGCCGGCGATCTTCGGCGCCTTGAGCGCCATACTGCCCGACCGGGTGATCGCGGAATCCGGCTCGCCTTTGTGGAATGTCTATTTCAAGGGCACCCAGGGCGCGGACGATACACCGTTCGTCAAAATGTTCTTCATGAACGGCGGCCACGGCGCCCGGCCCAACGGCGATGGTCCCGGCTGCCTCAGCTTTCCCTCCAACGTCTCCAACCAGCCCATAGAGCTGTTTGAAAACCAGGCGCCGCTGTTGGTTTTGGAAAAGGCCTTCGTGCCCGATACCGCCGGGCCGGGCAAATTCCGCGGCGGCGATGCCCAACGGCTGTCCTTCAAGGCCCTGTCCGATACTCCCATCACCATGACCATCCGCCACGAACGCATCACCTATCCCCCACGCGGCCTCTTGGGTGGGGGGGCCGGCGCGCCGGGCCAGGATCTGGTCAACGGCAAAGTTATTCCGGCCAAATCCCGCCAGGAACTGCACAAGGGCGACATCGCCACCTTCCAAACACCGGGGGGCGGCGGCCTGCTGCCGCCAGGAGAACGGGCGAGCGCGGCGGTGGCGGAAGATCTGCGCCGGGGATTGTTGAGCGAGGAGAAGGCGCGCCGGGTTTATGGCAGTCTCTAACGGCGGCGCATACCGCATCGGCGTCGATATCGGCGGCACCTTCACAGACGTGGTGTTGTGGGACCTGGGTAACAGCCGCACGGAAAAGACTAAGCTGCTGACCACGCCGGATGATCCCTCCCGCGCCGTGATGGCGGGGATTTCCCGTATTCTGGACGAACATGGCATCGCCCCTGGGGAGGTGGACGCGGTCATTCACGGCACCACGTTGGTGGCCAATGCCCTGATCGAGCGCAAGGGCGTGAAAACCGGGTTGATCACCACGCGCGGCTTCCGCGATGTGCTGGAGATCGGGCGGGAATGGCGCTACGACCTGTTTGATCTGGAAATCGAAATGCCCGTGCCCATCGCCGACCGGCCCCGGCGGCGTGAGATCACCGAACGGATCGGCCCCGACGGCGGGGTGATCGAGCCAGTGGCCCTGGACGAACTGGATGACATCGTCGCGGGTTTTGCCGAACTGGGCGTGGATGCCATCGGCGTCTGTCTGCTGCACAGCTATCGCAATCCGGCGCATGAAATCGCCATCCGCGACCGGCTGCGGCAACTGGCGCCGGATTTGTCCGTATCGATCTCCGCCACCGTCAGCCCCGAGATGGGGGAGTACGAGCGCTCCTCCACCACCATCGCCAATGCCTATGTGCATCCCATCTTCAAAACCTATGTGGAGCGCCTGGTCGCGGGCCTTTCGGACATGGGCTTTACCCGGGATCTGTTGTTGATCCTGTCGGACGGCCGTCTGGTGCGCCACGACACGGCGACGGAATTCCCCATCCGCCTGGTGCAATCGGGGCCCGCCGCCGGCGCCCAGGCCGCCGTGCTGTATGGCGCCATGTCGGAGGTGGATGATCTGCTCTGTTTCGACATGGGCGGCACCACGGCCAAGGCCTGCTTGATCGAAGGGGGCGAGCCGCAACGATCCGCCACTTTCGAGGTCGCTCGCGTCTTCCGCTTTGCCGAGGGCAGCGGGCTGCCCCTGCAAATCCCCGCCATTGACATGATCGAGATCGGGGCGGGGGGCGGCTCCATCGCCCGGTTGGATCGCCTTGGGCTGATCCAGGTGGGACCGGTCAGCGCCGGCTCCGACCCGGGCCCGGCCTGCTACGGCCTGGGCGGGCCAGGGTCCGATCCGGCGCCTACCGTGACCGACGCGGATCTGGTCCTGGGCTATCTGGATGCCGGCAGCTTTCTGGGCGGCGACATGACGCTGGACCGCGACGCGGCGGCGGCGGCCATCACCAAGTTTCTGGCCGAACCCCTGGGCATCACCATGGAAGAAGCGGCCTGGGGCATACACGAGACCGTCACCGGCAACATGGCCCAGGCCGCCGCCATCCACGCCATCGAAAAAGGCCTGAACGTGGAGAAATTCGCCCTGGTGCCCATCGGCGGGGCGGGCCCGGTGCACGTTTGCGCCATGGCGCGGAAAATGGGCATTGATCGTCTGATCTGCCCCGTGGGCGCCGGCGTGGCCTCTGCCATCGGTATGCTGGGGGCGCCGATTTCGTTCGAATTGGCCCAGGCCAACATGGCCCCGTTGGGGGGCGTCGATTGGGCCGAAATTTCGGCCATGGTCGCGGCGATGACCGCCCAGGGCCGCGACTTGGTACGCCACGCCGGCGTGCCGGCGGCGGATATCACCACCGCCATTTCCATCATGATGCGCTACGTGGGTCAGGGATACGAGGTGGAAGTACCGGTGCGGGACGCCTGGATCACGGACGGCGATGCGGCCGCCATCGCCAACAGTTTCGCCGACAGTTACCGCCGCCGCTTTGGCCGCGTTGAAGCCATGCCGGCGGAGACCATTTCATGGCGGGTGGTCACCTCCGGCCCGCGCCCGCCCCTGGACCGGACCCTGGAGCGGACCCAGGGCGGCGATACCGGCGCGGGGCAGGAGGGGGCGGCGCGGGGCAGCCGACCCGTCTGGTTCGGCCTGGACAGCGGCTTCAGCGACACGGCGGTGTTCGACCGCAATGCCCTGACGCCGGGCGCCCGCATCGATGGCCCCGCCATATTGGAGGAGGTGGAATCCACCTTGGTCCTGCCGCCGGATTTCGGCGGCGAGGTGGATGCTGGCCGCAACTTCATCGCCACCCGCCGATCTGAACGCCGATCATGAGCGCCGGGCATGACATCCCCCTCGCCGATCTGCTGATCGGCCGTCTGCGGCACAGGGGTCTGCGGCGCATGTTCGGTGTGCCGGGGGGCGGCAGCTCCTTTGACATCATTGACGCCGGACGCCGCGCCGGCGTGGATTTCGTGCTCAGCAGGCGGGAGGATGCGGGCGCCATCATGGCCGCCGTCACCGCCTGGCTGTCCGGCGCGCCGGGCTTGGCCCTGGCCACCAAGGGACCGGGCCTGACCTCCGCCGCCAACGGCATCGCCTCGGCTTATCTGGACCGCTCACCGGTGCTGTTCCTCTCGGACGGTTTCGGGGCGGATGAAGCCAGCTATGTCTCGCACCAATATTTCGACCAGGCCGGTGTTCTGGGTCCCATCACCAAGGCCGACAGCACCTTGTCGGGCGACGATCCGTGCCGGGAGATCGATGACCTGCTGGCGATCATGAACAGCCATCCCAGGGGTCCGGCCTATGTCGAACTGACCGGGGCGGCGGCAAAACGCATGGTGACGCCAGGGCCGGAACCTCTCAATTCCAAACCGGGACAAACCACAGGCGACCCAGGCGCGGCCCGGGAGCTGCTGGCGCGGGCCCGCCGCCCGGTCATCGTCGCCGGCTTCGAGGCCACGGCCGGGGACAACACAACAGCCGTGCGCCGTTTGGCCGAGGCGCTGAATGCGCCCGCCTTGGTGACATATATGGCCAAGGGCGTGATCCCGGACAGCCATGACAAATTCGCCGGAATATTCACCGGGGGCCAGGCGGAATTCCCCTGCGTGTCAGAGGCCGACTTGATCATCCTCGCCGGCCTGGACCCGGTGGAGCTGATCCGCAAGCCCTGGCCCTACACGGCCCCGGTGCTGGATATCGGCGAGGTGCGCCACGACAAAAACTACCTGACCCCGGCGCAAGGCCTGCATGGCCCCATGGCCGCCATTATTGATGGCCTGATTGACGGCCTGATCGACAGCGGGGCCGCCACGGCGACAGTATCGGCTTGGACCAGCGCCGAAATTGCCCACCATCGCGGGGCGTTCTTCGATGCCATGGCCTTTCCTTCGCGGGACGCCCTGACCCCGGTGGCCGTGGTCAAGGCCGCCGCCGAGGCCTTTGCGGGGGTGCCGCGCCTGGCGGTTGACGCGGGCGCGCATATGTTCTCCGCCGTGGCCTTCTGGCCGGCCTGTCAGCCCCATGACGTGCTGATTTCCAACGGCCTGGCCACCATGGCCTTTGCCCTGCCCGCGGCTATCGCGGCCGCCCTGCACGAACCCAGCCGCGGCGCCGTGGCCATGACGGGCGACGGCGGCCTGATGATGTGCCTGGGCGAGCTGGTCACCGCCGCCCAGCAAGGGGCCAACATCACCGTCATCGTCTTCAACGACGGCGCCCTGTCCCTGATCGACATCAAGCGGCAGGAGATGCAACTGCCCGACCTGGGCTTCACTTGGCCCCGACCCGATTTCGCCGCCATGGCCCAAGGCCTCGGTCTGCGCGCCTGGCGGGCCGACAATGCCGAGGAGCTAGCAGCAGCGCTCGACCAGGCGGCGGCGGACAAGGGCCCCTGCCTGATCGACGTCACCCTGGACCCGGACGGCTATCTGGAACAGATGCGATCGTTGCGAGGTTAGAGCATATTCACTGAAGTCTGAACCATCCGCTCCCCCGTCCCAACCACCCATAGGGTATCATTAATGGGTGCCAATAGAGTCTGGGGGGACGGGGGAGCGGGTGGCCTGGCGGTTCAACAAAAGTTGAAAATGCTCTAATACGCCGAGTCCGGCTCGGCGGCTTTCTTGGCGTCCATGAAGGCGATCAAGGCCTCGTCGATGCCAGGGTCCAGGCTTGGCGCCTCGTAATCCGCCAGCATTTGTTTCCACAAACTGTTGGCCCGCGCCGTGGCATCCAGGCTGCCGTCGATTTCCCATTGTTCCAGGGAATTATTGTCGGCGATCTGGGACAAATAGAAGGCCTGCTCGAAATTTTTCTGGGTGTGGGCGCAGCCGAGGAAATGTCCGCCCGGCCCAACTTCGTGAATGGCATCCAGGGCCTGGCCGTTTTCACTCAGGTCGATGCCCAGATCCACCACTTCGAAGCCGGCGCCTTCCATCATCATGGCGACCAGGTTTTTGCCAATATCATGAATGTCGCCCTTGACCGTGCCGACGACGATTTTGCCCATGCGCGGGGTGTTGGAGGCAATGAGCAACGGTTGCAATATGGCCATGCCGGCCTTCATGGCGTTGGCGGACAGCAAAACCTCGGGCACGAACAGAATGCCGTCGCGAAAATCGATCCCGACGATCCGCATGCCCTCGACCAGGGCTTCGTTCAGGGTTCTCTGGGCGCTCCAACCACGCTGCAGCAGGATCTCCGTAGCCTCGGCAATTTCATCGGCCAGGCCGTCGTAAAGGTCATCATGCATTTGTGCGACCAGGTCATCGTCGCCGAGCGCGCTCAGATCAATATCGTCGTCTTGCGTGTTTTCGTCCGTGTGTTCGTTCGTTTTTTCGTTCGTGTGTTCGTCCGCCATGGCGCCAACTCCGGCTGCTGCCAACAATGACTTACCTGTGCATACACCCCAACCGGACTCATTGTATATTGGCGCCTTCGTCATGTCATTCTGTCGTTTACAAGACGAATTGCCGCCTAAAAGCCAATCGCCGCGCCGTCGCTGCGGGGGTCGGCGCCACCGATGCGGTTTCCGGTTTCGCGGTCTATGAAGACCCCGTGGGCATGTCCCGCCAGTTGGTTCCATTCTTCCCAGCGTTCCACCAGATGCCCAAGCGCCGCCAAATCCGCAATCGTTTCGGGAGGGAAGCGGGCTTCCATATGTAACGTTTCCCGCGCGTCGCCCAGGCCGAAACGGCCAGACAAAAACCTAGGCATTTCGACGGCTTGCTGGATGTCGAGGCCATAGTCAATCATGGCCAAATAGCACTGCAGTTGAATTTGTGGCTGGCCATCCGCACCCATGCACCCAAAGGCGCCCCAAAATCCATCATCGCGCATGGCAATGGACGCCATCAGGGTATGCACCGGTATCTTGCCGGGTTCCAATTTGTTGGGGTGGCCGGCATCAAGCGAAAAATAGGCCCCGCGGTTTTGCAAAACGATGCCGGTGTCCCCGGCCACCATGGCGGAGCCGTAAATACTGTAGAGGCTTTGTATCAGCGAGACAGCGTTACCGTCTTCGTCGACGACGGCGATATACACGGTATCGCCGGACAGACTGCCAAATGATGGCACCTCGTCCCAAGGCAGGGGCCAGTCCGGGCTCAGCAAACGGGCCCGTTTGTTGGCATAGGTATTCGAAATCAGCTCGTCCATGGGCACCGGGGCGAAATCGGGGTCGCCGAGCAGTTGGTCCCGGTCGTGAAAGGCGATCTGCTTGGCTTGAACGAGAAGATGCAAACGTTCGGGGCTGAACATGGGTAATTCCCGCAGAGCCAACGGCTCAAGCAGGTTCAGCATTTCCAGCAAGGTAAAACCCTGGGTCGGCGCGGGCGTATTATAGATCGTGACGTCCCGGTATGTGCCCACCAGGGGTTCGCCCCACCGGGCCGTTTGCGCGGCGAAATCCTCTGGCGTAAACAGGCCGCCGTTTTGCTCTGAAAAGCCGATCATTTCCGCCGCGATTTCGCCCTCATAAAAGCCGCGCCAGCCGTCCCGTGCATAAACCTCCAGGGTGCGGGCAAGGTTCTTGTTCACCAATAAGCTTCCAGCGGCTGGGAATTCGCCATTGCGAAGAAAAATATCCGCGCTTTCGCGATGTTGGGCCAAATCAGCCTGGGCGGTTTTTGAGAGTTCGGCCAATCGTTGCGTGACCACAAACCCATCCCGGGCATAACCGATGGCGCTCGCCAAAATGCGCGTTAGGGGCAGACGCCCATATTCATCATGGGCCATCGACCAGCTGGCAACGGCACCGGGCGTGGTCAAAGTCGCTGGAAGGATGCCACGCAGGGGTATTTCGTCATGGCCCAGTGCCCGGACATGCTGCATCGTGGCGCCGGTCGCCGCCCGACCGCCGCCGTTCAGATACCTGACGCGACCCCGCTTGGCGTCATGGATCAGCCAAAAAGCATCGCCACCGATGCTGGTCATATGAGGATAGACCACGGCCAGGACGGCACTGGCCGCAATGGCGGCATCGATGGCCGAACCACCGGCCCGCAGGATATCAACACCAGCGGCGGAGGCGAGTGAGTGCGGTGCAACAACCATGGCCTTCGGGGCAACTGCAGCCGGCCGTCCCGTCGTGATTTCCATCAGCGTTCCTCAAAAGTTTCCAATATTTAACGGCGCCAAGGCGGGGGACCTCGCTGACGCCTCAGTAATCCAGGGCAAGTTCGATCAACTCGCGCTTGAACGGCACCTCTTCGGGCTCCCCGACGCCCAGATCACGGGCGTACGCATGACCCGCATACACCGCATCCGCGATGATGGCGGGTGCGTAGCAGTCACCGATCCGGGTCACCCTTTGGATGCCGGCTTGCTTCAGCATGGCTTCCTCCCCCATCAGCGCATGATAAAGCTCATCATTCGGCGCCCTGGACGTTACCATGACAATCGAGGCCGCTTCCACATGGCGGGGCTTGCCCGTAAATACACAGCTCAGGTCGATGCCACCCGCCCGCACCGCGGCCAAATCCTGCTGCGGCACGATCCGCACGCCCAATTCCAAAAGTCTTTTTTGAATATGTTCCTGCTCCAGGGTGTAGGTGCTGAATTCCGAGACCAGGGCGGACGGCGTAATCAAGGTGACGTCAAGGCCTTGGCCAATCAGCAATTCGGCAATAACGCTCCCCATGTAGTAATGATCATCGTCGTAGATGGCCACCGGCCCCGAAAGTTCCACACCATCCATGATGTCATCGGGGGTAAAGATATTCGCACCTCCCGCGCCGGGGATCGGTAGGTGCGCTGTCCTGCCGACGCCACTTCGAAGCCACGATGCGCCCGTTGCGATGGCCACCAGGGGGCATTCGGCCTCGAGCACGTCATGGGGGCTCATGCGGCTGCCGGGATAGATATCGACGTTGGCCATTTGGTTCAGCTGGGCGGCGCGATAGTCAAGGACACGCGACCAAACACTCAAACCTGGCAGGCGGCTCTCCCGGATTACGCGGCCGCCGATTTCGGTCTTGGCTTCGGCCAGCTTTACCTGGTAGCCCCGTTGGCCCAGGGCGCGGGCGGCTTCCAGCCCCGCCGGGCCGGCGCCCACGATGAGGATGGTGTCATGGGTATCCTTCGCGGCAATGCGCTCCGGGTGCCAGCCCTTGCGCCACTCCTCGCCCTGGGTTGGGTTTTGCGTGCACCGGATCGGCACGGAAGCGTTGTTGTAGGCGGCGCATATGTTACAGCCGATACACTCGCGAATATCGTCCAGGCGCCCTTCTTCAATCTTTTTCGGCAAGAAGGGATCGGCGATGGATGGCCGCGCGGCGCCAATGAAGTCGAGCACGCCGCGCCTGATTTGCGACACCATGCTATCGGGCGAAGTGAACCGGCCCACGCCGACGACCGGCTTCGTGGTAACGGATTTTACAAAGCTGATATATTGTTCCTGGAAACCCTCCGGTTGGAAGCGCGAGGTCGCTGAATCGTTCTCCCAATCGCTGATATTCACATCCCACAAGTCGGGCAATTCGGCCAGCATTTCGACCACTTCCCGGCCCTCCGCCCCGGACGTCATGCCGTTTTTGCCCAGCAGCTCATCGACCGCCAGCCGTACGGCGACGGCGCAGGTGTCGCCCACGGCTTCCCTGGCATCTTCAATGCATTCCCGCAGCAGCCGGGCCCGGTTTTCCAGGCTGCCGCCATATTCGTCGGTGCGTTGGTTGTACTTTCGCGACAGAAAAAACATCAACAAGGTGATCGCGTGCCCCGCATAGACGTAGACAATGTCAAAACCCGCCTGTTGGGCCAGCACTGCCGCCCGCCGATGCCACTTTCTGAAATCGGCGATGTCTTTGCGATCCATGGCCCGCGCCTGACCCGGGAAGGGCGAGCGAACCGGGGTCGGGCTTGGCGCCAGCGGCGTCTGGCGTGCATAGAGGCTCGGGGAATAGTGCCCGTTGTGACAAAGCTCGACCGCCGCCAGGCTGCCGTGGCGATGCACAAGCTCGGTCATCCGGGCATGGGTGGGGATATCTTTTTCATCCCACAAACGGATTTGCGTTCGCACATCGCCCGAGGGATGAATATCGCATTGCTCGGTCGAGACGACGGCCCATCCCCCTTCCGCCTTGGTCCCCCGCATGACCGCGGCCGAAGTTGGGTACAGTCTTCCCATCCCGGTACAGTGGGGAACCTGGTAAAACCGGTTTCGGGCCGTCACCGGACCGATTTTCACCGGCTCGAACAAAACATCGTAGCGGCTATCCCGTGCCATGTAGATCTCCATCAACAGCTTCAATGATGTCAGAAAGTCCTTGCAGCATCATGTTGCGCACCGGGGTGGAATACAAATCCAATTATGCTGAAACACGGAACTTGGCGTAGTCTGTAATTGCGGCGAAACACGGTCTTGACGCCAAGGGACGACCAGTTAAAGGAAGACGCACATGACCACGGCGATTGATTTGGAATCCGCGTTGGCGGAGAAAACCACATTCCTGGAAGGCCGCACCCGGCATACGGACACCACGGGATACTTCGCCCGGCTCGCCGATTACCGGGACGGTGGTATCTTCGCGGCGGGATTTTCCGGAACGGCCCAATGGGAACGCCACCCGAATGGCGACGAAATCGTGCAAATCCTCAAAGGCAGCGTAACCTTGACGCTGCGAACGGCCGAGGGCGACGAAATGCTCGATCTCAACGCCGGCATGATTGTCGTCGTGCCGCAAGGGACCTGGCACAAGTTTTACGCTCCCGACGGCGTTACCCTCATGACCACGACGCCGCAACCAACCGAACACATCAGTGACGCGGAACCGCCGCCGGACGGTTAGGCCGGTTTGTGAACACAGATAGCTTCATCCAACATCCACCGCTAAACTTCATCCCTGGAAACGCAAAAGGCGCTGTTGGCGTGATGCTTCCTATTTGGGCATGCACGCGGAGGAAATGACAATGTGCGGTATCGTCGGGCTTTATTTAAAAGATCCGAACCTTCAAGAAATCTTGGGTGAACTGTTTGCGCCGATGCTGATCGAGATGACCGACCGAGGGCCGGACTCGGCGGGATTTGCGATTTACCGCGACCCGGTCGATGAACATCAGACCAAGTTCACCCTGGCCAGCGATGATCCCGACACCGATTGGAAGGCGCTCGACACCGACTTGGCCAGGGCGCTGAATTGCCAGGCGCGGTCGGATATCCAGGGCGATCACGCCGTTCTGGTCACTGATGTCGATGCCTTTGCGGCTCAGGCCTGGCTGGCGGAGAGCCGGCCCCACATTCGGGTCGTTGGTTCGGGACGGAGCATCGAAATTTTCAAACAGACCGGCCTGCCGAAAGATGTTGTCGAACAGTTCAAGCTGGCCAGCGCACATGGCAGCCACGCCATCGGCCATACCCGCATGGCGACGGAAAGTGCTGTCACCACCGCGGGCTCCCATCCCTTCGCCACCGGGTTGGATTTATGCTTGGTGCATAATGGTTCCTTGTCCAACCACAACCATTTGCGCCGCAAGCTTGAGCGGGACGGAATTGTCTTCCAGACTGAAAACGATACGGAGGTTGCGGCAGGTTTCATGACCTTGAAATTGCGCCAGGGTCTGTCCTTGCACGGGGCGCTGGAGGCCGGGCTTGTGGAATTGGATGGCTTCTACACTTTCTGTGTCGGTACCGCCGACGGCTTTGCCGTCGTGCGCGATCCTTTCGGCTGTAAACATGCGGTCTTGGCCGAGACCGAAGATTGGGTGGCCATGGCGACTGAGTATCGCGCCATCGCCCATCTGCCCGACGCGGATACGGCCAGGATTTGGGAGCCGGAACCCCACAAGATCTATACCTGGGGAAGCGCCTAACGATCATGCCGAAACTCGATCTGAAAGAGCTCGGCGTCCGCGGCGTCAATACAGCGCTGCACGGCCTGACGGACGGCGCCAAGGAACAGGATTGGCTGATCACCAATCCCATGGGCCAGCATGCCATCGCCTGCGGCTTGGATGCGCCAATCGAGGTTACCATAAAGGGCCACGTGGGCTTTTACTGTGGCGGCATGAACCAGCAGGCGGGGATTACCATCCAGGGCCATGCGGGCGTTGGCGTGGCTGAAAATATGATGTCGGGCCACGTGCGTGTCACCGGCAGCGCCTCGGATTCCGCCGGCGCCACGGCCCATGGCGGATTGCTGGTGATCGAGGGCGATGCCTCGTCACGCTGCGGCATTTCAATGAAGGGCGTTGATATCGTGGTCGGCGGGTCCGTCGGCCATATGTCGGGCTTCATGGCGCAGTCGGGGCATCTGGTGGTATGCGGCGACGCTTCCGATGCCTTGGGCGATTCGATTTACGAGGCCATCATGTTTGTGCGCGGCAAGGTGGCCAGCCTTGGCGCCGACTGTATCGAAAAGGAGATGCGCCCGGAGCATCTCGTCAAGCTGGCTGAATTGCTCAACGCCGCCCGCATGGATGCGGATCCGGGCGGCTTCAGGCGCTATGGCTCGGCCCGGGCACTATACAATTTCGACATCGACAACGCAGACGTATATTGAGGCGGGAAAATGGCTGCAGAGACCCCAACGACCCCACCAGTGACCCTGCCGCGCAAGTCGGCGACCTTCGACGACTACACCTTGTCGGAAATTCGCCGGGCGGCGGCGACGGGCATTTATGATATTCGCGGCGGCGGCGCCAAACGCAAAATGCCGCATTTTGACGATCTGTTGTTTCTCGGCGCCTCCATGTCTCGTTACCCCCTCGAAGGTTATCGGGAGAGATGTGACACAAAGGTGGTGCTGGGCACCCGGTATGCCAAAAACCCCCTCGAACTTGACATTCCCATCACCATCGCGGGCATGAGTTTTGGCGCCCTGTCGGCGCAGGCGAAAGAGGCGCTTGGGCGCGGCGCAACGATTGCCGGCACCTCGACCACGACCGGCGATGGCGGCATGACGGCGGAAGAACGCGGTCAATCGAAAACCCTGGTTCATCAATATCTGCCCTCGCGGTATGGCATGAACCCGAACGATCTGCGCAAGGCGGATGCGATCGAAGTGGTGGTGGGTCAAGGTGCCAAGCCAGGTGGCGGCGGCATGCTGCTGGGCCAGAAAATATCTGATCGCGTGGCCGAAATGCGCAACCTGCCCAAGGGTATCGATCAGCGTTCGGCCTGCCGGCATCCGGACTGGACCGGGCCGGATGACCTGGCGATAAAGATCCAGGAACTGCGCGAAATCACCAATTGGGAAAAACCGGTCTTTGTGAAAATCAGTGGCACGCGGCCATTCTATGACACCGCATTGTGCGTCAAGGCGGGCGCCGACGTGGTGGTGCTGGACGGCATGCAGGGCGGCACGGCGGCAACCCAGGAAGTTTTTATCGAACATGTGGGCCAACCCACGCTGGCCTGTATTCGCCCGGCGGTGGATGCGCTGCAGGATCTTGGCATGCATCGTAAGGTGCAATTGATCATTTCGGGCGGCATCCGCAATGGCGCCGACGTGGCGAAGGCGCTGGCACTTGGCGCCGATGCGGTGTCCATCGGCACGGCGGCCCTGGTCGCCCTGGGCGATAATGATCCGGTTTTTGAAGAAGAGTTCAAGCAGCTGGGTACGACCGCCGGCGCCTATGACGATTGGCACGAGGGCCGTGACCCGGCCGGTATTTCGACCCAGGACGCGGAACTTGCGAAACGCCTGGATCCCATCGCCGCCGGCAACCGGCTGGCTAACTATCTCAAAGTCATGACCCTGGAAGCCCAGACCATCGCCCGGGCCTGCGGCAAGAGCCATGTGAACAATCTGGAACCCGAAGACCTGGTTGCGCTGACCGTGGAGGCGGCAGCGATGGCGCGGGTGCCGCTTTCGGGAACCGACTGGATTCCCGGTCGCGGCGGTTATTAAAGCGTTTTCAACTTTCGTTGCAACACCGCGCTGACCGCGTCTCGACATGGGTAACAGTTTTTGGTCATGACATAGGTTACAGTTTATCCGGCTTAGGCGTCATTTTCTTCCGTCTTTTTTGCTTGATGGGCATGATGCGAA
>JAYGEA010000100.1:0-19553 GCA_046582635.1 Alphaproteobacteria bacterium
TTCCAAACAAAAATCGTAAAAAAACTGCTCCGGAGCTGCCTGTGTTCCCATCATCGAGCCGTCCTCCAAAGCAAATCACTCAAGAAGATGGAATCACAACCAACCAATCCGATCCAGCGACTTCTTCAACAAAATCAGCACGCAACGAAAACTGGCGGCAATCGTTTCCGCCGACGTGGTCGGCTATTCCTGGCTCATGGGCGTGGACGAGACCGGTACGCTTGCCGCCCTGCGGGCCCACCCGGAGGAGTTGATCGACCCATTGATCGCGGAACACGGCGGCCGCATCGTCAAGGTGATGGGCGATGGCCTGTTGTTGGAATTACCTTCTGTCGTCAGCGCAACCCAATGCGTTATTAAAACCCAAAAAGCCATGGCGGAGCGTAACAGGGAGGTTGAAGACAATCGCCGGATCGTGTTCCGCATTGGTATTAACCTCGGCGATATCATCATCGAGGGCGATGATATTCTGGGCGACGGCGTCAATATTGCCGCCCGTTTGCAGGAGATCGCGGAACCGGGCGGCATCGCCATTTCGGCAAGGGTACATGAGGATGTCCGGGATCGCCTGGACGAGATGTTCACGGATAGTGGTGAGCAGACCCTGAAAAATATTGCCCGCCCGGTGCGGGTTTGGCCCTGGATGGCGCAAACGCCAACCGCGCGAACTTCGGCGGACACGCCTTTGCATTTACCCGACAAGCCGTCCATCGCCGTGCTGCCGTTCGACAACATGTCGGGCGTTGTGGAGCAGGAATATTTCGCCGATGGCATCGCCGAGGATATTATTTCGGCATTGTCCCATATGCCGTGGTTCTTCTTGATCTCGCGCAATTCATCCCTTTCCTTCAAGGGTCAGTCCAGGGACGTCACGCAAATGGCGGAAGAGCTGGGCGTGCAATATGTCCTGGAAGGCAGCGTGCGCAAGGCCGGCAACAGGGTCCGCATCACCGCGCAGTTGATCGATGCGCGTAACGACCGTCATCTGTGGGCCGACCGGTTTGATCGTGAGCTGGACGATATTTTCGCCGTTTAGGACGTGATCACCGAGAAGATCGTCGGCGCCGTTGCACCTGAATTCATGGCGGCGGAAATGCAGCGGGCACGGCACAAGACGGCGCAAAGCCTTGATGCCTGGGACCTGCTCATGCAGGCGCATTGGTACCTCAATCGATTTGATCGCGAAAGCAGCTTGCAAGCGCAAAAGCTGTTGCGACAGACCATAGCGCTTGATCCAAAAAATGACCTGGCCTTTAGCGATCTGGCCATCAGCTATATCATCGGGCTGATGTGGGGTTGGTTTGAAGCTCACGATGAAGCCCTAAAAATTGCGTCAGAGGCTGCGAAGACGGCCATCACGCTCAACGAACGCAACGCCGCTGCCTGGTCCGCGCTGGGCAGAGTGGATAGGAGCATTGGCTATTATGTCGATGCTGTCAGCAAGGCCAGGAGGGCGTTGGAGCTGTCCCCGAACACCGCCGATAGCCACTGTTGGCTGGGCGGCATGCTCATGTTCAACGGTGAATTGGAAGAGGCTGTATCCGAGCTTGAAACAGGCATACGGCTAAGTCCCCGCGATCCATTTAATGCGATGTGGTATGCGCCAATGTCGGTGGCGCATTTTTTAGCGGGCCGTTATGAAGAGTGCATTCGGTGGTGCAATAAGTCGTTCCAGGATCTACCCAATACTTTACCGGGCATGCATCGTCCCATGGCGGCGGCGTATGCCATGCTGGACCGGATGGACGAGGCACGGGGCGCCATCGAAATCTTGAAGACCAAGATCCCGAACGTCTCCATCGAAGCCACGAGACGGCAATTGCCGTTCCGGAAGGAAACCGACATGGCGCACTTCCTGGACGCGCTGCGCAAAGCAGGACTGCCCGAAGAATGACGGCGGCAAGCAAACCGATGTCTAATGTGAGCCGTTTTCAGGAGCAACTTGACCAGTTGATGGCAGCGGTAGGAAATTCGGGCCACTACCAAATTACTTATAAATCCGTCTTTGGAGCCGTCGCCGCCTATGCCAATGACCGGATATTCTTAACGTGCGGCACCTTCGATACGGCCGTGAAACTTGATGCCGCAGCCTGTAAATCCCTCATGGATGACGGCGACGAAAAGCCGCTGAAGTATTTCGCCAAAGGGCACGTCAAGAAAGGCTATGTGGTCTTGTCCGACACCGTTTTGAATAACCCCGCACGCCTTAGGGAACTGGTGAAGACGTCGGCCGCTTATGTCCAAGAGGCGGATTAGTTCACCCTATCCCCGCCGATCTGGGTGCGGCGCATGACCCGCCACTGATCATTGGCGAAGCCGTCGCGGCGATGCAAAGTACAACGGTTGTCCCACATCACCGTATCGTGGGGCTGCCAGGTCTGCTGCCAGCAATATTCCGGCCGCGTGGCGGCGGCCCAGATTTCATCAAGCAACGCTTCACTTTCCGCCAATTCCAGGCCAACCACATAGGCGTCTTGACGGCGGCCCAGATACAGGCACTGACGTTGCGTTACCGGGTGGGTGCGGATCAAGGGATGAACCGCGCCCTGGGCTTCCCTGGCATTGACCGCTTCTTCGAAGCCACGGCGCAGACCGCCGACGGAGGTATGGCCGGCATCGTGTTTCAATTGCAAACCTTCGACGCGGGCGCGCAAGGCCGCCGGCAATCCGTCAAGGGCGGCATACATATTGCAAAAATAGGTGTTGCCGCCCTGATCCGGTAATTCCCAGGCATGCAGGATGGAGGCAACGGCGGGCGATGGCTTGTAGGACATATCCGTGTGCCATTGGGCGTCCAGATTGCCCAGACCCCCGATGGGACGGCCGTTCTCGACCACGTTGGAAATGATCGTGACGTAATGATTGCCGGGCACGGAATTCTGCTCCGCCTTGCCCACCGGGCGCATGTCCAGGGGGCCGAAATTCTGGGAAAAAGCCATCAGCTGATCATCGCTCAACCGGGCGCCGCGAAACCGCAGCACCAGGTGTTCGGCCCAGGCCGCCTTGATCGCGGCCAACATATGGGCTTCCAGGGGTTTGGATAAATCAACGCCGTAAACGTCGGCCCCAAGTTCACCATTCGACTTTTTGATTTCAACATTTTTCATCTGACAATTCTAACCCGTCAACATAATCGCGACAATCGCCACCATGATCAGAGCAATACCAGCCAGTTCCGTCGGCGAGGTTTTCTCCTTGAAGAAAACGATCGAGGCGATGAAGGTAAAAATCAGCTCAATCTGCCCCACCGCGCGCACATAGGCCGCGTTTTGCAGGGTAAAGGCGGTAAACCATCCCATGGAGCCCAGAAAGCCCGCGATGCCCACCGCGCCCGCCGGCTTCCAATGGCGGAATACCAACTGCATCTGGCCCGGCTCCCGCAGCAGCAGGTAGCCCCCCATCATCACCGTCTGCATGACCAAGGCCACGGCCAGGCTGAACGAGGCGCGGATCAACACGTCGCCGTCTTCCAGCGCCAGGGTGGCGCCCCGAAAGAAAACCACGGAAGCCCCCAAAAAGGCGCCGCATAAGAGGCCGACCAGGGTGGATTTCTCGAACAGCGACCTTGCCAGATTGGCCCAGGTGACGGAGGTCTGTGCCATGGACAGGATGATCACGCCGGTCATGCCAACAGTAATGGCCCCGACCCCCATGAGGCTGACTTCATCCCCCAGCAGGATCAGGCCCAATATGGCGATCTGTACAATTTCGGTCTTCGAAAAGGTCGTGCCCACGGCGAAATTACGCAGGGAAAACAGATACAAAAGGATAAAGGTGAACAGAATTTGGCCGAGACTGCCCAACAGGCAATAGATCAGGAAGGTCGGGTTGATGCCCGGCAGGGCGTAGCCAAACTGGCTGACCAGGGTCCAAAGCAGGATCAAGGCCAAGGGCAGCGCGTAGATAAACCGCACATAAGCCGCCCCGCCCGTGGATAGGCGGCCCTTGATATACTTCTGCAACGCCGAACGCAGGTTCTGCATGAAGGCGGCGAAAATGGTGATGGGAATCCAGTAGCTGAACATATGGCCGGTCTAGGAAATGGCGATCAGGGCGGCGGCGACGTCCCGGTCCTCGCTCAACAGAACATTATAGGTGCGGCAGGCGGCGCCCGTATCCATGGCCTCGATCACCACGCCCCATTCGCGAACAGCGGCGCGAAGTTTCGGTGCAATCAGGGCACCGGTACGCCCGCATCCCAGCAACAGCACGTCCACCGGTTCCGATGCATCGCGTATCGGCGCCAGGTCTTCAAGGCTAAGGTTGGTAATTTCATCCAGGGGCCAGGGCATGGTCAGATGGGGCAAGACCAGGATTGAACCCATATGGCGCTGGCCCGAAATCCGGAAACCGCCGTCACCATAGCCCTGGATCAGTTGCCGGTTGGCGGCGACGGGGGGCGTGATATCCATTGTTTAGGGTGACGACTTGGCCGCGTCCGTGCCCCCGCCCGCACCGCTTCTGTGCCGGTCGCCCAGGCCGAGGACGATCAGCAACGGCGCGGCGATGAAGATGGAGGAATAGGTCCCCACGATGACGCCCCAGATCATGGCGAAGACAAAGCCCTGGATCACCGCGCCGCCGAATGCGAACAGCACCACCAGGGCCAGCAGGGTGGTGACGGAGGTCATGGTGGTACGCGACAAAGTGTCGTTGATGGCCAGATTTAAAACGTCCGGCAAGCTTTTGGACTTGTACTTGCGCAGGTTCTCGCGCACCCGGTCATAGACCACCACGGTGTCGTTGATGGAATATCCGACGATGGTCAACAGGGCGGCGATGGTTGAAAGATTAAATTCCATCTGGGTCACGGCGAACATGCCCACCGACAGGGCAACATCATGCACCAGGGCGACCACGGCGCCAACGCCGAAATGCCATTCAAATCGGAACCAGATGTAGATCAGCATCAATACGACGGCGAGGAGAATGGCGATGGCGCCCGCCTCGATCAATTCGCCGCTAACCTTGGGGCCGACGAATTCCGTGCGCCGGTAATCAACGCTCTCGCCCAGGGCGGCGCGCACTTTCGAAACCGCCACCTGTTGGGCCGCGGCGTCGCCGGGTTGTTTCTCAATCCGGATCAGTATCGTGTCGGGGGCGCCGAATTCCTGCAGCGAAACTTCGCCCAGGCCCAGGTTGCCCATTTTACCGCGCATATCGCTCAAATTCGCGGGTCCCTCGGTTTGCACCTCGATCAGGATGCCGCCGCGAAAATCGATGCCGAAGTTTAGACCAGGCGCGAAGATCATGATCATGGACAGCACCACCAAGACGGCGGAACAGGCCATGGCCGGCCGGCGCCAGTTAACAAAGGGAATAGAGGTTTTCTCGGGGACCAATTTAATCTGAAACATCTGCTTTTCCCCGGACCTATATGGGCAAGGCGGCGGGACGGGTCCGCCGCAGCCAGATAACCAGCATCAACCGCGTCACCACCACCGCCGTGAAGACCGAGGTGATGATGCCAATGCCCAAGGTCACCGCGAAGCCCTTGATCGGGCCGGAGCCCATGGCGAACAAAATGACGGCGGCGATCAGGGTGGTGATGTTGGCATCCAAAATGGTGCCGATGGCCCGTTGATAACCCGCCTCCATGGCGGCGAACGGCGTCTTGCCGGTGCGTATCTCTTCCCTGATCCGCTCGAACACCAGCACATTGGCGTCGACCGCCATGCCAATGGTCAGGACGATGCCGGCGATACCCGGCAGGGTCAGGGTGGCCTGCAATATGGACAATGCGCCCATGATTATAAACAGATTGAAAATCAAGGCGATGTCGGCGGCCAGGCCGAACAGGCCGTAGGACAGCACCATGAAGACCATGACCGCGATAAAGGCGATGACGCAGGCGATCTTGCCCGCCGCCACGCTATCGGCGCCCAATGCCGGGCCCACGGTGCGCTCCTCTAATATTTTCAAGGGCGCGGGCAAAGCGCCGGCGCGCAGCAGCAGCGAGAGGTCCTGAACCTCCTGCACCGTGAAATCGCCGCTGATGATACCGGTGCCGCCCAAAATCGGCTCGCGGATCACCGGGGCGCTGATCACCCGTTTGTCCAGCACGATGGCAAACGGTTTGCGCACGTTCTTTTTGGTGGCTTCGCCGAACTTCTTGGCGCCCACGCTGTCAAAGCGGAAGGAGACCACGGGCATGTTGTCTTGAAAGGTGGCGGAGGAATCCACCAGGGTATCGCCGCTGACCATGACCCGCTTGCGCACCACATACATATCCACCGGGCTGCCGTCGGCGTTGCGTTCATCCGACTCCAACAGTTCCGAACCGGGCGGCGTGCGCGCGCCGGCCATGATTTCCGCTGGCGAGGTTGTCAAATCAACCAGGCGGAAGACCATCTTGGCGGTCTTGCCCAATATAGCCTTCAAACGCTCGGGATCCTGCAGGCCGGGGACCTGGACCAGAATACGGTCGTCGCCCTGGCGCTGGATGGTCGGCTCCCGCGTGCCCAATTCGTCGATCCGGCGGCGCACGATCTCGATCGATTGTTCGATGGCGTTGCGCCGTCGCTCCCGGATCGCCTCTTCCGTCAGGGCGACACGGATCTGGTTGCCGTTCACCACGTCGACCGTGATATCCCGCCCGCCCGGCAGGCCGGAGACCGCATTGCCCTGCACCGGCACGGCCAATTTCTTGATCTCATCCACCGCCAGGTCGATCTGGTCAGGATTGCGGATCGTCAGCATCACCGCGTCGCCGCGCACACCCAACTCGCGGTAACCGATGCGCTTTCGGCTCTTGGTCGGGCGCAGGGATTGCCGGATCGACTGTTCCAGGGCCACCAGACGTTCCTGCACCACCACGTCGGCCTCAACCTCCAGCAACAGATGCGAGCCACCTTGGAGGTCGAGGCCTAGATTGACCTGCTTATGGGGCAGCCAATCGGGCAGACTTTCGGCGGTCCGCTCGGAGAGGAAATTCGGAATGGTGAAGACAACGCCGGCCAGACACAGAACGGCGACCATGGTGACCTTCCAGGGAGCAAAATACAGCATCGCGAATGACGGGTCCGGCTATTTCTTGCCGCCGAAGCCGAACAGCGACTTCTTCTCGGCCGGGGCCTCGGCGTTGTTGTTACCGCTGTCCTTGTTGTCGTTATCTGACTTGCTGTCCGACTTGGCGTCATCCCTGTCCTTGCCGCCCGCCACTGGCGCACCCTTGCTCAGGACATCCTGCAGGGTGGACGAGATGACCTTGACCCGGACATTTTCGGCCAATTCAACTTGTACCGTATTCTCGTCGATTACCTTAGTGACTTTGCCCATCAGACCGCCGCCCGTGACCACCTGGTCGCCGCGGCGGACGCTGGAGACCATTTCCCGATGGGCCTTGGCCTTTTTTTGCTGCGGTCGGATCAGGAAGAACCAAAAAACCACAAAAATCAGTAGCAACGGCATCAGTTGCAGGAACATATCACCGCCGGGCGCACCGCCGGCCTGCGCATAAGCGGGCGAAATAAGCATATGGAATTCTCCAGTATATAGCTTGAGGCGGGCGGACTATAGCCCCGCCGCCTCGGATTGCAAACGCTAAAGGTCTCTTGCAAGTACCCTTAATACCACATTGCGCGGATAGATACCCTTAGAGATCGCCTCCGCGCTCCCTCGGGTAGGAGAGAGGGCGCAGGCGATGTGGGATATCGTCAAGCCCTCTCGACGCCATCCGAGGGAGCGCGGAAGCGACCCGCCATCCATCTCATCTGGGCGCCTTTCGGGCGCTTTCGGATGGCGTCGCGCACGCCTAACGATGCCCCGCATCGCTTCGGCCCACGCTACTACCCGAAAACGCCCGAAAGGTGTCTCTAGGGGTATCTATCCGCGCAATGTGGTATTGTATCAGCATTTTTCAAGGCCCTACGCCAAGCTTGGCCGCTCAGTTGACCCACCGCCCGGTGACGACTAGGTTCCCGCCTTCATCGCAGCACAAGGCTTGTCTTCAAAATGTCCGCTTCCAAGATCGAAAATGCCACTGAATTAGCCCTTTTTCTGGGCCGCATCGCCGATGCCCTGGACCGTCTGTCGCCGCCCCGCGCCGATGCTGTTGATCTGGACGGCGCCGATGCCTTCGTCTGGCACGCCGATGACGGACATCTGGAGCCGATCCTGGCGGTCAGCCGGATCGACCTGCACCTTTTGCAGGGCATCCAGTCCCAATGCGATACCCTGTTCGAGAACAGCCGCCGTTTCGCCAACCACCTGCCCGCCAACAACGCCCTGCTGTGGGGGGCCCGCGGCATGGGCAAGAGCAGTCTGGTCAAAGCCATCCACGGCAGCATTGTCGAGGCGGAACCGGGCAAACTGAAACTGGTGGAAATTCATCGCGAGGACATCCCCTCCCTGCCCCGTTTGTTGAAGCTGCTGCGCCATGGCGATCACCGCTTTGTGCTGTTTTGCGATGATCTATCCTTCGATAACGACGATGCCTCCTACAAATCACTCAAGGCCGTGCTGGAGGGAGGTATCGAGGGGCGGCCCAGCAACGTCATTTTCTACGCCACCTCGAACCGCCGCCATTTGATGCCCCGCGACATGATGGAGAATGAACGCTCCACCGCGATCAATCCGTCCGAGGCGGTGGAGGAGAAGGTCTCCCTTTCCGACCGCTTCGGTCTGTGGCTGGGCTTCCACAATTGCAGCCAGGATGAATTTTTCGCCATGCTGTCGGGCTATTGCAAACATTATGCCCTCGACATCAGCGAAAATGACCTGCGCGCCCAGGCCCTCGAATGGTCCATGACCCGGGGCGCCCGCAACGGCCGGGTCGCCTGGCAGTTCATCCAAGACCTGGCCGGCCGCATGGGTGTGCGGATCGACTAACACCTGTTTGACGGCCAAATATCGAGCTGGGTTGACAGCGCGGCGGCCCTTTCGAATTTCGAAATGCAACTGGGCGCGGGTAATATTACCGGTGCTGCCCGCCCGTGCGATGCGCTGGCCGCGCCGCACCACATCGCCGACCCGCACGTCCAGGCTCTGATTATGGCCATAGGCCGTGACCCAGCCGCCCCGGTGGCGCAGCAGCAGCAAATTGCCGAAACCGCGCAACTCGTTGCCCGCATAGACCACCACGCCGTTGTCCGCCGCCCGCACCACCGTACCTTCCCTGACCGCGATATTGATGCCGTCGTTGTGCAGGCCATTGGCCTTGGCCCCGAAGCGGGAGATCACCCGCCCTTCAACCGGCCAGGCGAAACGCCCCCCGGCGCGTTTCGGGGGCGGCTTGATAACCGGTTTCAGGGCCTCGCCGCGGCGTGGTTGCGGCGCCGTATTGGCGGGGCGTCTTACGGCAAGCTTCGCCTCGCTGGCCGGCAGACGCAGCTTTTGCCCTGGCCGGATTTTGTAGGGGGCCGCCACCCGATTGGTTCGGGCCAGGGCGTACGGCGATACGGAATAGCGCCTGGAAATACCATACAGAGTCTCTCCCGCCGCCACGCGGTGATAGCGCACGCCGGGTATGGTCAGGCGTTGTCCCTTGTCCAGGCGATAGGGCGGGCGCAATTTATTGGCCTGGATCAAGTCACGCAAGGCTACGCCGGAGCGCCGGGCCACCGCATACAGGGTTTCATCCGCCGCCACCACATGGACACCGGCGTCAATCGCGGCGGCCGGCGCCTTCGTCTCGGGCGCGGCGGTCGCTGATCGGGCGCTCTCCGTGCCATAGACCAGCGGTGCCGGCGTGGAGCGGCCGCAAGCCGTCAACAGGCCCACGGCCATGATAAAACTGATCGCTTGCAGAATCGAAAGACGCATGCGCGAACGATACCCGCAGCACGCACCCCGATCAACGCGCGCCGGGCCGCCTTGCCGCAGGGCGGGGCAGATTGGTGGGATAGGGCCGGTTCTGCCGGGGTTGCGGGGGGACCGAAGGATCGGGCAAAGGGCCGGCCTGGTCCAGATGGTCCCGGTAAAAGCCGAGAATTCCCGCCCTCTCCAATATGGCGTCCAGATGATCGTTGCGCAGTTGGGCGTAACGGGCCAACAGGGTGGCGCGGGCATCTTTCAAAAAGTCCGTCGCGGCAATCTCCACCGCCTCTCCATTGGCAAAATCTATGGCCGCCCGGCCGTCAACCGTGGCCCGCGCCACCCAAGGCAGGTAATGCCGGCCCAGCAGCCCGAGCAATTCGACCAGCGCATCGGGGATGCCCTCTGCCCCGCACCAATCGCCAAAATCCAAATCCTCGGGCTCGAACAGCCGATGGGTATGGTCCACCAGCAGAGGCGCATCTTCTTCCAGCCAGCGGCGGCAGACCGGTTCCCGATTAAAGTGCGCCTCGTTGCCGCCATAGATGGCGAAATCCGCTAATGAAGGGCGGCCGCCAAAAAGATAGGGCCGGTCCTCCAACAAGGCGCCAACGGCCCGCTGCCAGGGGCGCAGCACATCATCGACCCACGCACCCGCATTCTCCGCCGTGGCGCCAAAGGGCGCGGTGGAGGCCGCCAACCGGGCCTGGGCCGCCGCCGCTGCCTCGTCACAGCCAAGGGCCCCATGGACGGACAGCTCGCGGCCGATGTTCCAGCCCGATTGCCGGCGATATTCCGCGTAGTACCAACGGGTCGGCGGGCCGCAGCGGTAAAGCCATTCGTCGGAAAAATCTTCGATGGCGAAACAGAGAAAGCGCACGATGTCGTCATCGGGCAGCACGGCGTGTTCCGGGTAGAGATGCTCCAGATGCAGGATCATCGCCGTGGTGTCCCACATGATGCCGCCATCGGGTGTTTCCACCACCGGCATTCCGCCGGGCCAATCGGTCGTGAGGATATGATCCGGCCAGGTCTTCACCCGCTGCAGCCAGGGCAGGCCCTTGTAGGTCAAATAGCCGGTCATTTTCCGGGTGAATTAGGACAGAGTATGGCCATATGACCGGTAGGGCCGGGACATGTTCGATGGATTGGGCAGGGTCATATACGCGCTCCTTTAGCCGGTTCAGCCGGGCAGATAGGCTTCCATCAACGGCCGCCCATGTTCGGCGCCTAGACAATGTGCTTAACTGATCCAACAACCAGTCTGTGCAAAATGGAGCACCATGGAAGCCACTGCGATCAAATTAATCGAGATCTATGTCCCCGCCAAAAGACGGACCACGCTTGATACGGGCCGCGTCGATAGCCTGGCGGAAGACATTTTGGAAAATGGCATGAAACTGCCGATCCAGGTCCGGCGCGGCAACAATCGCTATGTCCTGATCGAGGGGCTGCATCGACTGGAGGCCATGAAAGCCCTGGGCGAGACCACCATCGACGTTCTGATCGTGGCGGCGCGCCGACATTGAGCCGACTTTGAGCCGACGCTAATCAGCGCCCGCGGCCTCCAATCCAGGCCGAATGAGCGGCTGGCGGTCGCTGTCGCGTTCATATTTGCGGGCCGGGTTGTTGATGATTTCCGCCAACGGTGCGGCCTGAAACGAGGCTTGCACCTGACGCGCGGGCGGGGTGCCGTAAAGCGTGGTGCGCTGGAGGGGCGTGCGGTGCATGTCGCGGATCAAGGCCTCCATGGCATGGGGCGGTAATTCCTGGCCGTGTTCAGAACCCGCCGCCCGGGTGATGGATTCATTCATCAAGGTGCCGCCCATGTCGTTGACCCCGGCGTTCAAGGCCGCCTGAATGCCGTCCCGGCCCATTTTGACCCAGCTGGTCTGAATATTCGTAATGTGCGGGTGCAGCACCAAACGCGCCACCGCATGCATCAACAAGGCCTCGCGATAGGTCGGCCCCATGCGGGCCTGGCCCTTGAGATAGATCGGCGCCTCCATATGGACAAACGGCAGCGGCACCAGCTCCGTGAAGCCGCCGGTCTTCATCTGCAACGTGCGTAGACGCAACAGGTGCCGGGCCCAATGGATGGGCCGGTCCACATGGCCGAACATGATCGTCGCCGTGGTGCGGTAGCCCAGGCCGTGGGCTGTTTCCATGACCTCGAGCCATTGATCCACGGTCAGCTTGTCTGGGCAGAGGATGCGGCGGACCTCTTCGTCCAGGATTTCCGCCGCCGTGCCAGGCAGGGAATTCAGCCCGGCATCTTTCAGTCGGCCAAGAAATTCGGCCAGGGGAACGCCCAGGGTCTGGGCGCCCTGATAGACCTCTAGCGGCGAAAAGGCATGCACGTGCATGTCGGGCGCCGCCGCCTTCACCGCCGCCAGAATATCCAGATACGTTTGCCCCGTGTATTCGGGATGGATGCCGCCCTGCATGCAAACTTCCGTCGCACCCCGCTCCCAGGCCTCGGCCACCCGGCGGCTGATTTCCTCCAAGGACAGATCATACGGGCGGCCGCGCAGGTTCTCGCTCAGCTTGCCCTTGGAAAAGGCACAGAACTGGCATTTGAAATAACAAATATTGGTGTAATTGATATTGCGCACGACGACGTAGGACACCTTGTCCCCATTGACCTTGCGCCGCAATTCGTCGGCGGCCTGGCAGACCGCATCAACCTCGCCGCCGCGGGCCGCGAACAGACGTTCAACCTCGCCCTCGGCCAAATCTTCGCCGTCCGAGGCGCGGGCCAGCAATTTATCCAGCTCCGGCACAGGGGGCGAGGCGACGGTGATCGCCACGGGCGGGGCCATATCGATGCCCGGCGACCAGGTATCGGTGCGGGCCAGACCGGAGGCATCGACCCGGTTCAAAACCGCCTGGGCAAAGACCGGGTCCAGCCAGCGCTGGGGCTCTTGGGCATAATTGGGATAGATCGCCAGACGCTCCACCAGATGCTTGCCCCCCGCCGCCGTGTCATCGGCGAGCTGGCGCAAATGGGGCCAGGGCGCTTCCGGGTTCACGTGGTCGGGCGTAACCGGGGAGACGCCACCCCAATCATTGATACCCGCATGGATCAGACTGGGTGAGTCTCCGGGACTAAGGTTCGGCGGCGCCTGGATGTGCATATGGGGCCCAAAAATCAGCCGGGCGGCGGCGATGCTCCAGCGCAGCTCGTCTATGGGCGCATCGGGCCAATTGGCCATGCGGGTGTCATCCTTGGCGCGGAAATTCTGCACGATGATTTCCTGGATATGATCGTATTGATCATGCAGATCACGCAACGCCAGCAAGGCCTCGATCCGTTCCACCCGCGTCTCGCCGATACCGATCAGGATGCCGGTGGTGAAGGGAATGGCCAACTTCCCGGCCGCCTCGATGGTCGCCAGGCGAAGGCCGGGATACTTGTCCGGAGAGCCGTGATGGCAAGCGCCCTTTTCCATCAGCCGGGGCGAAATGCTTTCCAGCATGATGCCTTGGGAAACAGAAACCTCGCGCAGGGACGCCAACTCACCCTCGTCCATGACACCGGGGTTCAGGTGCGGCAGCAGGCCCGTTTCCTCGAACACCAGGAGGGCCATGGCGCGCAGGTATGACAGGGTCGTCTCATGGCCCAGTTCCGCCAGCTCTTCGCGGGCCACGCGGTAGCGCAATTCCGGCTTATCACCCAAGGTGAACAGCGCTTCCTTGCACCCGGCCTCGGCCCCGGCGCGGGCGATCGCCAGGACTTCATCCGGCGTCATATAGGCCCGCTGGCCCTTGCGCGGCGGATGGGCAAAGGTGCAATAGTGGCAGACATCCCGGCATAGCTGGGTCAGCGGAATAAAAACCTTGCGGGAATAACTGATCAGGCGGTCATGGCCCTGATCCCGCAACGTGGCGGCGGCAGTTTGCAAAGCGTCCAGATCGGACACATCCACCAGGGCCAGGGCCTCGGCCCTGTTAGGCCGGCGGTCCAGCCAAACATCAATATCCGTCATGGACGTCATAAAAAATCTTCCCCTAGTCCTGCAAAATACGAGCGGCAATTCCCGATGCCCGCAAGTACTGTAAACTGCCACAATCTCCTTGCCCCGCACAAAACAGCCGCAGATCGTCCGGCGTGTCAATATCCAAAGCGAACCCGTCCATTTCCAGCACCACTGGTTCCACGCCCAGATCGCGCAATAATTGGCAATGACGGTTGTAGCTGTCGGGCCCAAAGGCCGGCCGCATCAGGTCCGGCGGCCACATCGCCAGGCAATTGGTGCCGTCGTGATCGCGGGAGGGCACGACGCAGGCGCCTGGCGATGTGATGGCCAAATTCGCGATACGGCCCACATCTTCACGGCTTACTACGGGGATATCACCCGGCACATGCATCATGGCGTCCACCCCCTCGCCGGCCAGCGCCGCGCCCGCCTGGGCCACGGCGGCGCTGTAGCCGCCCGGCTCCCGCTCCCGCAGGACGCGGACCCCGGACCAGCGGGCGGCATTCAGGGCCGCCTCGTCAGCGCTGATGACCATGACCCCAGCCAGATCGACCAGGGCCGCGAAAACATCGCGCAGCATATGTTCGGCGAGGGCGCTGCGTTCATCCGGGCTCAACACGCTGGCCAGGCGCTGTTTCGGGGCATCGAAGCCCTTGATGGGCACCACCGCCCACATCAGCCGCGCAGATCGCCGGCAAAGGCCAGCACCTCGCGGGCCAGGTTTTTCCGGTCTTCCAGGCTTTCCATGACGGTCTTGGTGACCAGGGGTTTCAGGCCCAACGCGGCGACCCCGCCGCCCTGATCCTGGTCACTATGATCAAGCACAAAGCCGTCCAGCAGATCGCCGTAATGTTCGGCCACGGCCAGGGCCGTGCTGGGCATGCCCAGTTCCGCCATCATCTTCGCTGCCGGCCCCTTGATGGCCAGGCCGGCCACGATGGGAGAGACCGCCACAACCGGCGCCTGTGCCGCGCGCATGGCGTCGCGGACGCCAGCGAGATTGAGGATTGGATCAACACTGACAAAGGGATTGGACGGCGTGATGATGATGGCGCGCAAATCCGGTTCACCCAGGGCAGCCTTGAAATCAGGCTGCGGGCGGGCCGTGTCCATGCCCCTGAAATCAAACCCGGTGACCACCGGTTCGCAGCGGTCGCGCACGAAATAATGTTGAAAGGCCAATTCTCCATTGGCGGTCTGGACCATGGTGCGCACGCGATCATCGGTCATGGGCACCACGCGGGCTTCAATACCCAAACGTTGGGTAATGGTTCGGGTTACACTGCTCAGATTATCGCCGGTGCGCAGGGCCTCCGTACGCAGAACATGCAACGCCAGATCACGGTCGCCCAGATTGAACCAATCCGCGCCGCCCAACTGACCGAGAGCATGCATGAAGCGCCAGCCTTCATCGGCCCGGCCCCAGCCTTTTTCCTGGTCACTCAGACCGGACAATGTGTAGGTCAAGGTATCCAGATCGGGACAAATGCTCAGACCCAGATGCTCGAAATCATCGCCCACATTGGCGACCACCAAAAGATTTTCACCCAGTCCCAGCCGCGACAGCCCCAAAGCCAACTTGGCGCCGCCAACGCCCCCTGATAGGGCAATGACGGTCCCCTCACTCATTAGCGGAACATATCCTGTTCGGGCGGGCGGGGCAGCGCACTGGCGCCCAGTTCTGAATCCGGGTCTGAATCCGGGAACTGCACGCCCCGGATCAACACCACCGGCTGGCCCTGGTTACCCTGACCCTGCAGGATCGAGGCGGCGGAGGATAACTCATCCGCCAGGCCGACCTCGCTGACCAGTAATTCCCGGCCAAAGAGATCCGGCTCCCCGCGAAGATCCCACAGCGCCGGCAACCCGGCGGAACCGATCGCCAGCCCCATGGTGCCCTGACGCCAGGCCCGGCCCACGGAATCATTAATGATCACCGCCACCTCGACCCCAAATCGATCACCCAGGGCCTGGCGCAGCTTGCGGCAATCCTCGTCCGGGTCCTCGGGCAGCAACAGCACGTTCTCCGAGCCGTCGGCCTGCTCCACGTTGGAGGCATCAATGCCGGCGTTGGCCATGACGATGCCAAGACGATGAGCGACGATCAGGACGCCGGGAACCTTGCCCACAACCTCAACCGATTCATCAAGCACCAATTGTACCTGGCGCGGATCCTTGTCCACCTCCGCCGCCAATGCCTCCGCCTCCGCCGAGGGAGTGACATCGCGCAAATCGAAAATGCGGTTGTTGGCCTTGGAGACGATCTTTTGCGCCAGCACCAGCACATCGCCCCTTTGCAAAACTTCCCCGGCCCGCGCCAGGCCATCGGCGATCTGTGCGGCAAGGTCGTCGCCGGGCTGTACCATGGGCATGTCCGGCAGGGCGGTCATCTGCATGCGGGAGGTTTTCATGACCGGCTAATGATCTCCCGACGGTTCGGCCGAACCCGACGCACCGGTGATGCGGATACCGGCGCCGGTGATCTTGTAGCGGTTGTTCATGAAGATCAGGGTCGAGGTCAGGGCCTCGGCGACAACCGAATTGTCGATCCGGCCGGCATGCCAGGCCCGCATGGCGGCATCCTCCGCCAGGCCCACCACAACTTCGCGGGCCTCGGGATCGTTGCCGCAGACCAGAATATCGCAATCGATATCATGGGACAGATCGGTCAAATGGTCGGCTGCGACGTTTTGAAAGGCGGAAACCACGCGCACTCTGTCGCCCAGGAATACCTGCGCGCCCTTGCCGGCGGAGCCATGTTCGGGCAGATGCACGGTACGGACCTTTGGAGGCATCAGGGGCACGGTAACATCAACCATGATTTTGCCCTGACAGCCTGGCTTGATGGCTTCCAGCATGGGTGCCTGGTTAGAGAACGGCACGGTGAGGACGATAATCTCCGCCGCCGCCGCCGCCGCGTCATTGACCAGGCCACTGACCGCGGCATCGGGGGCCATCTCCGCCAAACGGGCGGCGCCCCTATCAGCACTGTCCTGGGCGCGGGAGCCGATGATGATATCATGGCCCGCCGTGGCCCAGCGCAAGGCCAGGCCGAAGCCCAGGGCGCCCGTACCGCCGATCACGGCAATGGAATACTTAACTTCAGACATGGATTTACCTTCAACTAGATTTTGGCAGGATATCGCCCGTCAAGCTGGCGATGCCGTCGAGAATTTCGTTCAATTCCGCCCCGGCGACGAAAAAGACCATGGTTTCTACCCCGAGTTCGGCGAATTGGCCAATATCGTCGCGAATGGCCTCCGGCGAGCCGGTCAAGGCATGGCGTTGGCCGCCTTCGGGAACCTTCATATTGACTGGGCGAAAGGCCAGATAGGCCCGGTGAATATCACTTGGATCACGGCCCGCCTTGTCCGCCGCCACATCCAATTGGATCGCACCGTGGGCATACCGGCCCGGGGTATCCAATAAATTGGCCGGGTTGTGGTTTGAGGGATACCAGCCATCTCCCAAACGGGCGGCGCGGCGGATTGCCGGGCCGCTTTCACCGCCGATCCAAATGGGGGGGTGGGGCTTTTGCAGGGGCTTGGGCTCGAACACCACATTGTCGAAGCTGACATATTTACCCGACATGGCCGGCGCATCTTCCGTCCACAAGGTTTTGAATGCCTGGATATACTCGTCCGTTACCGCCCCCCGTCGGTCAAAATAGGGCAAGCCCAGCGCCTCGAACTCCTCCCGCATCCAGCCCGCGCCGGCCCCCACGATCAGCCGTCCGCCCGACAACACGTCCACCGTGGCCAGCATCTTGGCGGCCAGCATGGCGGGGCGGTGAGGCAGCACCATGACGGAGGTCAACAGACCAATGGTCTCGGTCGCCGCCGCGATAAAGGAGGCGGCGGTGACCATTTCCAGACATTCGCCGACCGCGGCGCCGGGCCAGGCGCCGTCGTTGGTGTAGGGATATTTCGACGATATGCCGCCCGGCACCACCACGTGGTCGTTGAAGCCCAGCAGCTCCAGGCCGCCGGCCTCCGCCGCACGGGCCATGGCGGCAAGGCCGGGGCCCGTGCCGCCGGGGCCGCGGGCCATGATCATTAATCCGAAACGCATGGGAACAAACCTCATAAAAAAAACCGTTACCGGGCAATTTAGGCGATTGCCCCTAGGCGCGGCAATAGAGTGTCGATAAATTGGTTTAAATTTGAATTATTTATGGGAGAGCGCGCAATGAAACTGGGATTGATCATGGGCACGGGCACCGGTGCCGGCATCCGCATTGACATGGATCTGATCCGGGAAGCCGAAGATCTGGGCTTTGACACCGTCTGGACGTCCGAGGCCTGGGGATCCGATGCGATCTCAACCGCCTCGTGGGTACTGGCGCAAACCGCCAAGATCAAGGTGGGCACGGGCATCATTCAGATGTCGGCGCGGACACCCGCAATGGCGGCGATGACGGCGATGACCCTGCAACAGCTTTCGGGCGACCGCTTTATCCTCGGTATCGGCCCCTCCGGGCCCCAGGTGATCGAGGGCTGGCATGGCGAAGCCTATGGCCGGCCGTTGACGCGGACCCGGGAATATATCGAGATCATTCGCAAAATCGAGGCCCGGGAAGGCCCCCTGACCCATGACGGTTTCCACTATCAAATTCCGAAAACCGGCGACGGCACCACGGGCCTGGGCAAGCCCCTGAAGGGCATTCTGCATAGCCCAAATCCCATAAAGATCGTCACCGGTACCATTGCGCCCGCCGGCGTGCGGGTCAGCGCGGAGATTGCCGACGGCATGATCCCGGTGTTCATGAACCCCAACCGCTTCGATGTCTTCGAGGATGCCTTGAACGTTGGCTTCGCCAAGGCGGGCGGCGGCAAAAGCCTGGATAATTTCACCATCACGCCGTTCTGCGGCATCAACATGGATGATGACGAAGTCGCGGCCCGCATGCCGGCGAAGGAGAACCTGGGCCTTTACATCGGCGGTATGGGCGCGCGGGACAAGAATTTTTACAACGACTATGCCAAACGTTTGGGCCACGAGGCGGCGGCGGTGGAAATCCAGGATCATTTCCTCTCGGGGCGCCGGGCCGAAGCGGTGAATGCGGTGCCCGATGAGCTGGTGGATCAGGTCGCCCTGACCGGCCCGGCGGGCAAGATCACCGAACGGCTGCAGGATTGGAAGGCCTCCGGAAACGTGGACAGCCTGCTGGCGCGGTGCACTTCCTCGGCCGAGCTGAATGTCCTGGCCAAGGCGGTATTGTAATCATGCACCGGGTCACTTCCCCCCACGTTGGCGAACCGCAGCCCGAAACCTGGTCCAACTGCAAGGTGCATGGCGATTTCTTCCAGATCGCCGGCTGTGTCTCGGGCTATGAGAACGACGTGATCGCGGGCGGCGACGACGTCTATGAACAGGCCCGGATAACCTTCACCAAGATCAAGCATCTGGTGGAGGAAGCGGGCGCCGTCATGGACGATATTATCAAGGTCACCATATTCGTCACCGACATCACGCGCCGGGAAGAGGTGTGGAAGGCGCGGGCCGAATTCTTTACCGGTGATTTCCCCTGTTCCACTCTGGTGGAAGTCTCCGCCCTGGCCCGCCCCGGCCTGGCCGTGGAAATCGAAGCGCATGGGTTTATAGGAGCCAGTAAATAGTATGCAGATCAAAGGTTTATTCGCCATCGTCACGGGGGGCAGTTCCGGCCTGGGCGCGGCGACGAAACAGAAAACAGCCGCACCGGGGTCCCATCATGCCCCCCACCTGATCGTTGCCGCTCAACCAATCCACTGATAACGTGATGTGTGCAAATCGGGAGGAAGCGCCACAATGCCGGATATGGACGAAACAAAAGCGGCG
>JAYGEA010000101.1:0-2035 GCA_046582635.1 Alphaproteobacteria bacterium
GGACTCCAGATTTTCAAGCCAAGTGGGTGATGTAACTAAGGAGAGTGATGTAGAGGATTTAGTTTCTCACACTCAAGAATGCTTTGGTGGCCTTGATTTAGCTTTCAATGTCGCTGGAGGTAACCGGAGTGGGTATATTCCAGATTTAGGTATAGAGGATTGGGACTTTGTTGTTGATCTTTGTTTAAAATCCGTTTTCCTATGCATCAAACATCAGTCTCGCCAGATGCTATCTGGATGTGGCGGTGCAATTGTGAATATAGCATCGGTTAACGCACGGGTCCCGATGCACGCTGGATCAGCTTATGCCGTAGCTAAATCGGGCGTAGAAATGTTGACTAAAAATGCCGCTCTTGAGTTGGCTAATGACAATATTCGGGTTAATGCGGTTCTGCCTGGACTAGTTGAAACACCGTTGACACGCCGACACTTTGATAATCCGTTAGCGCTGGAAACCTTTATCGCCCGAATTCCACAAGGCCGACCGGCTCAACCTGCTGAAATAGCAGGTCCCGCGTTATTTTTAGCAAGTAACGACGCTAGTTATATTAATGGTAGTAGCCTTATAGTTGATGGTGCTTGGGCAGTTAGCGGTTATCCGGATATGCGACCTTTTCGTGGTCCCATAAAGTGGAATGGGTAACGGTCCCTTTGCCGAACCGAATTGGTGCCCTACAAAATCCCACGGCGGATATTCATAGTGACGGAATTGCCAAAATCACCCCTGGGAAAAGTTTTGAAAGCAGACCTCGCCGCCCAGCTGCCGGCGCTGGATGGCGACTAGAATGTCAGACCCGGTAGGCTTGGCGGTCGTCGGCGCGGGACCCATTGGGCGCCGCCATCTCGACGCCATCGATGCCGAACCATCCTGCCAGGCGGTAGCGGTTGTTGACCCCGCCCCCAACGGTGCGGCAACGGCTTCTGAATGGAACCTACCCCACTATGACGACCTCAACCGTATGCTTGCCAAGGTGGCGCCGGACGGCGTGATCAATGCAACGCCGAATGCCTTTCATGTACCCTTGTCCCTGGAATGCCTGCGCCAAGGCGTCCCGGTATTGGTGGAAAAACCCATTGCCGACAATCTTGATGACGCGCTGGAGCTGGCCGATGCCTCAGAAAGCCTGGGCATTCCCGTCCTGGTCGGCCACCACCGCCGCCACAATCCCCTGGTGCAACAAGCCCGCGAGATTGTTGCCTCCGGTACCCTGGGCCAATTGACCGCCATTTCGGCAACCTGGCTGGCCCGAAAGCCCGATGATTATTTCGACGTGGCCTGGCGGCGGAGCCAGGGCGGCGGCCCGGTGCTAATCAATCTGATCCATGACATCGACAGCCTGCGATTTATTGCCGGCGAGGTTGCGGCGGTGCAGGCCATGACATCGAATGCGCGCCGTGGCCATGAGGTCGAAGATACGGCTGCCCTGCTGTTGCGCTTCCGGGCCGGCGCCATTGCCACCATAACGCTGTCCGATGCGGTCGTATCACCCTGGAGTTGGGAGCTGACGTCCGGCGAGCGCACTTCATACAGTTTTCCGCAAACAGGCCAGGATTGCTATTTGTTCGCTGGCACCGAAGGGTCCCTGGCCATGCCCACCATGCGACTGTGGCGCTATGACAGGGCCGGGAACTGGCAATCGCCCTTGCCGGTGCAACAGCTTGCCAGCACGCCGGCCGACCCCATCCAATTACAGGTGCGCCACTTCGCCGATGTCATTCGCGGCCGCGCCAAGCCGCTGATTACCGCCCACGATGCCAGCCGCACCCTGGAAGTGGCCCTCGCCGTATCCCAGGCGGCCGCCACCGGCGCCGAGGTCACATTGTCAATTTGATCTTAGTACCGCAGGTTCGGAGGCGACTTTCCGGCGCCCTTCCTCCGTGACGTTTCCACCCGCTCTGTCGGTTGGCGTCGGAAAAGCTCCAAGGGAGGAAACCGCGGCGGCATTGAAGTTTCAGCCGAGCCAGGCCATCGAACTAACGCAGAAAATGTCCCCAGTGTGTCCCCAGTAAATTTAGGAACCAACAAAGGCCTAGC
>JAYGEA010000193.1:0-12194 GCA_046582635.1 Alphaproteobacteria bacterium
GTTTCTGGTCCATTAAGATCCGGGCCGAGGAGACCGGCATCGGCGCCATGCCGCCCAAGGACGGCGTGACCCTAAAGGACCGTTTTCGCGCCGCCTTGCTGGGCTAAAATAGCCCGGAATTGCCCTAAATAAAGAAACGGCGCTGATCACAAATGCGATCAGCGCCGAAATTGGTCGACTGCCTGAGGGCACGGGCGGCCAACCAAAGAGAAAAGCAATGCAACAATAATGCAACAATATTGCAACAATGAAAACCGCCGGGCAATGACACCATTCGACTTTCATGGAAATCGTCGCAAAGGCCATGCCAACTTTTTAAGTCGCGGTTTTCCGCCGTTTTATTTTTAATGTGGTCGCGCGCCGTGCCACTTTGAGACAGTTTTGAGTCCCGGTTCGAGGATTGGCACATGGCCCTGACTGGAAAAGAAGAAGGCGCCAACCACAGAGATGGTTAGCGCCTTAGTTTAGCCGGTCGCTTGAGGGCACGAACAACCGGTGAGAGAGAGAAGCAATACAATCGTTCAAGTCGCCTGGCCAAGGGCCGATCGACTTGCATCAGATACAATGCAAACCCCATGCCAACATTTGTGGCACGAAACAATGGCAGTTTTCAGCCAATAATAATTTGATCTGACTTTATGCTGTTCCAGAATGAAACAAACACCAGTGTTGAATCGGGACGATGGACGATAATTCGACAGCTGCCCCAGAGCATTTCCGAGCTATTGTGGATCATTTGATGGCGTCCATAAGCCATTCGGGAAGGCGCGTCGCGTAGCGCGATGTGGTTCATCGGGCAAGCGACGCAACGCATCCGAATTGCTTAGGGTCGCCACCGAAGGCCGTCTTCCAAGGCCCCGTGGCGGCGTTGCGGTTCTTGGACGATATCCCACATCGGCCTGCGAACCGCGCCTACCCACGGGGTCTTGGGAGACGGTCAAAAGAACCAGAATAGCTCGAAAATGCTCTAAGTCGTGCCGAGGGCCAGGGTTTCCACCGTGTGGATCAGGCGGGCGATGTCATCGGGTTCGGAGAGGCGGTGATCGCCGGTTTTGGAGAATGTGACGACAATATCGTCCCCCTGCAGACGTTCAACGATCTCCAATGACTGGCGCCAGGGTACGTCCGGGTCGGCCATGCCATGCAGAATGCGGACCGGATAATTCACCGACAGGGGTTGTTGCAGGATCAGGTGATTCTTGCCTTCGTCGATCAAATTCATGGTAATCGCATAAGGCTCCTCGGAATATTCCGACGGCGCGCGATAGACCCCGTCCCGCTGCAAGGTGGCCTTGATCTGGTCGGAAAACCCATCCCACATCCGCAGCACGAAATCCGGTGCCGGCGCGACCCCCACCAGCCCGGCCATGCGTTCCGGCCGGGCCCGGGCCAGCAACAGCATGATCCAACCGCCCATGGACGAACCCACCACCACCTGGGCCCCTTGGGTCACCTGATCC
The DNA here is from genome assembly GCA_046582635.1 of Alphaproteobacteria bacterium. Lineage (GTDB taxonomy): Bacteria > Pseudomonadota > Alphaproteobacteria. Next base: position 1,461 of record JAYGEA010000193.1, read on the forward strand.
AGCACGGCGAGGGCGTCTTCCGACCACAGCCCGATTGTTCCGCTTTCGAAAGTACCCCCCGATTGACCATGGCCGCGATAGTCGAACCGGGTGTAGCCCCGGCCGGCCTTTCGACAGGCGGCTTCCAGGGCCAGGGCCTTGGTACCGGTCATGTCCGACATGAAGCCGCCACAAAAGATCACACCAGGTGCCTTCCCCGGCGTATGATGGTAGGCAATGCGGGTGCCGTCTTCGCGAGTCAGGAAATCCGGTTCGGTTTCAGTCGTCGTTTCAGTCGTCATGGATGCGCCAATCTTTAATGAACGAGAATACTAACATTGAGATGAGGGGCGCGGAAGCGGCCGGCCGTCATGTGTTGCAGGTTCTGCCGGCCATGAAAATGGGCGGGGTGGAACGGGGCACGGTACAGATGGCCGCCGCCCTGACCGACGCCGGCTGGGACGCCACCGTGGCTTCCTCTGGCGGCCTGATGATCCACGAATTGGCCCGGGCTCGGGCGGAACACATCGATCTGCCCCTGGCGGTCAAGCGGCCCTTCCGCATGCTGCGCAATGGCGCTGCCCTGGCGGAACTGATCAACCGCCGGGAGATTGATCTGGTCCATGCCCGCAGCCGGGCCCCGGCCTGGAGCGCCCTGAGCGCGGCGCGCCGCACGGGCAAGCCGTTCGTCACCACCTTTCACAATGCCTATGGCCACAACTGGCTGAAACATTACTACAACGCCGTCATGGCCAAGGGCGACCGGGTGATCGCCATTTCGGAATTCGTCGCCGAGCATGTGCGCCAGACCTACGGCGTGGACGATGACCGCCTGGTGACCATTCACCGGGGCATCGACACCAATCTGTTCGATCCCGCCAAGGTCAGCGCCGAACGCATAATTCAGGTTTCCCGCGGCTGGCGCCTGGATGATGACCGCCGCGTCGTCATGCTGCCGGGCCGGCTGACCTCGTGGAAGGGCCAGGCAGTGCTGATCGAGGCCCTGGCCATTCTGGGCCGCCAGGATGTCTGCTGCGTCCTGGTCGGCGGCGATCAGGGGCGTGCGGCCTATCGCGCGGAGTTGGAGGCGGCGGTGCGGCGGCACAAACTGGAACCTGTGGTCCGCCTGGTGGATCACTGCCGCGACATGGCGGCGGCATACATGCTGGCGGATGTGGTCGTCTCCGCCTCGACCCGGCCGGAAGGTTTTGGCCGCGTCGCGGTGGAGGCCCAGGCCATGGGCCGGCCGGTGATCGCCACGGATCATGGCGGGGCACGGGAAACCGTCTGGCCCGAACAAAGCGGCTGGCTGGTTCCGCCCGGCGATCCGGGCGCCCTGGCGGCGGCGTTGGAACGGGCCCTGGAGCTGACCCAGGGTGAGCGCGAGGTCATGGCCCAGAACGGCCGGGACAACGTGGAGCAGAACTTTACGGTGAACCTGATGTGCCAGCGTACTTTGGATGTTTATCAGTCCCTGCTGCATTAATACCCCATGGCGGCTGATAACATATTGATTATCCGTCACGGCGCCTTGGGTGACCTGGTGCAATCCACCGGGCCCCTCAAGGCCATTCGCGAACGCCACGCAGAGGCCAAGATAACCCTGTTGACCACCCCGCCCTTTGCTATTTTCATGCGCGGCTGTCCCTGGGTCGATGAGGTCTGGCAGGACCAGAGGCCCCGTTGGTTCGAAATTCCCGATTGGCTGCATCTGCGCCGCCGCCTGCGGCAGGGTCATTTCACCTGGGTCTACGACCTGCAAACCTCGTCCCGCTCGTCGCGCTATCTGCATGCCTTTCCCCGTCGCGACCGTCCCAACTGGTCGGGCATCGCGCCCGGCGCCAGCCACCGCCACGGCAACCCGGACCACTTGCATACCCTTGACCGCCAGGCGGAGCAGTTGCGCGAGGCCGGCATTGCCGCCGTACCGGCCCCGGATTTAAGCTGGGTCCGGGCGGATGCCTCGCGGTTCGAGTTGTTGGCCCCTTATGCCCTGGTGGTGCCGGGCGGCTCGGCTCATCGTCTTGCGAAACGCTGGCCGGCGGATTACTACCTGGAACTTTGCCAACGCCTGTTGGCGGCTTCCATCCAACCGGTGCTGATCGGCGGCCGGGACGAGATCATCCTGAACGGCGTCCTGGCGGAACAATGCCCCGGCGTCCGCGATCTGGCGGATCAAACCACAATCGAGGAACTGGCCGTCCTGGCCCGGGACGCCAAACTGGCGGTGGGCAACGATACCGGGCCCATGCATGTGGCCGCCATATCGGGTTGTCCGGTCCTGGTGCTGTTTTCAAACCAATCGGACCCGGACCTTTGCGCCCCGAGGGGGGATAATGTGGTGACCATTCTGCAGCCCGACCTTGCCGCCTTGCCGGTCGATCAGGTTTGGCGGGCGGTGCAAGCACTCTAACCGCAGATGGCTTGCAGGGACCGCCAGCGAGCATCATCCAAGGCCGGCTGACCGCCGCTAACCCCGCCGCCCGCCGCGATTTCCGCAGCGATCCCCACTGTGATCCGTTCATCCAGGGGCGGGTGGCTGTTGAAATAGCCGAACAACCCGCCGCCATTCCGATCACCGCTGTTATCACGCAACCGGGCAAACAATTGTGCCATGGCGGTGGTGGACAGACCGGCCCGATGCATCAGGTTACGGCCGAATGCGTCCGCCTGACGCTCCATCTCCCGGCTGTAACTCAACAGCAACAACATGCCGCCGAGCTCTCCGGCCAATTCCACGATGGCCGAGCCATCGCCGGTCAGCAGATCCGTGAACATGGCGATACCCACGGCCCGCAGGGCAATCTGGGTTGGGTGACGGTGATAGGCGTGGCCCATTTCATGGGCCAGCACGGCGGCAATCTCATCGGCACTCCTCGCCACCTTTAACAAACCGCGAAAGATCACGATATGGCCCCCCGGCATGGCGAAAGCGTTGACCATGGCCCCCTCGGCAACGGTCACGGACATCACGGGCGGCGTTTCCAGCGCGGATGCGAGGCGCTTTGCCATCTCCGACAAGGCCGCAGCGCCTGCCGGGGCCGCACATGTCTTGGCGCCGCCAAGAACACGGTTGCGAACAATAGCGCCTATATTCCGTTCCCATTCCAATGGCACCAATTGGGCCAGCGGCGCCGACAGCAGCGGCACCCCTTGCCACAGAAACAGGCCCAATCCGGCCAGCACCAGGATTACGACGGCAACATTCCGCCGCACGTTTGGGTGTGCCAGACCGCTTTGGAACAGCCGGGGGGCCCGTTGCCGCAATGTGTCCACGAATTCGGCATCGGCCAGCCGCAGGCGGGCATCCGGGTGGGATTGGGAATAGAGGCGGACCGGCTGGTGCGGCCGCGGCGGATCGATAAGCCGCAGGTCGTCATAGGCCCAATGCAGGCCGACATCGCCGTCCACCGTGGCTATGTCCAAGCCGGTACCACCAAATTTTACTTCGACCGAATGCCGCGCGGCTGTCTGTCCGTCATTGAATTCCGCAGCGTAGATCACCAAGATCTAAACCGCGCCAAGATCGAAGGCGTCGGCCAAACCTTCGCCAATGCTGGGTGCCTTGGCGCTGGATTGGGCGATCCAGGTCGGATCAAGGTCACCCAGCATATCCAGCCGCGCGCAGACGTATCGAAAGATGATCAATTGCGTGAACGGCCGTCCAAAACCGAGGGTCAGGACAAGGATGAAAAAATTGGCCACGCCCACCCGGAGCAAACTGCCAAATGTGGCCCGCATGTGGAAGGTCAGGCCCATGAAGGAGGTGTGGCGGGCCCAATGCTGAAATTCCAGAGCTTTGTAGTAGGCCAGGGCCAGGATCAGAACAAACGGCAAAACGGCGATCAAGACAATGATCAGGACAAGAGCGTGGGGCGCAATGTTGCCGGTCTCGAACGCGGCTGCGGCGGCGCCAGTGGCGGTGATTGTCGCTGCAATGGCAAGGGGCACCGCCGCAAAGGCGAACCAGGCCGGGGCGAAGGCCTTGTAAAGCGGGCCCAGGCTGGCGGTGCAGCGAAAGGCGCGGTCGCCGAACGTGGTCTCGTTCATGATGCGCAGGAATAGATTGCGCCGCATCCACGGATAAGCCCAACCCAAAGTCACAACGGCGAGACTGAGAAAGCACACATAGCGCACGGCGTATTGCGGCGCAGAGCCATTCATCCCGCCCCGAATGCCGCGCCAGACCGTGCGGCTGAGCCGGTACCGCCGGGCGCGATAGATCGCCATGCCAATGAGGAAAAGCACCAGAGCATAGAAAAACCCATTGAAGGTGATATAGGCCGGGCTTTCAGGCTCCAGATAAAGGTTCGCCAGATTGCTCAATATGCCCAGGGGCAACAGAACAAGGAAGAAAACCGCGATGAAGCCATTAATCAGCTCCCCGCCAGTGCCGGTATATTCCAACGGCTCGCCCAGAAAATAGGTCTCCCGCCACAAATACCGCCGGACTTTCGTTTTGCCCCAGAAGCGGTAGATCAGCAGGGTTATGATATTCAGCAGGGAATTCACCAGAACAATGGGAAATAACGCGCCGGCGCGCCCCCGTTGCTCCAACCGCAAGCCCGCGGACGCCATTGATTGTGTCGGGCGGTCATTCATCGTCGTGAGTATCGCCTGTTGCCAGTGCGTGGCAAGCAATGGTTTACAGCGCAATGCTTTGCGGTGCACCGCTTTGCCGCACACTAGGCCCTGGTCCGACGACGACCATCCCCTGCTCAGCGATTGCTTGACAGCACCGCCATTCCGCCTAAGTTGCGCCCACGCTGGGAAAATCGGCGTGGAATTTGAAGTTTTTGCACAGGTTGGTTTGAACATGGTTGCCATCTCATTGCCCGACGGCACCTCTCGTCAATACGACGGCGTGGTGACGGCGGAACAGGTCGCCGGCGACATTGGTCCCGGCCTGGCCAAGGCCGCCATGGTGGCCCGGATCGACGGCGCGCTGGCGGATCTGCGCCTGCCTATCGAAACTGACGCGAACCTGGAAATCATCACCCGCACCTCGGACGAGGCATTAGAGGTGCTGCGCCACGATTGCGCCCATGTCCTGGCCGAGGCGGCCAAAGAGTTGTGGCCCGATTTGCAGGTCACCATCGGCCCGGCCATCGAGGACGGCTTCTATTACGATTTTGCCAAAGCCGAACCCTTCACGCCGGAAGATCTGGTCGCTCTGGAAAAACGCATGGCCGAAATCGTCGCCCGGGACGAGGCCATCGAACGCCAGGTCTGGGCGCGGGACAAAGCCATCGACTATTTCAAATCCATCGGTGAGCATTACAAGGCCGAGATCATTGAGGATCTGCCCGCGGACGAGCCCATTACGGTCTACAGCCAGGGCGATTTCATCGATCTGTGCCGGGGGCCGCACCTGCCCTCCACGGGTAAGCTGGGCGATGCCTTCAAACTGATGAGCATCGCCGGGGCCTATTGGCGCGGCGATCACCGGAACGAGATGCTGCAACGCATCTACGGCACCTGCTGGCGCAACAAGAAGGAATTGAAGGCCTATCTGTTCCGTTTGGAAGAGGCAGAGAAACGGGACCACCGCCGCCTGGGCCGCGAGATGGACCTGTTTCATTTCCAGGAAGAGGCCGCCGGCATGCCGTTCTGGCACCCCAAGGGCTGGACCCTCTATCGTCTGCTGCAGGACTACATGCGCCGCCGCCTGGACGAGGGGGGCTATCTGGAGGTTCGCACGCCGCAATTGTTCGACCGCAAGTTCTGGGAGATGTCGGGCCATTGGGAGACCTTCCAGGAACATATGTACACCACGGAATTTGAAGATCGCATCTTCGCCCTGAAGCCCATGAACTGCCCGGGCCATGTGCAGATTTTCAAACAGGGATTGAAGAGTTACCGTGATCTGCCGTTGCGCATGGCGGAGTTCGGCTCCTGCCATCGTTTGGAGCCATCGGGTGCTTTGCACGGCCTGATGCGGGTGCGGGCCTTCACGCAAGACGATGCCCATATTTTTTGCACGGTGGAGCAGATTTCCTCGGAGGGGAAGCTGTTTTGCGAGCTGTTGCAATCGGTCTACAAGGACCTGGGCTTTGAAGAGGTCGTGGTCAAATTCGCCGACCGCCCGCCCGTTCGCGTCGGCGCGGACGAGATCTGGGACCGGGCCGAGGCCGCCTTGCTGGAGGCCACGGAAGCGGCCGGGTTGGAATACACCCTCAATCCCGGCGAGGGCGCCTTCTATGGCCCGAAGTTGGAGTTCGTGCTGCGTGATGCGATCGGCCGGGATTGGCAATGCGGCACCCTTCAGGTTGATTTCAATCTGCCCGACCGTCTGGAAGCCAGCTATATCGGCGATGACAGCGCCCGGCATCAACCGGTCATGCTGCACCGGGCCATTCTGGGCTCATTTGAACGTTTCATAGGCGTTATGATCGAGCATTATGCCGGCCGCCTGCCGTTTTGGCTGTCGCCGGTGCAGGTGGTCCTGGCCACCATCACCAATGACGCCGATGACTACGCAAACCTTGTGGCGGCACGGATGAAGGCCGCCGGTTTGCGGGTCGAACTCGACCTTCGCAATGAAAAAATCGGCTATAAGGTGCGCGAGCATTCCCTGGCCAAGGTGCCGGTGATCGCCGCCGTGGGCCAGCGCGAGAGAGAGGATAACACCGTCGCCCTGCGCCGTCTGGGCGACAAGGGTCAAAAGGTTTTGAGCCTGGATGAGGCCATCGCCGCCCTGTCGGCGGAAGGGGCCATGCCCGGCAGTTCCCCGGCGCCTCGTGAAGGACCCGATTAACAACTTGATCGCCAGGCGCAAGGGGTGCTTTATTAACCGCCTGAATACCTTTATCAGTGCAGAATTGACGCCCAATATGTGGTATGGTTATCTAAACTAAAATCTAGGCGGCGAGGAAATGGCCGTTTAGCGGAACAACAAATAGGAGATTACGACAATCGCTCGACGATTTTATCCCAATACACCGCCTGCCCAATCGGGGCCGCGGATAAACGAACGGATCGAATCCGCCTCCGTTCGTCTGGTTGACGAAACAGGAGAGAACGTTGGTGTCGTCAGCTTGGATGATGCCCTGGGCCGCGCGGACAATGTCGGTCTTGACCTTGTTGAAATCGCGCCGGAGGCCAAGCCCCCGGTTTGCAAAATCCTCGACTATGGCAAGTTCAAGTACGAGGCGCAGAAAAAGGCCAACGAGGCCCGAAAGCGGCAAAAAGTCATCGAAGTCAAGGAAATCAAGATGCGGCCCAACATCGATCATCACGACTATGATGTGAAAATGCGGGCCATGAACAAGTTCCTGGGCGAGGGCGACAAGGTCAAAGTGACGTTGCGCTTCCGGGGCCGGGAAATGGCCCATCAGAACCTTGGGCTTAAGGTTTTGGAAAGGGTCCGCGATGGTCTTGAGGGGGTCTCCAAGGTGGAGCAGTTCCCCAAGATGGAAGGCCGCCAAATGACCATGGTGGTGGCGCCTAAATAGCCGAAATAGCGGCTGACCCAAAGACTCCGGATGCCGATGCTCACCGTCGAAGGTTTGCATCGGCCAGGTTCTCAGGCCGGGCTGGGGCACCTCTCATTTCATATTGACGCCGGCGAATGCCTGGCCCTGACGGGACCGTCGGGGGCGGGCAAAACGCTGTTGCTGCGCGCGCTGGCCGATCTCGATCCCAGCGGCGGCCAGGTTCGGGTCGGGGGGCGTGAACGCAATGGGGTCCCGGCGCCCGAGTGGCGGCGGTTGGTGGCCTATGTTCCGGCGGAGGCCGGCTGGTGGGGCGATGTGGTTGGCCCGCACATGCTCGCCCAGACAGCCGCGAAGGACTTAATCGGCGCCTTGGGGTTCCCGGAGCCCGCCGCCGTCCTGGCCTGGCCCCTGAGCCGCCTGTCCAGTGGCGAGAGGCAACGCCTGGCGCTGGCCCGCGGACTGCTGGGCGCGGCGCGGGTACTTTTATTGGATGAGCCGACCTCGGCCCTGGACAGCGAAAGCCGGGGCCTGGTTGAAGATTTGTTGCTGGCCCGCCTGGCGGCGGGGGCAGCCATACTGTTGGTCAGTCATGATCAGGCCCAGGTCGGTCGCCTGGCCCAACGGCGCCTACACATGCGGCAGGGCGAGCTGGTAACGCCGCCATGATTTCGTATTTGGAACTCAGCTATCTCGATCTGGCCCTGGCGGCGCTGCTGTTGGTCTTCAATGCGGGGCTGTCCCTGGCCTTGGGTCTGCGGCTGGAAGGGCGCATGCTGCTGGCTGCCGTGCGCATGGTGGTGCAGTTGCTGCTGGTGGGTCTGGTGCTCCAGGCGCTGTTTGCGCAGGTCTCCCTGTGGCTGACCGTGCTGGTGGCCCTAATCATGGCGTTGTTCGCGGGCCGTGAAATCCTGGCCCGGCAGGAGCGCCGCCTGGCCGGTTGGTGGGGCTATGGCATTGGTTCGGCCACCATGCTGCTGGCCGGGCTGGTGGTTACAATTCTGGCCCTCAACGGCCCCCTGCGGCCCGATCCCTGGTATGATCCGCGCTACGCCATTCCGCTGTTCGGCATGATCCTGGGCAATGCCATGACCGGCATCAGCCTGGGCCTGGACAATTTGACCGTCCTGGCGCATCGGGATCGCGCCGGGATCGAGGCGCAATTGCTCCTGGGCGCCTCCCGCTGGCGGGCCCTGCGCCCGGTCGCGCGACGGGCCCTGCGCACCGCCTTCACGCCCATGCTGAACTCCATGGCAGCCGCCGGAGTGGTTTTTCTGCCGGGCATGATGACCGGGCAAATCCTGGCCGGCGTGGCGCCGGAGCAGGCGGTGAAGTATCAAATTCTGGTGCTGTTCCTGATTGCCGGGGCCACCGGCCTCGGGGTGCTGGCGGCCGTCATGGCCAGCGTCTGGCGCCTGACCGACAGCCGCCACCGCCTGCGTCTCGATCGTTTGTCCTGAGGTCTATCATTGCTGGGCGGTATAACGGCCGCGACCGCGGCCCGGCGCCACTGCGCCGCCACCCATCGTCTTTGGCGGAACGTTGTGCGCTAGCGCATTAGCCTGAGCGACAAAAGTCTAACGGCCCTCGGCCAACCTGGTGATGGCTGGCGTGGCGCCGAATTTCTTTTCCGTGGCGCCGCGTACTTCCTGGAACCGCGCCAACGCCCGGCCCTTTAGTTTCTTGCCCGTGGGCAGCTTCAGGCGCAGGGGGTTGATGCGTTTGTTGTTGACCAGGATCTCGTAATGCAGATGCGGTCCCGTGGAACGCCCGGTGCTGCCCACATAGGCCACGATCTGACCCTGTTTGACCCGTTTGCCCTTGCGGATGCCCCGGCGGAATTTGGACAGGTGGCCATAGGCGGTCTTATAGCGGCCATTGTGGCGAATACGCAGATAGCGCCCGTAACCGCCGTTCCAGCCCGCCACTTCCACCACGCCGTTGCCCGCCGCCATGATGGGCGTGCCCCTTGGCGCGCCGAAATCGATTCCCCGGTGCATTTTGCGATAGCCCAGGATCGGGTGCCGGCGGCGCCCGAAGCGCGAGGTCAGACGGGCGCCGTCGATGGGTGTCTTCATCAGGGCCTTGCGCACGCTGTGGCCGTCGTTGTTGAAATAATCCGCCTCGCCATCCCGCATGATAAAGCGATAAAGGGGCAGGTCGGTTTTGCGCACATGCAGCTTGGCGTATTGAATGTCGCCGTATTTGGCGAATTCGCCCCGCTCGTCGTACAGAGCCTCGAACAGGACCTCGAACCTGTCGCCAGGTTGGATGTCGCGCTGGAAGTCCACGTCGAAGGAATAGATCCGGATCAGCTCGACGATCATCCCTGCCGGCATGCCGGCCCGTTTGGCGGCCAAATACAGGCTATCGTCGATGGTGCCCTCGGCCCGGTGCAATCTGGTTTCCAGCGGCTTGTCGATGGTTTTGGAAATAAACCGCCCGGCATCGTTCAGACTGACCTGGATCTCCTGCTCCACGCTGGGCGCGAAGGCCAATTGGATCAGAACGGGGTTGCCATTCGTTGCCGCCATGGGGTCGAACAGCAGGGTCAGTTCCTGGCCGGGGCGCAGACGCCTGGGATCGTATGACTTGGCCAGTGCCGTGATGGCGGCGTGCGCCGTGGACCGGTCGCTGCCGCTGCGCAGCATGACCGCCATCAAGGTATCACCCGGGGCGATCTCCACATGCCGTTTGATGATGGTGGGCGTGGCGGTCTGGACCGAAATTCTCGTCAGGGGCAAGGCCAAGGACTTCGCCGGCGCTTCCGCCGTGTGTTGGGCCGTGTGTTGCGACGGGTGCCGGGTCGTATGCTGGGTTTTATCGGCGGGAAGATGATCCCACGGGGCCATGGTTTCCTGGCTCGCGGTTTCCTGGCTCGCAATTTCCGGCGGCTGGGCGATAATGGCCACGGCAATAACCGCGCAGCCCACAATGCCCAAGGCCACGGCGGCTATATTGCGCCGGCTTGCCACCGCGATCAGACCTTTCAGGCTCTCCGGCCAACCAACATTACGCACTAACCGCAAAAACAGCCCTCCAATGGGTCGTCAAGTTTTCGTCATCAAGTTTTCGTCGTCAAACTGCCGTCCGGCCATATGCCGGCCCCGGCCAGTTTCGCCCGAAACAACTAACTGATTCTATCATATGATTCAAGGCACTTAGAGGATTTCTTAGAGGCCAACTCGAAACTAGTTGAGTGATTTCAGCATGTTATGGTTCTCTCCGTTGTGTCAAAGCAATGGAGGGGCACAACATGTGGACTGAAATCACTTGGAGAGATTATGAGCGCCGTGGCGGACGCTATGCAAGCGATATGACG
>JAYGEA010000196.1:0-21188 GCA_046582635.1 Alphaproteobacteria bacterium
GCATTCTGCTTTATATCGACATGGACTACTTCAAATTCGTCAACGACACCCATGGCCATCAGGTCGGCGATGCCGCCCTTGTGGCCCTCGCCAAACTGTTGAGCGGCGACGGCAAAAGCCGGCAGGGCGATATCGCCGGCCGGCAGGGCGGCGATGAATTTGCCATGTGGCTGGAAGAAACGGATCTGGAAGGCGGCCGTCACAAGGCCGACGAACTGCTGGAAATCGCCGCCCGGTTGCGGAAATATTCCGGCGATGCGGAACATCCCCTTGGTATTTCCATCGGCATCGCGGTGGCCGATCCGGCCTTTGACGATGATCTCGATCAATTGCTCAACCGCGCCGACAGCGCGCTGTATGAGGCCAAACGCGGCGGCCGGGGCCGGGGGCAGTTCTGGCCGAACGTGGCGAAGACGTCGATCTTGACCTATCCGATGGGCCCAAGCAAAAGGAGGCTTCGTAATGCTGAGGACACTGTTAAACCGCATAACGAAGCCGAAAAGCTACGAAAACCAGCGTGACATGCTGGAAGGCGACGACACCAAGGAGCGATTGCGCCTGACCAAGCGGGAGGATACCCGGCCGGAAATTCTGTACTATCTGGCAGAAGACACCGTGCCCGAAGTGCGCCGCGCCATCGCCTCCAACCGCGCCAAGCCGCGCCAGGCCGACGCCAAGCTGGTGCAGGACGGCGATGAGCAGGTGCGCTATGAATTGGCCGACAAGATCGGCCGTCTGGTCCCCGAATTATCGTCCGAACAGCGCGAAAAGGCCGAGGCGCTGACCATCATCGTGTTGCGCGAACTGGCCGCAAATCAGTTTCCCAAGATCCGGGCCATCGTTTCCCAACATCTGAAATCCTCCGACCAGGTGCCGAAGGACATTGTTCTGCAACTGGCCCAGGATCTGGAAGCCATCGTGGCCGCCCCGGTGCTGCAATTCTCGCCTTTGCTCAGCGACGAGGACCTCCTTACCATCATCGCCGCCGGTCGGGAATCCGGCGCGTTGAGCGCCATTGCCAAGCGCCAGGCCCTGGGCGGCGACGTCTCGGAGGCCGTGGCGCAAACCCTGGACCCAAAGGCGGTCGGCGCCCTGCTGGCCAATGACAGCGCCCAGTTGCGCGAAGACACCCTGGATTGGATCATTGACAACGCGGCGGCGGTGGAGCCATGGCACAGGCCCCTGGTGAGTTGGCCTTCACTATCCGATAACGCCATCCGCCGTATCGCCAGCTTCGTCGCCACTTCATTGGTGGAGACTTTGTGCAACCGCAACGACATCGATGCCTCCACCGCCGTGGAATTGGCCAACGCCGTGCGGGACAGCATGGAACCGGCGGAAGAGGAAGAGGCCGCCGTGCCGGAGGTGGTGGAAACCGAGAGCGGGGGCAAGGATTGGGCGGCCGAGCTGTTCAAGGACGGCGGCCTGGATAATGATGCCCTGCAAGACGCCATCGCCGATGGCGACCGGGACTTCGTTATCCAGGCTCTGTCATTGAAAAGCGGGTTTCCGACCGATGTCGTCGCCAAGGTTTGTCATCGGCCCATCCAAAGCGGGTCACCGCCCTGGCCTGGAAATCGGATTTTTCCATGCGCACGGCCATGCAACTGCAGTTGCGCATCGCACATGTGCGGCCGCAAAGCATCCTCAACGCCCGCGACAGCATCGACTATCCCTTGAGTGAAGCCGAATTGCAGCAGGAATTGAAGAAAATCAAGTAGTTAGAGAAAACGGGGGCGGCCCTTGAATTAGCGCCGCCCCCGTGATCGTTTGGTATTTTCTTGTTCTACCAGGCGACGTGCTTTTGCGCTTCCGCGCGGCCCACGACCATATGATGCACCTCATCGGGCCCATCGGCCAGGCGCAGGGTGCGCTGTTGCGTGTACATGCCTGAAAGCGGCGACCAGTGGGAAATACCCGTCGCGCCGTGCATCTGAATGGCCTGATCGATGATCAGACAGACTTTTTCAGGCACCATGGCCTTGACGGCGGAGACATAGACGCGGGCTTCCTTATTGCCCAGGACGTCCATGGCCTTGGCCGCTTGCAGAACCATCAGGCGGCAGGCGTCGATCTCGATGCGCGCGCGGGCGATAACTTCAAGGTTCTTGCCCAGCCTCAAAATGGGCCTGCCGAAGGCTTCCCGGCTGCCGGCCCGCTTGACCATCAGCTCCAGGGCCTTTTCGGCCGCCCCGATGGAGCGCATGCAGTGATGAATACGGCCCGGGCCCAGGCGAACCTGGGAGATCTCAAAGCCGCGGCCTTCACCCAGCAGCATGTTTTCTTCCGGCACCCGCACATTGTTGAAGCGGATATGCATATGGCCGCGGGGGGCATGGTCCTCACCGAATACCTGCATCCCTTCGACCATCTCCACACCGGGGGTGCCGATGGGCACCAGGATCTGTGATTGCTGTTTCGAGGGTGGGGCGTCGGGAGAAGTTTTGACCATGGTGATCATGATCTTGCAGCGGGGGTCGCCAGCGCCGGAAATATAAAACTTCTCGCCGTTGATAACCCATTCGCCATTTTCCAGCACTGCCTTGGTCGCGACGTTTTTCGCGTCCGACGAGGCCACGCCCGGCTCGGTCATGGCATAGGCCGAGCGGATCTCGCCATTCAGCAACGGTGTCAGCCATTTATCCTTCTGCTCCGGCGTGCCCACGCGTTCCAGCACTTCCATATTGCCGGTGTCCGGTGCACTGCAATTCAAAGTTTCCGAGGCCAGGGCGTATTTACCCAACTCGGTGGCCAGATAGGCGTAATCCAGATTGCTCAGGCCCTGGCCGGTCTCGTCATCGGGCAGGAAGAAATTCCACAGCCCGGACTCCTTGGCCTTGTTCTTGGCGCCGTCCAGCAGCTCCAGCTGACGGGGATGCCAGCTCCAACGGTCTTCTTTTTCGTCATTCAGGGCGAAAAATTCGTCGGTGATCGGCGCGACGTTTTCTTCGATATGCTTTTTCACCGCATACATCAGCGGCCGCGCCTGGTCTGACATGGCTAAATTGAATAATTCTTGATCGGAATCCGACATACTTGATGGCCTCTTATTTCATGGTTTCTGTTGGCCGCGATCCTCTGACTGTTGACCCTTTTTGTCAACGATCATCGCCCGCGCCTTTACTTTTACGCCGCGATCAACGGGATTGGTTATCATTGAGCCAAAGCGAACGGCAAACGGCGGCCACGGCGCAGTCTCGCACTGGCTGCCCTTGCGCCGATCGGTTAACGGTAGCGGCTTAAAATGCGTTTAAAAGTTCCGTCGGCGCGAATGCCGATCAAGCCCTGCTCAAATCTATTGGCGATATCCTGGAAACCGCGCCATTTTCGACTAAAACAGACGAATAGGTCATCCGTGTGAAGGGGAAAAAATCGGACCTGTGCCGAACGGTTCAGGCGTTTCAAGATTTGTGCGACAATATCCTCCGAGGCATAAATGTAATCGGAACGTCTTGCGAAAAGCATGGCAACCAGTTCACGGTCGTTTGGCGCACGATCATAAATAATACCAACGTCATCCAATTCGTCCTGCAGATTATAACCGGCGGTTACGCCGACCCGTTTTGACCGGATATCCGTAAGCAATTGAATCTTAAGGCGGTCATTTTCGGCAAGGGCATAAATTCCCGTCCGAACGGTCCGAATTTTCGAGGAATAATGAAAATGACGCTCGCGTTCCTGACGGTGGGAACACGTGAAAAGTGCCGCCGCTCTACCCTCTTCGGCGATGATCTTGGCCCGTCTCCAAGGCAATATGTCTATCGTTGTCGCCAGGCCGACTTTCTGGAACGAAGCGCGGACGAGATCCACGTTCAGTCCAATTGCCCCCTTAAGCGGATCAGGTTCGACTGATCCAGGGATGATTGCCGCGACCAACGGCACTGGCTCATCCGCAAACGCGCCGGAAATCTCCACCGTACCGGCACACAGCAATAACAAAGCCAGCAGCGACCGCCACACCAGCCTTGGCTGATTTTTTCTGAAGTACCGATACATTTTGAAGGCGAAAATACCCAAATATCATCGACCCGACATTTTCAAATGGCCTCCGCATAATAACCATTTAACATCAGTATGGAGATACTCTTCAACCTCATTTTTCCGTTGTGTGAAATTCGACAATGCTTGTCTCGATCGATCTTTCAGAAGGATTTCCAAATGTCGGCGACAAAGGGCCGGACCGATAGAGCGGTTTCGGGCTATTTTATGCCTCGATCATGGTGCCCACGCCGGCGGCGGTGAAGGCTTCCAGCAGCAGGACATGGGGCAGGCGGCCGTCCAGGATGTGGGCCGCGCCGACGCCGTTGGCGACCGCGTCCAGGCAGGTTTCAAGCTTGGGGATCATGCCGCCCTTGATGACGCCTTCGCGGGTCAACTCACCCGCCCGTTCCGGCGTCATTTTGGAGATTAATTCGCCGTTGCCGTCCAGCACGCCGGCGATATCCGTCAGCATGACCAGCTTGGCGGCTTTCAAGGTCGCGGCGATCTTGCCGGCGACGGTGTCGGCGTTGATGTTGTAGGTTTCGCCATTCTCGCCAACACCGATGGGCGCGATCACCGGGATCAGGTCCGATTTGGCGAAGGTTTGCAGCAGCGTCGGGTTGATCGTCACCGGCTCGCCCACGAAACCAAGGTCCAGCACCTTTTCGATGTTGCTGTCCGGATCGCGGGTGGTGCGTTGCAGTTTGCGCGCCTCGATCAGGCGGCCGTCCTTGCCGGAAATGCCCACTGCGACGCCACCCGCGCCGTTGATGGCGGTGACCACGGCCTTGTTGATGGAGCCCGACAGCACCATCTCGACGATATCCACGGTCTCGCCGTCGGTGACGCGCAGGCCGTCGATGAACGAGCTTTTTATTTTTAGACGGTCCAGCATGGCGCCGATCTGCGGGCCGCCGCCGTGCACCACCACCGGATTGATGCCGACCTGTTTCATCAACACCACGTCGCGGGCGAAATCATCCGCCAACCGGGCATCGCCCATGGCATGGCCACCGTATTTGATGACAAAGGTCTGGCCCGTGAAGCGGCGCATATAGGGCAATGCCTCGGCCAGGGTGCGGGCCGTGTGGAGTTGCGCCTCTTGCTGTGTATCAGTCATGGAACTGGCGTATAGCCCAATCAATCCATCTCCGCCAGCGCGGCCACGGTCGCACGGACCTCTTCCAGCCCCAGCTTCTTGGCGGCGGAGGTAGCGAGGATATCGGGGTAGGCGGCGCCATGGTCTTTCAATTCGGCCTCCGCCGCCGCCCGCACCTTGGCCAGGGCCGCGGATTTTTCCTTGTCCACCTTGGTCAAAATAACCTGATAGACCACTGCCGCCTGGTCCAGCAGTTGCATGACATTTCGATCCGGTTCGCCGATGCCCCGGCGGGCATCGATCAACAGACAGACCCGGCGCAGATTACTGCGCCCGCGCAAATAATCCTCGATCAACTTGTTCCAGCGCGCAATCTCTTCCTTGCCGGCGCGGGCATAGCCGTAGCCGGGCAGATCCACCAGCATCAGGCGCCTCTCGCCACTGCCGCCAAGACGGAAAAAATTGACCTCTCGCGTGCGCCCCGGAGTGTTCGAGGTCCGGGCCAATGTGCGGCGGTTGGTCAGGGCGTTGAGCAGGCTGGATTTGCCCACGTTGGAACGCCCGGCGAAGGCCACTTCGGGCAGCTCCGCCTTGGGCAGGTCGGCTTCCGTGCGCACGCCCATGACGAAGTCACATTCCTGGGTGAACAGCAGCCGGCCTGTCTCCAACTGGGCAGCCGATAATTCGTCCATCTATCTCGACCCGCTATTTAGGTCTTATGGGCACGCCCATGCGTTTCATGATGAGATATTGCTGCGTGACCGAGAGAATATTGTTCCAGGTCCAATAGATCACCAGCCCGGCCGGGAAACTGCCCAGCAGGAAGGTGAAGAACAGGGGCATGAAGAGGAAAATCTTGGCCTGCACCGGATCGGCGGGCTGGGGATTCAGCAATTGCTGGAAGTACATGGAGGCGCCCATGAAGATGGGCCAGATGCCGATCATCAGAAATTTTGGTATATCCCAGGGCACCATGTCGAACAGGGTCAGGATAAACATCGGGTCCGGCGCCGAGAGATCGTGGATCCAGCCAAAGAACGGCTGGTGCCGCATCTCGATGGTCACGAACATCACCTTGTAGAGGGCGAAAAACACCGGGATCTGCACCACCACCGGCAAACAGCCCGATGCCGGATTGACCTTTTCCCGCTTGTACAGCGCCATCATTTCCTGGTTCATCTTCTGGCGGTCATCGCCGTGTCGTTCCCGCAGCTTGGTCATTTCCGGCTGCAGGGCTTTCATCTTGGACATGGCCTTGTAGGATTTATTGGCCAGGGGAAAGAAGATCGCCTTAACGCAGACGGTTAGCAGCAGGATCGCCAGACCGAAGTTGCCCAGCATCTTGAAGAAGTAATCCAGCACGAAGAACAATGGCTTGGTCAGGAAATAGAACCAGCCGAAGTCCACCGCCAGATCAAACCGGGCGATGCCCAGTTTCTCTTCGTAAAGGTCCAGCAAATGGACCTCCTTGGCGCCGGCGAAGAAGTGGCTGATGGCCTGGGCCGTGGCGCCGGGCGCGATCACCTGGGGCGCCTGAACCATGAAATCAGCCTGATAGGTGTCTTTCTTGTTCGGCTGGCTGTAGCGGAAGGCGCCGATATAGCCGGCTTTTTGATCCGGGATCAGGGCGGTCAGCCAGTATTTATCCGTGATGCCAATCCAGCCGCCGACACTGTTGGTTATAACCGCCGGCCCTTCCTCGAGGTCGTCATAGTCGACTTCCTTCAAGGTATCGTTGAACACGGCGATGGGCCCTTCGTGCAGGATATAAAAGCCCAAGGTATTCGGCGTGTCGGTGCGGACGATGCGGCCGTAGGGATGGGTTGAAACCGACTGTTTTGAATAATTCTCCACCCGCTGGGTGATGGTCAGCATGAAATTGTCGTCAATTTCGATCACCTGGATGAAACGCACGCCGTCGGGATTATCCCAACTCAATGTCAGGGGGCGGGAGGGATGCAGGGAGGCATGGTCCGCTCGCCAGAGCGTGTTGCCGTCGGGGACTTGCAAGCCGTCCAGGGCGACCCAGCCGAACTGGCCGTAATAGGGGTTGGGCGCCCGGTGCGGTGACAACAGGGTCACGTTGGGGCTGTTGTCTTCGATCGTCGCCTTATAATCCAGCATGGTCAAATCGTCGATGCGGGCGCCCTTCAGGGCGATGGTGCCACCCAGGCGGGGCCCGTTCACCGGAATGCGGGGCGATAGCTTCAAGGCCGCGGCGCGGCTGGCGGCAAGCCTGGTTGCATCGGTCACCCCATGGCCGGTCGTGGCGCCCGGGATCAGACCGGGGGCAGCGCTCTCGCCGCCACCGGCGGTGCCGGGAATGCCGGGCGTGATGGCGCCGTCCGCGCCTTGCCCGGCCTGGCCAGCCTGGCCCTGCGCCTGTTGCTGCATTGCCTGTTCGCGGGCTTCCTGCTGCGGCGCTTCGACAAAAAACTGAAAGCCCAGCAGAATGGCCAGGGACAGGGCGATGGCGATAACAAGATTACGTTGGTCTGACATTCGGGTCGCTTTATCGGTTTTTCAAGACGGCCGGGTTGGCCGAATGGTGGGATGACGGCACGGGATCATAACCTTGCCCGCCCCAGGGATGACAGCGCAGGAATCGCCGCAAGGTCAGCCAGCTGCCCCACAAGGGGCCGTGCACCTGCAAAGCCTCGAGACCGTAGTGGGAGCAGGTGGGCAGATAGCGGCAGCGGCCCGGTAGCATGGGCGCCACGCCATAACGATAGATTTGAATGAGACCGCGCAGGGCATGGGTGCTCAGTGCTCTCATGATCGGGGCTTTCATGATCGGCTCAGACCGCCGGTTTTGCCCAGGGCTTTCAACAGGTCATGTCGAAGCTTGGCATAGGGTCGTTGCAAAGTGGCCGTGCGCCCGATCAGCACATAGTCGTGGTTCGGCGCGGCCCGTGCCGGCATCACGTCCGCCGCCAGGGCGCGCAGGCGCCGCTTGGCACGGTTGCGCGCCACCGCATTGCCGACTTTTTTGCTCGCCGTGAAGCCAATACCCCCAATACTCAATGCCCCCTCCGATCGGTCTGTTATCCGGGCCTGTTGTGGAGCCGTCTGCAAGACAAGGCCCGCCGTCCCATAGCGCCGGCCGGTCCGGGCCACGCGCAGAAAATCCGCGCGCCTTTTCAGGCGCACGAGGGTCAATTCGCCGTGCTTCATGTCGCTACACATAGATCCGCCAGGCCCGGAATTCCAGGCCGGCTTCATCCTAGGCCGAGAGTTGCTTGCGGCCTCTCGACCGGCGCTTTGCCAGAAGACGGCGGCCACCGACGGTTGCCATGCGATGACGAAAGCCATGCCGACGTTTGCGAACCAGTCTGCTTGGTTGGAAGGTGCGTTTCACCCGTCAACCTCCATCAAATTGTTATCAGAAATGAATGCCCCGGCGGGGCCAAAAAACAAGCGCGCTGTATACGGTTTCAAACGCAGTAAGTCAACGCCGGCCGGCCATTTGTATCGTCTTGATTATATCAAGATATCTCTCCTAGTGCCGACCTGTCTTTGCGCTATAGTCGGGGGGTCATTTTTTCAGGGGCGTAACCATGGCTGGCGAGGAGCGGCAGGAACGGGACGGCGATGCCGGAATACGGGTGAACGGCGCCCCGTCCAAGCAATCCGCGCCGCCATTGTTGTCGTTTCGGCGGCTATGGCCGGTGCTTGTGCTGATCGCCGGATTGGGCCTTTTTCTTGCCTTCGACGGTCCGCAATATTTCACCCTGGATGGTCTGCGGCACTACCGCGCCGATCTTTCCGCTTATGTGGCCGATCACACTGTTGTCATGGCCATTTGTTTCATGCTGGTTTACATGGTGATGATCGTTTTTTCCGTGCCCGGCGGGGCGATCATGACCATGATGGGGGGCTTTTTGTTCGGCACCGCCGTCGGCGGCAGCATGGCGGTCGTCGGCGCCACGGCGGGTGCGTCGGCCCTCTTTTTAATTGCCAAGACCGCCCTTGGCGATCCCTTGCGGGCCAGGGCGGGACCGTCGTTGCAGAAGATGGAGGCTGGTTTCCGGGAAAATGCCCTGAGTTATTTGTTGATCTTGCGATTGGTCCCGCTGTTCCCGTTTTTCCTGGTCAATCTGGTCCCTGCATTTCTTGGCATCAGCTTTCGAATTTACGTCATTGCCACGTTCTTCGGCATTATTCCGGCCACGTTCGTCTTTGCACAGTTTGGCACCGGGCTGGGCAGCATTCTGGAGAGCGGCGGTGAGTTTTCCATGGGATCGATTTTGAGTGGCGACGTGCTGGCGGCGCTGATCGGCCTGGCGGTATTGTCGGCCCTACCCGTGGCCTACAAGTACTATCAGGCGCGAAAGGGCAGAGGTTCGCCCGAATGACGGCATCATTGAAAGTCGATATCTGCGTTATCGGCGCCGGTTCGGGCGGTTTGAGCGTGGCGGCGGGAGCCAGCCAGCTTGGCGTCTCCGTGGCCCTGGTGGAGCGACACCTGATGGGCGGCGATTGCCTGAACTTCGGCTGTGTGCCCTCCAAGGCGCTGCTGGCGGCGGGCAAGGCGGCGCACAATATCGTCCATGCGGGCCGCTTCGGTATTTCCGGCGGGCCGCTTCAGGTGGACAATGTGGCCGTGCGCCAGCATGTGCGCGATGTCATCGCCGGCATTGCGCCCCATGATTCCGTGGAGCGGTTCCGGGCCCTGGGCGTCAATGTCATCGAAGGCTCAGCGCGTTTCACCGGCCCCCGGGAGATCAAGGTCGATGGCCAAGGGATAAGCGCCCGGCGCTTTGTCATCGCAACCGGATCATCACCCCTGGTGCCGCCCATTCCGGGCCTGGAGGACGTGCCCTATCTGACCAACGAGACAGTGTTCGATTACGCCCAGGATATGGCCCACCTGATTGTCATCGGCGGCGGCCCCATCGGCGTGGAATTGGCCCAGGCCCACCGGCGCCTGGGCGCCGCCGTCACCATTGTCGAAATGGCCCGGCTGCTGCCGAACGATGACCCGGAGTTGACGGCCGTGGTGCAGAATTGCCTGGCCCGGGAAGGCATTGATATCCGCACCGGCGTCACGGCTGAAAGCATCGCGCCGGCGGCGGGCGGCGTGGCCGTGACCCTGGACAGCGGCGATCTGGTCCGGGGCAGCCATATCCTGGTGGCGGCGGGGCGCAAGGCCAATCTGGAGGACCTGAACCTGGAAGCGGCGCGGGTCGATTATTCGCCCAAGGGCATCACCGTGGACCGCGGCCTCAGAACATCGAACCGAAAAATCTATGCCATCGGCGATGTGACGGGCGGTTTGCAGTTTACCCATGTGGCCGGCCATCATGCCGGCGTGGTCATCCGCAGCGCCCTGTTCCGTTTGCCCGCCAAGGCCAAGGAGACGGACCATATCCCCTGGGTCACGTACACCGACCCGGAATTGGCCCATGTGGGGCTGCGGGAAGAGGCGGCCAAGGCCCTGCATGGCGATATCAATATCCTGCGCTTTCCCTTCGCCGATAACGACCGCGCCCAGGCGGAGCGGGACACCGACGGCATGATCAAGATCGTCACCGCCAGGACCGGCAAAGTATTGGGTGTCTCGATGGTTGGTCCCCATGCCGGAGATTTGCTCCAGCCCTGGGTCATGGCGGTCAACCAGGGCCTGAAAATCGGCGCCATGGCCGGCGCCATCTGGCCCTACCCAACCTTCGGCGAAGTCGGCGCCCGGGCCGCCGGCAGCTATTTTATCCCCAAGCTGTTCACCGACCGCACCCGCGCCATCGTCCGCTTCCTGACCAAGTTTGGTTAGAAATCCGCCGGCGGGGTAACGCCGCAAGGGACCAGCGCAGCCGTGACGGCGGCCTTCAGGCGGGCTAATCCAGCCTCGTCCGATGCCTCGCAACGGACCACCAGGACCGGTTGGGTGTTCGAGGCGCGCAATAGCCACCAGCCGTCCGGCGTGGAGACGCGGGCGCCGTCGATGTCGGAAAAATCGGCGCCTTCCGCCCGCAGGGCGGCCACGACCTCGTCCACCACCTGGAATTTCCGGATATCGTCACACTCGAAGCGGACTTCCGGCGTATTGACCATTTGCGGCAAACTATCGCGCAATTCGGCCACGCTTTGCCCGGATTTCGCCACCGCATCCAGGAACCGCACGGCAACGTAGAGCGCGTCGTCAAAGCCATAGTACTTATCGGCAAAAAATATGTGCCCGCTCATCTCGCCCGCCAGGGGAGACTTGGTCTCGGCCATCTTGCTTTTGATCAACGAGTGCCCGGTCTTGTACATCAAGGGGGTCCCGCCCAGGCGGGCAACCTCGTCAAACAGCACCTGGCTGGCCTTCACATCGGCGATGATGGTGCTGCCGGGATGTTCCGCCAGAACGTCGCGGGATAGGAGCGCAAGCAATTGATCGCCCCACAAAATGCGTTCAAGGCCATCAACCACGCCGATGCGGTCGCCATCGCCGTCGAAACCAATGCCAAGGTCCAACTTGCCCTCCGTCACCGCCGCCTGCAATTGCAACAGATTTTCCGCCAACGTCGGATCCGGGTGATGGGCCGGAAAGGTGCCGTCCACCACATCGTTCAACGAGACATGGCGGCCCGGCAGACGGGCGATCAGGTCTGGCAGGATATCGCCCGCGGCGCCATTGCCGCAGTCCCAGCCGACCGAGAGCGGAACATCCGTGGTGTAGGCCGCCACCAATTCATCCAGATAAGCCGGCCGCACGTCGTGATCTTCCACGCCGCCCCGACCTTCGGCCCAACCACCAGTCCTGGCCATGCGGCCCAATTCCTGTATCTGGCCGCCAAAGAATGGCTTGTGCCCCAACATCATTTTGAAACCGTTATAATCCGATGGATTATGGGACCCCGTGACCATGATGCCCCCATCGGCCGCCAGATGATGGACCGAGAAATACAGCATCGGCGTCGGCCCACGGCCGATCCGAAGGGCATGGATACCGGCGTCGTTCAGGCCGCGGGCCAGATTTTCCGCCATTTCGACCGATGTGAGACGGCCATCGTAACCCACCGCGACCCTGGCCCCGCCGTCCCGGGCGATGATTGTTCCGAACGAGCGCCCCACCGCGTAGGCGTCCGCCGGCGACAGGGTTTCGCCGACGATGCCGCGCACGTCGTATTCGCGCAGCACGGAGGGGTTAAATTCGTGATTTTGCATCTTTCCGCCCATTACGTGTCAGGCCCGAACCGCCGGACGGCCGATCGAAATATAGGTAAAGCCCAGCGCCCCCATGGTGCCTGGGTCATAAATATTGCGCATGTCGACCAGAACCGGCGCCTTCATCAAAGCCTTCACGCGGGGCATGTCCAGGGCGCGGAAAGCATTCCATTCCGTGACGATGGCCAGGGCATCGGCGCCAGGCAGGGTGTCGTAGGCATCCGCGCAGTATTCAATGCCGTTCAACAGCTTTCGTGCTTCATCCATGCCTTCGGGATCAAAGGCGCGGATTTTCGCCCCGGCCGCCAGCAGGGCGGGAATAATATCCAGGCTGGGGGCCTCCCGCATATCGTCGGTATTGGGTTTAAACGTCAGGCCCAACACGGCGACGGTCTTGCCCTCAAGCGAGCCGCCACAGGCATCCACCACTTTTCGCGCCATGTCCTTTTTGCGTTTATTATTGACCGCCACGGTGGCCTTGACGATTTCCATCGGCAGGTTCAGATCCTCCGCCGTGCGCAGCAGCGCCAGGGTATCTTTCGGAAAGCATGAGCCGCCATAGCCGGGCCCGGCGTGAAGAAACTTCGCGCCGATACGGCCATCCAGGCCGATTCCGCGGGCCACATCCTGAACATTGGCGTCAACCTTTTCGCACAGATTAGCGATTTCGTTGATGAAGGTGATCTTGGTGGCCAGAAAAGCATTAGCGGCGTATTTGATCAATTCCGCCGTCTGCAGGGCGGTGAACATCACCGGCGTCTCGTTCAGAAACAACGAACGGTACAATTCCCGCATGACATCCCGGGCCCGGTCGCTTTCCGCGCCCACCACAACCCGGTCCGGGCGCATGAAGTCGCTGATCGCCGCGCCCTCGCGCAGGAATTCAGGGTTCGAGGCGACGTCGAATTCCGCATCGGGGCGGCTTTCACCGATCACCCTGAAGACTTCCGCGCCGGTGCCCACGGGCACGGTGGATTTGGTGACGATGACCGTATAGCCGTCCAGCGCGGCGGCCACTTCGCGGGCCGCGTCGAAGACACAGCTCAGATCCGCATGGCCATCGCCCCGCCGCGACGGCGTACCCACCGCGATAAACACCGCATCGGCATCCGCCACGGGTTGCCGCAAGTCCGTGGTAAAGGACAGGCGCCCCGCGGCCACGTTGCTTTCCACCAGCTTGTCCAGTCCCGGTTCGAAGATTGGAATTTCACCGGCCAGCAAGGCCTCGATCTTTCCGCTGTCCTTGTCGACACAGGTGACATCATGGCCGAACTCTGAAAAACAGGCGCCCGAAACCAGGCCTACATAGCCGGTACCGATAATGGTGACGTGCATGCTCTATCCCATTCTGGAATTTAACTGATCTTGATTGTTAATCTTGCAAGTCTTTGGTGATAGACAATAAAAAGTCACCAAGACCTTCCCGCAAATCGTCCCGGGCCTGGCCAAAGGCGACGGTGGCCTGCAAAAACCCCAACTTGTCGCCGCAGTCGAACCGCTCGCCTTCGAAACGCAGGCCGTGGAAAGGTTGTTGGCCGATCATTTTGGCCATGGCGTCGGTCAGCTGAATTTCGCCCCCCGCGCCCCGTTCCATTTTGCCCAGATGATCGAAAACCTCGGGCATCAGAATATAGCGGCCGATCACCGACAGGGTCGATGGCGCGGCCGCCGGATCGGGTTTCTCCACCAGGCCGCGGACTTCGGCCAAATGTCCGTCATCCTCGCCTACCTCAAGAATACCGTAGCGCGCGGTATGTTCGCGCGGCACATCCATGACCGCGACCATGTTGCCCTTGGTCTCCACCGCCGCATCCACCATCTGTTTCAGACAAGGCGTATCGGCCAGGATCAGATCGTCCGCCAGCAAGACCGCGAACGGCTCGTCCCCCACGAGGTTACGGGCGCACCAGACCGCATGGCCCAGCCCCAAGGGTTCCTGCTGCCGGGTATAGGCGACCTGGCCGGCATCGGGGATAGCGGCGCGCAGAGCCTCCAGTTCCGCAGTCTTGTCGCGGGAGGAGAGCAGATCTTCCAATTCATAGGAATGGTCGAAGTGATCTTCGATCGCCGCCTTGCCCCGGCCGGTAACAAAGATGAATTCCTCGACCCCGGCGGCGGCGGCCTCTTCCACCGCATACTGGATTAAGGGTTTATCGACGATGGGCAGCATCTCCTTGGGCAACGCCTTGGTTGCCGGTAGAAACCGAGTGCCCAATCCACCCACGGGGAAAACCGCCTTGCGTACGCGCATGCCAATTCAGCCTAATTCATTGCCAGTCTCTTATGAACTTGCCCCGCTTCTGCCACGACATTCGGGCCGATGCAAGGTGTGCCGTCACACACCCAGCAGCAAATCCTTGGCCTGATTGATCTTTGCCGCCAGATATGACGAACCACCCTTGTCGGGATGGTTTTTCAGCATCAACCGCTTGTGGGCCTCGCGGATTTCGCTGGGCGAGGGGTTGAAGTCCAGGCCAAGAACCTCGCGGGCCTCGTCCAGGGTCATATTGCCCGGATGGCTCTGTTGTCCTTGCTGCCCGTTACCGCCCGCCGATTGGCGCCATTCGGGACCCGCGCTGCGATCCAGAAAGGCCTCCAATAACTGTGCCGCTTCCGGGTCATGTTGCCGGCATTCCGTCAACAGCGCGATCAGTTCCCCCTGGTCCAAATCGCTTAGATCCCGGCCCGCGAGGGCGCCCAACAGCACTTCACCGCGCATGGCGCCGCTATCGTGGTCCAAGGTCATGCGCAGGTAAGCCGTCTCCACGTTCGAACTGCGCCCGGCCGATTGTCGCGGCCCCCGGCCCATGCGCGGGCCCAGACGCGGCAAGGCCCAGCGGCGCAGAAAGGCCACGGCGGCAAAGGCCAGGGGTAGGCCCAAGGCGAAACGGCCGGTCAACAACAGAAAGGCTGCCAGGGCGGCACAAATGCCAAAGCCCGTGTAGCGCAATATCTTCGCCAAGGCCTTGGGATCCGCGGTCAACAGCAACTTGCCGCCCAGCCCCAAGGCGGCCAGCAGACAGACGCCGAGGATGAAATAACCGATCATGACGACTTGGCACCCAATTGATGGGCAATTTGCAAAATCGGCTTCGCCTTACCCTTGGAATAATCGGACAGGGCCTTGCGCCCGCCGGCGGCATAGACCGCCACGGCGGCCAGCAAATCCCGCAATTGCGCGGCGGAGGAAGCGTCAAAGCGGCAATAAGCGCCACGGGTCAAGGTGGCGATCTGTTTGAAGGCGCTGCTGGCGGTTGGTTCCTGACCCTCGTGGAACAGAAAGCAAGGCACGCCGAGCATGCCCAATTCACCGGCCACGGTACAAACCTGGTCCACATCTTCCTCCAGGCAGTCGCCGACGAAGACCAGGGCGTTGATCTTCTGCTTGGTGGTTTCCCGCACCGCATAACGCAACAGCCGCTCCACCTGGGTTTGCCCGCCCAGGCAACGCACCTTTGCCATGTAGGGGATCAAATCCGCGGAAGTGGAAATCCAGGGCGTGGCGCGGAAATCTTTGTAGCCGCGATAATAGGCCAGCTGTACATCCAGGCCGCCCAGGGTCGATGTCTGGGCAAACATGTCACCCTGGATTTGACAGGCGGTGTCCCAGGTCGGCTCTCTGCTGGCGGTGGCGTCCATGGCGAACAGCAGCCGGCCACGGGATTTCTCCGTATGCACGGTGGGCGTGGCGGCCAGCTTGTCCAGGAAGTTCTGCACATCCGCCGCGCCGTCTTTTGTTGTCATGTCACGTTTTTTCGGGGCCATCTGCCTATTACATTGTATGCGGCCCCAACTTGTCCAGTGCCCGCATTCCGGACTTACTCAACGATAATCTTGGCGTCCGGATAAAAGGCATGAAAGGCGAAGGCAAAATCGACCCGATAGAGCGCGTCAACCAACTTGCCGTCACCATTTTTTCGCTGCACCAAAACGTTGCCCACATCCCGGCCGTCCGCGATGAGCGAGGTATCCAGAGCCGAATTTTGGCCTTTTTCCCAAGTCAGGATCAGGCCGTCCTCGGTCTCGATTCGTTGTTTGATCTGCAGAAAATCCACCGACCAGGCCCGCCCGCCCACCGCCACCACGCGGGCCAGGGGGGCCACCACGCCGGGGTATTTGCCACGAAATAGGAACGGCTCGGGCGCGGAATCGTAGCCCCCATAAGGGTTTCTGCCATAACTGCGCATGTTGGGATTATTCGGCACCAGGACATCGCCGTCCGGGGCCCGCGCCTTGAACTTTGCAAAGGATTCCAAGCGGGCCGGCAGAAAGCGCAATTCCCGGCCCACCATATCGCCGATGATCGCCTCGCCGGTGAACTGCTGCCACCAGCTTTCCGTCTGCCGGTCATACATCACCAGATCGGAATGGCGCAGCTTGCCCGTGGTGCCGAAGTCCAGGGTTTGGCCATCGACCCGGCGGTCAAAAACAACGGCGGCATTGCACAGGGGACAAAAGGTCACCGCCACGGGTACGCCGGCAATCACGTCGTTAACGATTTCGTGCCAGATCAGCACCGACAGGGGATAGGCCCGGCTTTTATCATTGACGGTCAGGCCCACCACGGGCTCGGTCGGGGCGAATGTCTTGGCCGCCGCCACGGCGACAAAATCCGGTTGGTCGATGGATGGTATCTGATCCTTGCGCACGCCGCCCGACATGATGTCGTCAAAGGGCACGGAATGCTTCTTGAAATTGGTCCTTGGCTATTCACTTTGCCATTGGCCCGGTCCGGCCTGGGTTTGTCCGAAGACCAGAATGCCGATGATGCCGGCCAGGGCGGCGATGGTCAGAATGGTTCGCATGGTACTGCCTCCATAGTCACCTCCCATGGTCGTCCTTGCAGCGACAGGGCGCAAATTACGGCTGCTTGACCAACCGCCCGACCGACCGCTTGACCAGAGTCTCCCGGCGGGTCAAGTTGCCCGCCATGATCGAAAGTGTGGATAGCATTGTTGTTGGCGCCGGCGTCGTCGGCCTGGCCATCGCCCGGCAACTGGCCATGGCTGGCGACGATGTCATTGTGCTGGAGGCGGCCGAGCTGATCGGCAGCGAAACCTCGTCCCGCAACAGCGAGGTCATCCACGCCGGCATCTACTATGCCAAGGACAGCCTGAAAGCCCGGCTCTGCGTCGCCGGCAAGGCGGCATTGTATGAATATTGCGCCAGCCACGGCGTCGCCCACCGCAATTGCGGCAAGTTGATCGTCGCCACCTCGGACCAGGAGCTGGAAGTCCTGGACGGCATCAAGGCCAAGGCCGCCGCCAACGGTGTCGATGATCTGTACGAAATCAGCGCGGCGGACGCCATGAACCAGGAGCCGGCCCTACAGTGCACCGGCGCCCTGGTCTCCCCCTCCACCGGGATCATCGACAGCCATGGCCTGATGCTGGCCTATCAGGGCGAGGCGGAGGATCATGGCGCCATGATCGCCTTTCGCAGCCGGGCCCTGGGCGGGGAGGTGCTGAACGACGGCCTGGCCCTTCGCATCGCCGACGAGACGGGGGGTGAGATGCATCTGGGCTGCCGGCGCCTGATCAATGCCGCCGGGCTGTATGCCCAGCCCCTGGCCCGGCGCATCGAGGGCCTGGAAAGCGATACCGTGCCGCCGCTGTATTATTGCAAGGGCAATTATTTCTCCCTGCCCGGACGGCAGCCGTTTTCCCGGTTGATCTATCCCGTCCCCGCGTCCGCCAGTCTGGGCGTGCATTTGACCATTGATCTGGGGGGTCAGGCCCGATTCGGACCGGACCAGCAGTGGCTGGATAATGCGGTCGAGGATTTGCAGGGCGACATCGACTATCGGGTGGAGCCGGAGCGGGCGGAAGTGTTTTACCAGGCCATACGCCGATATTACCCGGACCTGCCCGACGATTCGCTGCAACCGGCCTACAGCGGCATGCGGCCGAAGTTGCAGGGGCCGGGCGGCGGCATGGAGGATTTCATGATACAAGGCCCCGCGGACCACGGCGTGGAGGGCCTGATCAACCTGTTTGGCATTGAATCGCCGGGTTTGACGTCCTCCCTGGCGATTGCCGCCCAGGTCGGCGACATGCTGCGTGGCTAGGTCCGAATTGCTGGCACGAGTATGCTAGGGTTAATTTTCGTCGCTGCGGAATTAAGGTGAGGCAATGGTAAGAAATTTGTTAGGTGGCCTGCTACTGGTGTTATTGGCGCTACCAATGCTGCCGGCCGAGGCTGGGGCGGGAACGCGATACAATAATTGGGAATTGTGGTCATCGCCGGCGACCGCCGTGTTGCCGGCCAGGCAAGGTCCGACCGGTCCGATCCGTATCAATATCGCCGGCGGCGCCGTCGCAGCGCCGGAGTTCCTGGGTTCCGACACGGTGGCTATGAAGCCCCTGCCCCTGCTGGACGTGAACTATGCGGGCACGCTGTTCCTGTCCACCCAGCAGGGCATCGGCTGGAATGCCTGGCGCAAGCGCGCCTTGCGGGCGGGTCCGCGCATTACCTTCGATTTCGGCCGCGATGCGGCGGATTCGCCCTTCCTCGCCGGTCTGCCCGATATCGAACTGGGCACCGAAGTCGGTCTGTTCGTGGAAAGTTTCGTTGCCTCCTGGCGCTTCAAGGCGGATATCCGCAAGGAAGTCGCCGGCGGCCATGGCGGTCTGCTTTTGAATGGCGAGGCGGCATGGGGCAACCGTTGGTCCGAGAACGCCTCCCTGATCCTCGGGGTGCGCCTGACCTACATGGATGAAACCTATGCCACGAGTTATTTTGGTGTTTCCGCCGCCGCCAGCGCGGCCTCCGGCAAGGCCCAATATTCGCCGGCGGGCGGCTTCCGCGACGCCAATGCCTATGCCCAGATCGTCTATGATTTCACCCAGGCCTTGTACGTCGCCACGGAATTCCGCGCCACCTCCTTTCTTGAACAGGCGGTGGACAGCCCCATCACGCAAGTTGATGCCTATGTCACCGGCTCTATTCTGGTTGGATACCGCTTCTGATGGCGAAAGCCGGGTTGCCGGCTCGGTCTGTCCGGACCGCCGCCCAGGCGCGCCGCATCGTCAGCCAGCGGGGCCTGGACTATATCAAGGTCGGCGTCTTTGACATGGACGGGGTGCTGCGCGGCAAATACATGGGCGTGGAGAAATTCATGGCCGCCCTGGACAAGGGATTTGGTTTTTGCGACGTGATCCTGGGCTGGGACAGCAACGACCAGCTGTACGACAACACAAGATTTACCGGTTGGCATACGGGCTATCCGGACGCCCAGGTTCGTATCGTACCGGAGACCTGCCGCGACCTGCCCCATGAATTTGATGGCCGGGGGCTGTTTTTCCTCGGCGCCTTTGAAGGTGCGGCGGAAGCCATTTGCCCCCGGGGCCTGTTGGCCCGGGTCCTGGCGCGGGCCATGGACCACGGCCTGGCCGTCACGGCGGCGTTGGAGTACGAATTTTTCCTCTTCGATGAAACGCCGGAAAGTACCGCCGCCAAGGGCTATCGGAATTTGCAACCGATCACGCCGGGAAACTTCGGCTATTCCGTGCTGCGGACTTCCACCTGGGCGGATTTTTACGGCGAGCTGTTGAAAATGTGCACGGATATGGATTTCCCCCTGGAAGGCCTGCACACCGAAACCGGCCCCGGCGTCCTGGAAGCCAGCCTCGATAAAGACCTGGCCATGGCGGCCGCCGACAAGGCCGCCTTGTTCAAGACATTCGCCAAGGTGGAGGCACAGCGTCACGGCCTGATGGCCACCTTCATGGCGAAATGGTCGGAGGATTATCCGGGTCAGTCGGGCCATATCCATTTGTCGCTGAACAAAATCAAAGGCGGCGGCGCGCTGTTTCATGATGCCCGGGCCGAGGGCGGCATCTCCACCGCCATGCGCCATTTTATCGGCGGCCAGCAGGCCCTGATGCCGGAGCTGCTGGCCATGATCGCCCCCACCACGAATGCCTATACCCGGCTGATCCCCGGCTTTTGGGCCCCGACGGAGGCGACCTGGGCCCTCGACAACCGGACCTGCGCCCTGCGCGCGATCGGCGGCGGGGCGAAATCCCAACGGGTCGAATTCCGGGTCGCCGCCGCCGATGCCAATCCCTACCTGGCCCTGGCCGCCGCCATCGGATCCGGCCTGTGGGGCCTGGAACAGGGCCTGGAACCGACCGCCCCCGTGACCGGCAACGCCTACGATCAATCCCACCCCAAACGCCTGTCCCTGCCCCGCGGCCTGGGCCAGGCGGCGGAACGGCTGCAACGTTCGAAAGCGGCACGGGACCTGTTTGGCGACGCCTTCGAGGAACATTTCGCCGCCTCCCGCGATTGGGAAGAGCGGCAAAGCCGCCGTGCCGTCACCGATTGGCAATTGCAACGCTATTTCGAGATTATTTAGGCGACGGATAATTTCACATAATCATGACCCGGCGCAATAATGATTCTGTGTCGGCGTGCGGCGCGACATAATCTGGCGAATTCCGGTAAAGACTGTTTAACCAATTGAAATTTAATGAATTTCCTATGAAATATAATCCGTGTTCCGGTCTATTCAGGAAATTTGAAAATGTCCGTCTTCACCGCCAAAAGTTTCCGTAATCACGAACAGGTCCTGTTCCATCAGGACCCGGCCAGCGGCCTGTGCGCCATTATCGCCATTCACGACACCACGTTGGGCCCGGCCCTGGGCGGCTGCCGTTATTGGCATTACGATGACGATGCCGCGGCGCTGGATGACGCCCTGCGCCTCTCCCGCGGCATGACTTACAAGGCGGCCCTGGCGAACTTGTCCTTTGGCGGCGGCAAGGCGGTGATCATGGCACCCGAAATCGGTGAAAAAAGCCCGGCGCAGTTTCAGGCATTCGGCCGGTTCGTGGATACCTTGGGCGGTCGATATATCACGGCGGAAGATGTGGGCACCTCGCCCAGGGACCTGGAATTCGTGCATTCTGTGACACCCTATGTGGCCGGCGTCGCCGATGGCGGCGCGGGCGACGGC
>JAYGEA010000197.1:0-5925 GCA_046582635.1 Alphaproteobacteria bacterium
ACCAGCGTCAATGCCACCGGCCCAACAGGCGGCGGTTACCGTATTCACCATGAGGCAGGCAATGGTCATGGGCCCCACGCCCCCTGGAACCGGGGTGATGGCGGTGGCGACCTCCCTGGCCTCGTCGAAATTCACATCGCCACACAACCTGGTCTTGCCGTCCGGCCCCTCCAGGCGGTTCATGCCCACGTCAATGACCACGGCGCCGGGCTTGATGCAGTCACCGCCCAGCATTTTCGCCCGGCCCACGGCGGCGATCAGGATATCCGCCTCGCGGCACAGGCTGGGCAAATCCTGGGTTCTGGAATGCGCGATGGTGACGGTGCAATGTTCCGCCAACAGCAATTGCGCCATGGGCTTTCCCACCAGGTTGGATCGGCCGACCATGACCGCCCGCTTGCCCCTCATGCCGTCCTGGCCAAAATGGTCCGCCAGCAGCATGGAACAACCCAATGGCGTGCAGGGCACCAGGGCGTTCTGACCACTGGACAGACGACCGGCGTTGATGGGATGCAGGCCATCCACATCCTTGTTGGGATCGATGGCCATGATCACCGTGCCCTCGTCAATGTGATCGGGCAGGGGCAGCTGCACCAAAATGGCGTGCACGGCGAGGTCCGCGTTCAGGCCGGCAATGACGTTGAGCAACTGATCCTGGGTGGTCTCCCCGGCCAGGGTGATGGTGTCCGAGAGGAAGCCCATCTCGTTTGCCACTTTGGCCTTGTTGCGCACGTAGATCTGGCTGGCCGGATCCTCGCCGACGATGACCACGGTCAGGCCCGGCACCAGGCCGTGGCGCGTCTTCAACTGCGACGTCTGTTGCGCCACCATGCCCCGCAGCCCCGACGCGAATGCCTTGCCGTCAATTATTTCCGCCGTCATGTAGGACCCTTCAATTCATCGGCGCAGACTATACAGCCCGCCGGCTAGGCTGTCAGGGCAGCGTTTATCAAAGGCGTGCGGTCATTGCCGAAATACATATCCGTCTGGTTGACAAAAAACGTCGGTGAACCGTAACCGCCGCGCCGGGCCAGATCTTCGCCGTTGGCTTTCAACTCGGACTTAACTTCATCCGTGGTCATGGCGGCGGCCATCTCGCCCCCATCCAGGCCAGCCGCGGCGGCGATTTCGGCCAGCAAATCATCTTGCGTGATATCCTTGTCCTGGCCCCAATAGGCCTCGAACACGCCGGTGGCATAGGGCACCAGCTTGCCGTGGCGCTGGGCGGCAATACAGCCGCGCATGGCCTTGACGCTGTTGATGGGAAAGATCGACATGGGCCAGCGGATCTCGATGCCGCTGAAGCGGGCCCAGTCCTGCATATCCTTGTGCATGTAATTTTGTTTTGCCGGCACCGGGTTTTCCCGGCTGGCATAGACGGATGGATTGACGGTGTTGAACAACCCGCCCACCAGGATCGGCAGCCAGGAAATCTCCACGCCCAGCACCGCCGCCAGGGGCTGAATGTTATGAAAGCCCAGGTAAGTCCAGGGCGAGGAACAATCGAAAAAGCATTCCAGTTGCGGCATGGGTCGGTCCTTACATTTCTATAAATTCAGCGCAGAGTGCCCGATATTTGAAAATCTGCAAAGCGGGTTAGCCTTGCCATTGCGGCGAACCCGTTCCACCATGCAGCAACGCTATAACAAAATGGGAGGACAACATGGATACGGGCACAAGGCTGGCAGGCAAGGTTGCCATCGTGACGGGGGGCGCCTCGGGCATCGGGGCGGAAACGGCGCGGGTCTTCGCCGGCCAGGGCGCCACGGTGGTGCTCTGCGACCTCAATGATGCCCTGGGGCAAGCCATCGCCGAAGAAATCGGTGGCGCGGCGGAATACCGCTCCCTCCAGGTCACCAGCGAAGATCAATGGGCCGCCCTGGTGGACGCGGTCGAGGCGGCGCATGGCAGGATTGATATCCTGACCAATATTGCCGGCATCTCCGGCCGGGATCCGGCCCAGAATATCCAGACCACCCTGACCGCCGGCGGGCTGCTGGAAGATCAGAGCCTGGAGAAATGGAACCAGATCATGGAAGTCAACGCGACCGGTACATTTCTCGGCACCCGGGCGGCGATCGCGCCCATGCGCCGGGCGGAGGGTGGCTCCATTGTCAATATATCCTCTATCTGCGGTATCATCGGCTCCTTCGCCAACGCCGCCTATCATGCCTCGAAAGGCGCGGTGCGGATCTTCTCCAAGGCCGCCGCCATCCAATACGCGCCGGACAAAATCCGCGTCAATTCCATCCACCCCGGCTTTGTCGACACGCCCATGACCCAACCCGGCCACGCCAACCCGGAGATCGCGCAAATCCGCATGGACGCCACCCCCCTGGGCCGTTTCGGCTCGCCGCGGGACATTGCCATGGGCTGTACCTATCTGGCGTCGGACGAGGCGGCCTGGATCACCGGTTCGGAACTGGTGATCGACGGCGGCATGACGGCGGCATGACGGAGAATTAATGGACCGGGTGGTTCAGACTGCATTGAAAATGCTCTAGTGAATAATCTTGTCCGCCTCGAAATGCCGGAATTGCGACGGCGTCACCAACTTGGCCGAGGCGACCCGGACGGAATGCAGGGGACCGTCCAGGTTTTCTTCCCAGAATTCCAGAAATTCATGCAGACGGGGAAAGCGGGGGGCGAGGTCGTATTCCTGCCATAAATAGGTTTGCAGCAAGATGGGCCGGTCGGGCAGATAGTAGGTAATTTCTGCCGTGGTGAGACGATAGCCGTCCAACTGCGTTTTCAACGTGGCCATGACAAGGCTCCTTCGTAAGCAACCAACCATCTCCCCGAAACATTTTCATGATCGGGCAATTAGCTTAACGAACTGTTGAAAGATGTGCAAATTCAATAACTTAGCACTCATCATGCCAGGTGGCTGCCAAATTTTTGCCTGGGCCGCGAAAAAAAATCTCTTGAACCTATCGCCATGCCCCCCTAAATCACTGGCACTCACTTCAATAGAGTGCTAGCAAGCGCTCGATTGTGGCTAAATTGCGCGGCTGGCAACAGTTCATCCGGCCAGCAATGCAACAACAGTTTGAACCTTTTTTTGAAACCAACAGCGATTGTGAGGACCCATGAAGCTTCGTCCGCTGAACGACCGCGTGCTGATCAAGCGCGCTGATGAAGATGTAAAAACCGCCGGCGGAATTATCATTCCCGATACGGCGGCCGAGAAACCAATGCAGGGAATTGTAATGGGCGTTGGCCCCGGCGCCCGCGATGAAAAAGGCGACCGCGTCGCCTGTGCGGTGCAGACCGGCGACAAGGTTCTGTTCGGCAAATGGTCCGGCACCGAGGTCACCTTGGACGGCCAGGAACTGCTGATCATGAACGAATCCGATATCATGGCCGTGCTGGTGGACAAGCCCGCGCAGAAAGCCAAGGCTAAGGCCAAGAAGGGTAAAAAGGCCGCCTGATCGGCGCGCCTTTACCCTTTCGCATTACCAAACACAGATAGGAGGCCATGAATTATGGCTGGCAAGGAAGTTAAATTCGGTTCCGAAGCACGCGACGGCATGTTGCGCGGCGTCGAGGTACTGGCCAACGCGGTCAAGGTGACCTTGGGTCCCAAGGGCCGCAACGTGCTGCTGGACAAATCCTTCGGCGCCCCCCGGGTGACCAAGGACGGCGTCACCGTCGCCAAGGAGATCGAGCTGAAGGACAAGTTCGAGAACATGGGCGCCCAGATGCTGCGCGAAGTCGCGTCCAAGACCAACGAAGTCGCGGGCGACGGCACCACCACGGCCACCGTGCTGGCCCACGCCATCGTGCGCGAGGGCGCCAAGTCGGTTGCCGCCGGCATGAACCCCATGGATCTGCGCCGCGGCGTTGATCTGGCGGTGTCGACCGTGGTCGCTGCCCTGGAGAAAAGCTCCAAGAAAATCTCCAGCCGTAAGGAAATCGCCCAGGTTGGCGCCATTTCTGCCAACGGCGAAGCCGATATTGGCGAGATGATCGCCACGGCCATGGAAAAAGTCGGCAATGAAGGCGTCATCACGGTGGAAGAGGCGCAAAGCCTGGATACCGAGCTGGAAGTGGTCGAAGGCATGCAGTTCGACCGGGGCTATCTCTCCCCCTACTTCATCACCAATGCCGAGAAGATGATCTCCGAGCAGGAAAACCCCTACATCCTGTTGCACGAGACCAAGTTGTCTTCACTGCAGGCCATGCTGCCGATCCTGGAAGCCGTCGTGCAATCCAGCCGGCCCCTGCTGATCATTGCCGAGGATATCGAGGGCGAGGCCCTGGCGACCCTGGTGGTGAACAAATTGCGTGGCGGGCTGAAAGTCTCCGCCGTCAAGGCGCCGGGCTTCGGTGACCGGCGCAAGGCCATGTTGGAAGACATCGCTATTCTGACCGGCGGCCAGGTCATTTCCGAAGATCTGGGCATCAAGCTGGAAAGCGTCACCCTGGACATGCTGGGCACCGCCAAGCGGGTCTCCATGACCAAGGAAGAAACGGTGATCGTCAACGGTGCCGGCAAAAAGGCCGACATCGCCGCGCGCTGCAACCAGATCCGCGCGCAAGCGGACGACACTACGTCCGAATACGACAAGGAAAAGCTGCACGAGCGTCTGGCCAAGCTGGCGGGCGGCGTTGCCGTCATCAAGGTTGGCGGCGCCACGGAAGTCGAGGTGAAGGAGCGCAAGGATCGTGTTGACGATGCGCTGTCTTCAACCCGGGCGGCTGTCGAGGAAGGCATCGTGCCGGGCGGCGGTGCCGCGCTGCTTTATGCCGGCCGTTCCCTGGACAAGCTGAAGGTGAAAAATCCTGACCAACAGGCCGGTATCGAGATCGTCCGCCGCGCCCTGCAGGCCCCGCTGCGGCAAATTGCCGAGAACGCAGGCGTGGACGGCGCCGTTGTTGCCTCCAAGGTCAGCGAGAGCAAGAGCACGACCTGGGGCTTTAACGCCCAGACCGAAAAGTATGTTGATCTGATCAAGGACGGCATCGTCGATCCCACCAAGGTGGTTCGCACCGCCTTGCAGGACGCGGCCTCGGTCGCCGGCTTGCTGATCACCACCGAAGCCATGATCGCCGACAAGCCCGAGAAAAAGGGCGCCGGCGGTGGCGCTGGCGGCGGCATGCCCGATATGGGTGGCATGGGCGGCATGGGCGGCATGGGCGACATGGGCTTCTAAGCCAACCGCACATACCTCCAGACACAACAAGGGGCCGCGCCAGTTTGGTGCGGCCCCTTTTTTGTGGGAGTTCAGCCGGTGTTGACCTGCGCTATTCCACCTTTTCAGGAAACAGTCCGGGCATCCAACGCGAGGCAAGTCTTGCTGGAAAGGCAAGGCGCAAGGGTGTGCGTGTCGTATCAGAGGCAAGAACGCCTTTTTCAAGCAGCGCCGAGGTTACGCGCCGAGCATTTCGGTTACCCGTAGCCAGCAAGACCGCAACGTCACCTCTGGGCAACTCGCCACGATACAGCACAGCTTCCAGAATGCTATCCGACGTTTTCGGCAAGTCGCCGGCCCTGATTTCTTCTTCTGTCCAGATGAGTATACGGTCACGCAGGCGGTCAGGCCGAACCAATTCTTCCATGAATTTGACCTGATCTATGCAGATTTGCAGGAAGAACTTTGCAAATTCGGCCAGTGCGCTTTCGCTCAAGTGCCCCCGGCCATCAAGGTCATTTCTTCGCGGCAGATCGCAGGCGGCAAGGTGCGATTTGTACTTGCCTTCGTTGCGCGCGAGGCCCCGTGCAATAGACCAGATTCCGCCTGTATCAAGAGCATCGCGCAGCATTGAATAAGAGGCCAACTTGAAACTAGTTGAGTGATTTCAGCATGTTATGGTTCTCTCCGTTGTGTCAAAGCAATGGAGGGGCACAACATGTGGACTGAAATCACTTGGAGAGATTATGAGCGCCGTGGCGGACGCTATGCAAGCGATATGACGGACCGT
>JAYGEA010000245.1:0-1900 GCA_046582635.1 Alphaproteobacteria bacterium
CCGGCTGGCATGGCGTGACCACCACGGTGATGGGCAACTGCGGCGTCGGCTTTGCACCGGCAGCGCCGGACAAGCGCGACTGGCTGATCGGCCTGATGGAGGGTGTGGAGGATATTCCTGGCGCCGCCCTGGCCGAAGGCATTGAGTGGACTTGGGAAACCTTCCCCGAATATCTCGACGCCCTGGATGCCATGCCCCGCTCCATCGACGTGGGCACACAAGTCCCCCACGGCGCAATCCGCGCCTATGTCATGGGCGAACGCGGCGCCAACAACCAGCCCGCCGACGGGGACGACATGGCCGGCATGGCGGCGATTGTCGAACAGGGCCTGAAAGCCGGCGCCCTGGGCTTTTCCACCTCGCGCACAATGCTGCACCGTTCCATCGAGGGCGTGCCCGTGCCCGGCACATTCGCCGGCGCCGACGAGCTGTTGGCCATCGGCCAGGGCATGAAAAGAGCCGGCCACGGGGTGTTCGAACTGGCGACGGATTACGGCCTAGGTGGCATGGGCGGCCAATTCGGCCAGGACATGGATTGGATGGCGCAACTGGCCAAGGAGACCGGCCTGCTGGTCACCTTCATTCTGGGCCAGGCCGATACTGTGCCCAACGAATGGCGCGATATTCTAAAGCTGACCAGGGCGGCGCGGAGCAGCGGGGCGGACGTGCGCGCCTTGGTGGCGGGCCGGCCGGCGGGTCTGTTGCTGGGCCTGCAAAGCTCCCTGCATCCCTTCATGAAGCATCCCACCTATATGAAATATGCCGAGCTGCCTTTGGCGGAGCGGGTGGCGGCGTTGAGCACGCCCGACAACCGGGCCGCGCTGTTGGCGGAGGACAGCCTGTTCACCGGCCGTTTCAACACCACCGTGGCAACCTCGTTCCATAAGATGTTCCCTCTTGGCGACCCGCCCGATTACGAACCGACGCAAGATAAGTCCATCGCCGCCATCGCCCAGCGCCTGGGCAAACCGGGCATCGAGGTCTGTCTGAACCACCTGTTGGGCCGGGGCGGCAGGGAGCTGCTGTACTATCCCTTGGTCAGCTACACGAATGGCAATTTCGAGGCCCTGCGCGAGATGCTGGAGAGCAAGGATACCTTGCTTTCGCTGTCCGACGGCGGGGCCCATTGCGGCCTGATCTGCGATGCTTCCATGCCCAGCTACATGCTGTCCCACTGGGTCCGCGACCGCCAGCGCGGCCCGCGTCTGGGTCTGGAGCAGGTGGTGAAATACCAAACCCGCGACACGGCCCTAAGCTACGGCCTGGCCGACCGGGGCCTCCTCGCCCCCGGCTTGAAGGCGGACCTGAACATCATCGATCTGGAGCGCCTGGCCATCGCACCACCACACATGGTCGACGACCTGCCCGCCAACG
Organism: Alphaproteobacteria bacterium; assembly: GCA_046582635.1. Lineage (GTDB taxonomy): Bacteria > Pseudomonadota > Alphaproteobacteria. The sequence continues at coordinate 1,375 of JAYGEA010000245.1, forward strand.
GCCAGCGTCTGGTGCAGGAAGTGGTGGGTTATGTGGCGACGATCAACAGCGGCCAAATCACCTACCGCGACGGCACGCCCACGGGCGCCATGCCGGGCAAGTTGGTGCGGGGGCCGCAGGCGGGCATGGGGTGAATGAGGCTGACCAAAAGTTCCATTGCCCGCTCCGTTACGGCTCGGCCGGTTTTTGCCACAGTTTGCGAAAGATCAGATCGTCCCGACGGTCCCGTTCCAGCTCTTCGGGCGACATTCTCTCCACATTGAAGAAATCCAGCTTCCAGTCCGGATTGTCGCTCCAACGGATGGGCAATTGCACCGTTGTCCGGGGCCCGGGCGCGGCTTCGAACAGGCGCAGGGCCATTTCCAGAGCCGCCCGCTGGGAGGCCGCGTCACGGGCGCGGCCCGCCGGGCTGCCCAGGGGAAAGTCGCAAAACAAAAAGCGCGGCACGCCGCAATATTCAACAATGTCCTTGGCGCACCCCATCAAGACTGTCGGGATGCCGTTGGCTTCCAGGTAGTTGGCGATC
>JAYGEA010000314.1:0-13505 GCA_046582635.1 Alphaproteobacteria bacterium
GCTGCCGCAGATTGGCCAAGGATTGGGAAAAAACAATCGCTTCCGCCGAAGCTTGGCTCCTCATCGCCCATATCAGGCTCGTCACTCGGCGCCTCGCAAGATATTGTTATGAAACATAGAGTTTCGAGTCAGACTCTGAGACCTAAAACTCATGACAAGACAAGTTTGGATCATGCTGCTGTGCGGCGTGCTGATCGTATTGGCCACCAATGGCTTGCGCCAGACCTTCGGCATTTTCCTGCGCCCCATCGCCTTAGATCTAGATATCAGCCGGCAGATGTTCGGTTTCGTCATTGCCTTTCAGACCCTTTTGTCCGGCCTGACGCAACCTGTTGCGGGCATGCTGGCCGACCGCTACGGGGCGGTAAAGTTGATCGTCGGCGGCACCTTGCTCTATGCCGTGGGCCTGTGGCTGTTGAGCGTCAGCGCCAATGCCCTTGATCTGCAAATTTCCGTCGGCCTGCTGATCGGCCTCGGACTCAGCGGCGCCTCGCAAGTGATCGTTCTGGGCGCCGTGGGAAAGATTGTGCCCAACGAGAAGCGGAGCATGGTGTTCGGCACGGTGATTGCCGCCGGCTCCTTGGGCATGTTTTTTATGGTCCCCGGCATGCAGGGCATGCTGGATGTCTTTGGCTGGCGCGAGACCCTGGCCATGATGGCGGTCATCATGGTTGTGATCCCGTTGTTGTCCATAGGCTTGCGATCCGGCCCGATGGTGGTGGATGCGGGGCCCAAGCAGTCCCTGCGCCAAGCCATTGCTGAGGCCAGGGGGCATTCGGGATACCTGCTGTTGACAGTGGGATTTTTTGTTTGCGGCTTCCACGTCACCTTCATCGCCACCCATTTCCCGGCCTATTTGGCCGACAATGGCGTGTCCCTGACGGCGGCGGCCTATGCCCTTGGCGTTATCGGCTTGTTCAATGTCATCGGCGCCTATCTGTTCGGGGCGCTGGGCGACCGATTTCGGAAAAAGAACGTTCTGACCCTGATCTACTGCCTGCGCGCCGTGGTCATGGTGTTGATTTTGTTCATCCCCATCAATGACGTGACCGGGATCATTTTCGGTGCGGCATTGGGTATTATCTGGCTGGCGACGGTCCCGTTGACCTCCGGCATTGTCGCCCAGGTCTTTGGGCCGCGGCATTTTTCCATGCTCTATGGCGTGGTTTTCATGAGCCACCAGATCGGCGGTTTCACCGGCGCCTGGCTGGGCGGAAATATTTATGACCTGACCGGATCCTACGATCTGATGTGGGCTATCTCCGTCGTCCTCGGCCTGGCGGCCGCCGCCCTGCACTGGCCCATCAGCGACAAACCGGTGGCCCGCATGGCGGAGCAAACCAGTTAGATCAAACAGTCTAAAATCGGAAACAATTTTGGGCTGATAATCTGATCGATTTCACTGAGTTAGCGCAACTTATCTGCGTTCAAAAGAACGCAGGTTGCGCTAGACCATTTTCGGGATTGAAATGGTCGATCAAGGTCGCGACGTCGACCCGGCGCTTATGCGCCGCCCGCGCGGAGCGGTGCGCTCTCGCGCACAAGCGTGAGCGAAGAAAGCTAGACCCGACTCGATGAATATCGAAAAAGGTCTAAACGCTGAAATACTTGGCCTGGGGATGATGCACGATGATGGCCGAAGTTGATTGTTCCGGGTGCAATTGATCCTCTTCGCCCATGACCAGGCCAATGCGGTCGGCCTGCAGCAAATCGAGAATTTTGTGCTGATCGGACATGGTCGGGCAAGCGGGATAGCCGAAGGAATAGCGGGAGCCGCGATAACCTTGGTTCAACAGGGCATCATTGTCGCGCGCATCGAGATCACCGAAACCAAGTTCACCCCGCACCCGCTTGTGCACGTATTCCGCCATGGCCTCGGCCATTTCCACGCCCAGGCCGTGGAGATACAGATAGTCCTGATAGCGATCTTCATCGAACCACTGCCGCGCCACTTCCGAGGCGTGCTGGCCCACGGTAACCGCCTGCAAGGCGATGATGTCCCGCTCGCCCGTATCGGCCTCGCGGAAAAAATCGGCGATGCACAGCCCCCCCGCCCGGTCCTGGCGGGGCAGCGAGAAGCGGGCAATTTCATCACCGCCGTCGGGGCCGAACAGGACCAGATCGTCGCCATCACTGGCGGCGGGGAAGTAGCCATAGACGGCTTGCGGTTGCAGAATATTCTCGGCTTCGCAGCGTTCCACCAGATCCAGCAGGATCGGCTTGATCTCGCTCCGGGCCCATTTCATGTATTCCGCCAGAGCCCGGCCCTGTTTGCGGTAGCCCCAGTGGAATTGATACAACATGCGTTCGTTCAAATAGGGCAGCAGGGATTTTATCCCCACCTGTTCAATAATGCGGTGGCCCAGGAACGGCGCCTCGGGTACTGCGACGCCTTTGTGCAGTTCCTCGCGCCGGGTACGGACCTCCTCCATATCCAAAGGCCGGGGCAGCAGGGTGGGCTGGCCCAGTTTACGCCGTTGGTTGGTGGGTCGGCCTTCGCGTTTTTTGTCGCGCTCGGCGATATAGTCGTCAAAGACGCCGTCCACCACCTTGCCCATGATATCCAGCCCGTCGAAGGCATCGCGGGCATAGGCAACCCGGCCGGAGGCGGCAGCATAGGCCTTGGCGCAATCTTCCTCGACAAAGCCCCGCGTCAGCGCAGCGCCGCCTAGCATGACCGGCAGATTGATTTGCTGGCGGGACATCTCCTCCAGATTTTCGCGCATGATGGTGGTCGATTTGACCAGCAGGCCGGACATCCCCACGGCATCGGCATTATGTTCCTTGACCGCCTCCATGATCGCGCCGATCGGCTGCTTGATGCCCAAATTGACCACGTTATAGCCGTTGTTGGTCAGGATGATATCGACCAGGTTCTTGCCGATATCGTGAACATCACCGCGCACCGTGGCCAGCACGATGGTGCCCTTCTGGCTATCCGCGCTGCGTTCCATATGGGGTTCCAGATAGGCGACGGAGGCCTTCATGGTCTCGGCCGATTGCAGCACGAAAGGCAGTTGCATCTGGCCCGAGCCGAACAGCTCGCCCACCACCTTCATGCCATCCAACAATATTTCGTTGACGATCTTCAACGGCGGATGCTCTTCCATGGCCTCGTCCAGGTCCTCCTCCAAACCGGGGCGGTCGCCATCGATGATGCGCAGTTTCAGACGTTCGCCGACTTCAGCCGGGCGCTCCTTTACAACCTTCGCCGCCGTGCGGTCTTCGAACAGGGCGATGAAGGCATGCAGGGGATCATAGTCTTCCGCCCGGCGGTCATAGATCAGATCCTCCGCCGCCTTAACCTCGTCTTCGGGAATGGAATGCAGGGGCAGGATTTTCGACAGATGCACAATAGCACCGGTCATGCCCCGGTCCAGCGCATGTTGCAGATAGACAGAGTTCAGCACGTGGCGCGCGGCGGGTTTCAGGCCGAAGGAGATATTGGACAGACCCAGGACGATCTGGCAATCGGGCAGTTCCTGGGCGATCCGCTCTATGGCGTTCAGGGTTTCCAGGCCCAGCAAGCGGTCGTCGGGGTTGCCGGTGCAAATTGTGAAGGTCAGGGGGTCGAACAGCAGATCAGAGGACGCCATGCCGTGCTGATTGACCGCATAATCGTGCAGACGGTGGGCCAGCTTGACCTTTTCGTCGGCGGTCTTGGCCATGCCCTCTTCATCAATGGTCAGGGCAATGACGCCGCAACCGAATTTCCGTGCCAGTTGCAGGCGCTTGGCGGCGGGTTCTTCGCCATCCTCGAAATTGATGGAGTTAATCAGTGCCTTGCCGCCATACAGCTTCAGGGCTCCTTCCAGGATCGGAAACTCGGTTGAATCGATGACCAGGGGCGCATGCACGGCGCCGCGCATGCGGGTGACCATGGCGCTCATATCCGCCAGCTCGTCCCGGCCCACGAAGGCGGTGCAAATATCCAAGGCGTGGGAGCCTTCCTTGGCCTGTTCCCGCCCCATGGCAATACAGCCGTCCCAATCCTCGGTCTCCTGCAATTCCCGGAATTTTCTGCTGCCGTTGGCGTTGCAGCGCTCGCCAATGGAGAGGTAGGCGTTTTCCTGGCGATAAGGGACCTGGCCATATAGCGACGCAATGCCCGGCACCCATTCCGACTGCCGGGTCTTGGGCTTCGGTCGGCGTCCGCTGTTAGCGTCTTTGGCCAAGCCTTCCAGCATGTCGTTCAGGGCCTTGATATGGGTTGTTACGGTTCCGCAACACCCGCCCACCAAGTTGACCCCATCTTCGACCACGAAACGCTTGGCCCAATCGGCCAGCTCGGCGGCCGACAGGGGATAGCTGGGCTGGCCGTCCACCAGTTCGAGCAGTCCGGCGTTGGGCTGGATCGAGATGATGCCGGGCCACTGTTCCGACAGCCAGCGCACGTGCTCTGCCATTTCCCGGGGGCCGGTGGCGCAATTCAGGCCCATGGCCTCCACGCCCAGGGCATGAATGACCGTGGCGGCGCCGGCGATATCGATACCGACCAACAAGGTGCCCGTGGTTTCCACGGTCACTTGGGTCAGTATAGGCACGTGGTGGCCGGCCTCGTCCATGGCCAGCCGGGCGCCGTTGACGGCCGCCTTGAGCTGCAGGATATCCTGCACCGTCTCGATCATGATGCCGTCAACGCCACCCGCCAACAGACCGGCGGTTTGCGCTGCCAGGGCCGCCTCCAACTCGTCATAGTCGACCTGGCCCAGGCTGGGCAGCTTGGTGCCGGGCCCGATATCGCCCAGAACATAGCGCTGGATACCGTCGCGGCTGAATTCGCCCAAGGCCTCGCGGGCCAATTCAGCGGCCCGTTTATTGATTTCGTGGGTGCGGTCCTGGAGGTCGAATTCGGCAAGGGTGATGGTCGAGCCGCCAAAGGTGTTGGTCAACAGAATGTCCGAACCGGCGGCGACGAAACCTTGCTGGATTTCACGAATGATGTCCGGGCGGCTGAGATTGAGGATTTCGGAGCAGTTTTCCTGGCCCCAATAATCGATCTCAATATCCAAGTCGGCCTGTTGCAGGCGGCTGCCCATGGCGCCATCACACAACAGCACCTCTTGGCGCAGATGCTCTAGAATATTCGTCATGCGGGCGTTCCTTCCACCGGCGCCGATTGCGGACGCAGGCCCATGATGTGGCAGATCGCGTAGGTCAGATCGGCCCGGTTTAAAGTGTAAAAATGAAAATCCGTTACCCCGGCCGACTGCAGCTTGCGGCACTGCTCGGCCGCCACGGTGACCGCCACCATGCGCCGGGTTTCCGCATCTTCTTCCAGGCCTTCGAACACATGCGCCATCCAGGCCGGCATGGCGGCACCGCACGCCTTGGCGATGCGGGATGCCTGCACGAAGTTGCTGACCGGCAGGATGCCCGGCACGATGGGCACCCAGATGCCCGCCGCCCTGGCCCGTTCGAGGAAGCGCAAATAGGTGTCGGCATCAAAGAAGAATTGCGTAATGGCGCGATTGGCGCCGGCGTCGATCTTGCGCTTCAGATTGTCCAAGTCGGCCTGGCTGGAGGGGCTGTTGGGATGCATTTCGGGGTAGGCGGCGACGGATATTTCGAAATCCGCAACCGCGCGCAGCCCGGCCACCAGTTCGGCGGCATTGTGGTAGCCGTCGGGATGGTTCTGGAAATTCTCTTCGCCTTCCGGCGGGTCGCCGCGCAGGGCCACCAAGTGGCGTACGCCGGCCTGCCAATAGCTCCGCGCCACCTCGTTGACCTCTTCCCGGGCAGCCCCGACACAGGTCAGATGGGCGGCGCAGGGCAGCCCGCCCTCGTCCTGGATACGGGTCACCGTGTCGTGGGTGCGTTGGCGGGTGCTGCCGCCCGCCCCATATGTGACAGAAACGAAGCTTGGCCGCAGGGGGCGCAAACGCTCCATGGCGGACCACAGATTTTCCGCCATTTTCTCTGTCTTTGGGGGAAAAAACTCGAACGAAACCGACAACGGCCCCATGACGTTGGGCGACATCAGCCGTGTATCCGTCAAAATGGGTGTCATAATCCCCCCTCCCCGTCCCGAACGACCTGCCAGATCAGCACGGTCAGCTGACTGCCGGCCAATTCAAGGGGCGCCGCCGCCCGCAATTTCGCCGCCCCGCACCATTCATTGATCTGATCGGGGGCAAAGCCAAGCCAGCGGTGTTTATGTTCCTCGCGCAGGAAAACCTGGTCGTGGGCCGCAAAATCCACCAACAAAAGACGCCCGCCGGGGCGCAGTGTCTGCGCCGCCTCGGCGATTACCGCGCCGGGCTGCTCGGCGTAATGCAGCACTTGGTGCAGCACCACCACGTCGAATTCGCCGCCCGGCAGTTGCAAATTGTACATATCGCCATGGCGCACCTGGCAATGGCGATGGCCGGCCTGTTCCAGTTTGGCCCGGGCCACTTGCAGCATCTCGTGGGACAGATCAATCCCCGTGCCCCGTTTGATGCGGGGGGCGAAAACCTCGAGGATGCGCCCCGTGCCAGTGCCGATGTCGAGGAAATCATCAATGGGGCGCTCGCCAAGAACGCTTTGCAGCGCCGCTTCAACCTCTCTCTCGGGCACATAGAGCGAGCGGATTTCATCCCATTGTTCGGCATTGGCGCGAAAGTAGGCCGCCGCCGCATCGGCCCTGGTCTGTTTTATAGCGGCCAGACGGTTCAGGTCGCGGGCCAGGCCATTGTCGCAATTGGGCACCAAATCCACCAATGTGCGGGCCAAATGGGCGCAATCGGAGGTATCGGCCAGCCGGTAGTAGGCCCAGGTCCCCTCCCGATGGCGTTCCAACAGCCCCGCCTCGCACAGCAGCTTCAAATGCCGTGACACCCGCGGCTGACTTTGGCCCAGGATCTGGGTCAGTTCCGTCACCGTCAGTTCGCCATGGGCGCAAAGTGCCAGCAAACGCAGCCGGGTCGGTTCGGCCGCCGCGCGCAGTCCTTGCAGTAAGAGTTCCATACCCGAATTCCAAACTCGCCGCGATTTACATAATTCGTTACATAAAGATATTTTTATATATATAGATTATTAACGCAAAGTAAAGGACGCAAAAAAGGGCCCGCCATCGCGAGATGACGGGCCCGGCAGTTTTTTCGACTTGGATGCGCCCTATTAGGCGGCGATCTTTTCGATCTCGATCCGCCGCGGCTTCAAATGCTCCGGCGTATGGTGTTCCAGATCGATGTGAAGCAGGCCGTTTTCCAGTTGGGCGCCGGTGACTTCAACATTGTCAGCCAACTGGAAGCGCCGCTCGAAGCCCCGGCCCGCAATGCCGTGATGCAGGTAGGCGGCGCCGTCCCGCTGGGCCTTGGCCTTGCCCTCGACCACCAGAACATTTTCCTTCACGGTGATCTCTACATCGGCATCGCCGAAGCCGGCCACGGCAAGGGATATGCGGTAGCTGTCGTCCAGTTTTTCGATGTTGTAGGGGGGATAGGGGCTGGCGGCTCTGTCGCTTTTCCGAGCTGCATCAAACAGTTGGTCAAATCGGTCGAAGCCGACGGATGAACGTAACAATGGTGTTAAGTCGTATCTACGCATGGCGCGATACCCTCCTTTCGAAGCAATATCTTCGGTTCCTGAGACCCGCCGGTATTGGCCAGGTCCGCGTGTAAATCCGGACCCGCGTTGGGCATCCGGACCATCCAGATGTGGGAAGCCTAAAAAATATTTCAAGGCCGGCGGTTATGACGTCGCATTTGTATTTGTTAATCCTTTCGGGCCATACTGTCGTGATGGACAGTAAGGATAAGCGTTCCGGGACGGTCGTGGCGCCGGCTGCCTTTTTCAGCCGCACCTTTGACGAAGCCTTGGCGCTGACGCGGGAGGCACGGGACTATTTGCGCGACTATGGCGAAGACCATTCGCGGGATTTAGCCCTTGAGATCGCCACGCATTTTTCGGTCGAGACCATGCGCCTGACCTCGCGCCTGACAAATATTATGGCTTGGCTGTTGGCCCAACGAGCCGTGCATCAAGGCGAATTGAGCCGGGAAGAAGTGCGTGAAGACAATTGGCGTCTTGGCGGGGCAGCGGTTTGCCTGGACGAGGGCGAGCTGGATCCCGACCTGTTGCCGCCCTATCTAAGTGATCTGTTACGCCGCAGTGAACGCCTCTACCGGCGCATTGCCCGCTTGGACAGCATGGTCGCCAACGAAGCGGTCTAAATTTATCGCAAGCTTAAACCAAGCCGGCCCTCTCCCCCACCCGGCCACCCATCAATCATCATTCCGTGGGTGGCCGGGTGGGAGAGAGGGCTGGACTGGTGAGTCAGGTCAAACTGACAAACCGTAGAGATCAAACAACCTAAAATTGGAATCAATTTTCGGCTGATAATTTGATCGATTTCAATGAGTTAGCGCAACTTGTCTGCGTTCAAAAGAACACAGGTTGCGTTAGTCCAGGCCGAATCCCTTAAACTTATTGCGGAACTTGGCCACCCGGCCGGTGTCCAGCACCCGCGTCGGCCCGCCGGTCCAGGCCGGATGGGTGGACGGGTCGATATCCAGCTTCAATTGCCCGCCCGCCTCGCCATAGGTCGAGCGGGTGGTGAAGGTCTGCCCATCGGTCAGAACCACGGTGATCTCATGGTAATCGGGGTGGATATCTTTTTTCATTCGTCTGCTCCGTAAACTGCGATGGGTGTATAACCAAAGCCGAGGCCATGCGCAAGGCGCTATGTTGTGTGGTTGGTGTTCAATTGTTATACCCCCGCAAGACTCCATTGCGGCCGCCAGGACAGGAAAAGGGCGAAACAGATTGCGAAAAACAGTCCGTGATCGGGAACGGGAGGAACGCAAGAGCGTCGCCGGTCTGCGCCGTATCCTGCCCTATATCGCCCCCTATAAATGGACCGCCGTGGCCGCCGGCATTGCCTTGATAATTTCGGCCGGATCCGTGCTGACCATTGGCCAGGCCATCCGCCGGGTCATCGACCATGGCTTTGGCCAGGATCAGATCCTGATCGATCAATATTTTCTGGCCCTGCTGGGTATTGTCTGCGTATTGGCCGCCGCCACCTTTGCCCGGTATTACCTGGTGACCTGGTTGGGGGAACGGATCATCGCCGATATTCGCGGCGCCGTGTATGGTCACGTCATCGGATTGAGCCCGGCGTTCTTTGAAACCATGCGCACCGGCGAGGTACTCTCGCGCCTGACCGCCGATACCACATTGATCCAGACCGTGGTGGGTTCCACCGCCTCCATCGCCCTGCGCAACATATTGATGTTCATGGGCGGCAGCGTGCTGCTGGTTATCACCTCCGCCAAACTGACCGGTCTGGTCTTCGCCCTGCTGCCGGTTGTTATTCTGCCAATTTTGATTTTCGGCAGGAAGGTGCGGCGGCTATCCCGCGACAGCCAGGACCGCATTGCCGATATCTCCAGCTATGCCGAGGAAAGTCTGAGCGCCATTCAGGTGGTGCAGGCCTTTTGCCATGAGGCCATTGACCGGCTGAAATTCGGCAAGGTCACCGACGAGGCCTTTGCCGTTGCCGTGCGGCAGACCAGGGCGCGGGCCTGGCTGACCGCCCTGGTCATGCTGCTGATCTTTGGCGCCATCGATCTGGTGGTCTGGATCGGCGCCAAGGACGTGATCGCGGGAGAGATGAGCGGCGGGCAACTCGCCGCCTTTGTCTTTTACGCCATCCTCGTGGCCGGCGCGGTGGGCGCCCTGGCGGAAGTGTATGGCGAACTGCAACGCGCCGCCGGCGCCGCCGAGCGCCTGGTGGAGCTGTTGGCGGTGCAACCGGGCATAGAGGTGGCCGATCCGCCGACGCCGCTGCCCAGCTTGGGCAGTTGCGCCATCAGTTTCCGCGACGTGACCTTTGAATATCCCTCGCGGCCCGATCTGCCGGCCCTGAAAAATTTCAATTTGGAGGTCGCGCCCGGCGAAACCGTCGCCCTCGTGGGGCCGTCGGGAGCCGGCAAGACCACGGTCTTTCAATTACTGCTGCGGTTTTATGATCCCCAGGCCGGCGCGGTTGCTTTGGACGGTGTCGATCTGCGGCAGGCCGACCCGGCCGAGACCCGCGCCCGCATTTCCCTGGTACCCCAGGATCCGGTCATCTTTGCCGCCAATACACGGGAAAACATTCTCTACAGCCGGCCCGATGCCAGCGAGGCGGACCTGCGCGCCGCCGCCGAGGCTGCCCATGCCGCCGAATTTATCGAAGCCTTGCCGGACAAATACGAAAGCTTCCTGGGCCAGAAAGGCGTGCGCCTATCGGGCGGCCAACGCCAACGGCTGTCCATCGCCCGGGCTATCCTGGCCAACCCGCCGGTCCTGTTATTGGACGAGGCGACATCCTCCCTGGATGCGGAGTCCGAACGCGCCGTGCAGGACGCCCTGGAAAGCCTGATGGCCGACCGCACCACCATCGTCATCGCCCACCGCCTGGCTACCGTATTGAAAGCCGACCGGATCGTGGTGATGGAAAACGGCACCGTGGTCGAAATGGGCCGCCACGACGAATTGGTGGAACAAAACGGTCTCTACGCCCGATTGGCCGCGTTGCAGTTCAATATCGATTGAACAAGAGGCGAGCCGTGGAGGCTTAACGTGGCTGGGCGCGCAGGGTCAGAATGATCAGGCCGATGCCAACCGCAACTGTTCCCACCGCCAAATCCCAGGTCAAGGCATCGCCCAGCAGCCACGCGCTCAACGCGACGCCTGAAACCGGCGATACGAAGCCGAAACTGACCATGACCGAGGGGCTGTAACGTTTAATCAGCCAGGCATTGACCATGAAGGCAAGGCCCGCGATGACAACGCCTTGGTATAACAAAGCCGCCACCGGTATCCAGCCGACTTCCCCCCAAACGATCTCTTCCCACAAAACCGCACCAAGGCCGAAACCCGCCAATGACAACAGCATCTGCCATAAGACCACCCGCGCCGGTTCAATGTTGCTGACCAGCCGGGCCGTGAAGATTATCCGGCCGCCCAATAAGATGGTGCTGGCCAGCAGGATCAAATCACCCACATTGGCCCGTGACAGCTCGTCCGGAATTTGCCCCCCGGTCAAAACCAAACCAACACCTAAAAAGGCGATCAGCAGCCCGGCCGTCTTGCCCAGGTTGAGCTGATCGCCGGCAATTATGAAGTGGGCGAAAATGCCGGCGAAAAAAGGAAACATCACCATCATGACGGCGGCGGAAGCACCGGAGGTGAAATTGATGCCCACGTTCATCATGGCGATCTGCGTCATGAACCAAGCCGCCAGCAAATACAGCCCCCACCATTCGCCCTTACGCGGCCAAATTCTAATGCCATTGGCGCGGGCCCAGACCGCGACGCACAACGCACCGATGGCAAAGCGGAAAAAGGCACTCCACAATGGTGGAAACGCTACCAGACCAATTTTCACCGCGACAGGATTGGCGCCCCATAGGATGTTAATGGCCAGCGCCGCGGCGACCGCGAGCAGCGGTATTTGCATTCGACAACAGGTCCTTGAAAATGCGACGATATTTTCTGATGGCAGCGTTTCCGTTAATTAGCCGCGATAATCTGCCGAAGTATACCGATTTCTTTACCAATTTACGGCCCCATGGCATTCGTGCGCACCTCTTTTCGGCAAGCAGACCGCGCACGCCTAGAGAATGGAGTTCGACCGTTGGCAAAAATAAACCGCAATGTCATCACGGCGGGAGCCATTCTTCTGTTTTGCGCCGTTTTGGGCATGTTTGCCGTGCATCGTTTCGTCGCGGCCGAGGGTGAGCGGGACCTGCACCAATGGCAGGTGCGTTTGGGCATCGTCGCCGCCTCCCGGGCCCAGGCGGTACTGGAATGGCGGGACCTCCAATTCAAGACTCTAACCGGGTTGGCTGACAATTTGTCCCTGCAACTCTATTTGACCGAACTGACGCTTGCGGGCGGCCAGTCGGGCGGGGTCACCGATCAATCGGCCCAGGCCGAATATCTTGGCAATCTGCTGTTGGTTACGGCCGATCAATCCGGTTTCGCCAACCCGGTCACCGGGCCGGAGGTGCAGGCCAATGTCCAGCGCATCGGCGTCGCCGGCCTTGCCTTGCTGGACAAAAAGGGGGAGATATTGGTGACCACCCCCGGCACCCCGCCCCTGGACAGCCGACTGCGCGATTTCGTCCGGGCAACCAAACTGGGTACCAGGGGTGTTCTTGATATCTATCTCGGCCCCTCCGGCCAAGCCACCATCGCCTTTCTGCAACCGATATTCGCCGTACAGGGCGAAAACCGGCCGGCCGATCAGGTCGGCGGCGTGTTGGGCATTCGCATCGTCGGTGACGGCCTCTTCGGGCGGCTGATCCAACCTGGCGAGACCCAGAAGACCGGGCAGACCTATTTGGTGCGCAAAACCGGCGCCACGGTCGAATATCTCTCCCCCCTGGCGGACGGCAGCAAACCACTGCAGCGCAGTCTTGCCCTCGACACACCCCATCTTGCCGCGGCCGCATTATTGCGGCAGACCGGCGGCTTCGGCACCTATGCGAATTATCAGGGCCGCCAGGTCATCGCGGTGGTGACGGCGGTTGTTTATGGGGTCTGGCGCCATGGTTCCTCCGTTAGGTTGTCGGCGGCGGCCGAAGGTTTGCGCCGCTCGAACGCCCAATTGCAAACGGTTAGCGACTTCCTGCGCGTGGTGACGGATAGCCAACCCACCGCCATCGCCGCCGTGGACCGCAACGGCGAGGTGATTTTCGCTAATTCCAAGGCCGGCGAGGAAACTGGCATCGCGACCAGTGAACTGATCGGCAAAACCCTGATCAGCGCCATGGGCGCCGACCGGGCCAGACCCCTGCAGCGGGCCAACGAGCAGGTGATCGAAAAATCCCAGCCATTGACCGAATGGCGGGTGGAAAACAAGGATAGCGGACGCCGGGTGGTCAAATCGGACCATATCCTGCTACGGTCCGACGGCGCGGAAATTTCCGGCGTCCTGATGATATTGGAAGATATCACCGACCTGGTTGACGAACGGGAACGCCGGGCCAGGATATTGCGCGAGCTTGTGCAAACCTGCGTCGCCGTGGTGGACTGGCGCGATCCGTACTCGGCCCATCATTCGGCCCGGGTGGCGGAAGTTGCCAGGGCCATCGCCGAGGCCATGCATCTGGACGAGGCGGCGGTGGCCACCTGTGACATCGCCGGCGCGTTGATGAACCTGGGCAAGGTCACCGTGCCCCAGGAGGTGTTAACCAAACGGGAAGCATTGAGCGACGATGAATTGGCCATGATCCGCCAATCCGTCCTGACCAGCGCCGAATTGATCGACGGCGTGGAATTCGAAGGGCCGGTGGCCGAGACCATCCGGCAAATTCAGGAACGCTGGGACGGGGCCGGACAGCCCGCCGCCCTGGCCGGCGAAGAGATCCTGCCCACCGCCCGCATTGTCGCCGTGGCCAATGCCTTTGTCGGCATGGTCAGGCCCGTGCCTATCGCCCCGGGATGTCCTTTGACGAGGCCGCCAAGGCCTTGATGTCGGGCACGGGCACCGCTTTTGACAACCGCCCGATCTCAGCCCTGCTGCACTA
>JAYGEA010000320.1:0-16213 GCA_046582635.1 Alphaproteobacteria bacterium
CGTAAACATCGGCGCCGATGGAAATGGCATCGTTGGTCATTTTGTCCAGAACTTCACCGACGATGGTCGCCTTGAGTTTCAGATCCGTGCCGATATCATCGGCGCTGCGATCTTCCACGACGGCTTCCAACACGCCCTTGATGGCGGTGATCGGGTTGAAGCTAATGGCATGCGCCGGAGCCAAGGGCACGGCCGCCAACAGAACGAATATGGCAAATAATAATCCGCCCAGGCGTTCGGAACGTACTGGGGACGGCAACTTTCGGCATGATTTCATGGGCTCTTCCTCACAATACTGACTTCGGAGACACATGAAGACTCCGGGACGAAAATGCAAACGGCGACCCCGAAATACGGGGCCGCCGCCCGTCAGCACGGCAATGCGAGCCACGGCCCGCCGGTTTGGTTGCAAAAAACCGGTTGGCGTTGACTTAAGACGGGGTGAGGGTTTCCCGTCCCCATACTATTGCCGCACCGAACGCAGTCTCCTCCCCCTGCCCTGCAACAGACCAGGACAAGGTGGCCAAACGTTAACAGTCAAGAATTACGCCGGAATTCCACATCGTTATATTTCAATAACTTAGTGAATGCGACCGCGCCATGCCAGCAATTTTCCGTGAAGTCCGCCGGCGCCCGCCGCTCCATTTCACTATTCGTTAACGTGTTGCTGTTAACATTTACCAATTGTTAGGAGATGTTACCAAAGGAGCTTAGTGATGCCCCCCATGTCCACGACGTCATTGGAACCGGCTGATCGTAATGGTGCCGACCGGGAACAGAAGCGGATGCCGTACTTCCTGGCCGTGCCCATCTGGATTACCTTGGCACTTGTTGCCTGCAGCCCGTTGGTTCTGATTTTCCGGGCGATTACATCCTAGCAATGCCCGCCATTTTTTCGGTTGTTCATTAAATTTGAGGCAATACGCCCATAAAGTGCCCATAACACGAATATTATGCGCTCGTGACGCGTCCGTGAGGGGATTGCACACGAATGCCGGCCGGTCGCACGGCCGACAAAATTTTTGAGGCTCTCTGGCCAGGTTATCAGCGGCGGCAAGAGAGCCATATTTTTGCCAATTTCAGACCGTTCGCCGGCAACTTTTACGTCGGTTGTTATGAGTTCGTCGCACTGGATGACGATGTGGAGTCTGAAGTTGTTGACACGCTTGTGGTGTCGGAAACCGCCGCCGTGCCGCCGCTCCCCCCGCCGCTCCGGGCGCGGTGGTCCGTGCGGCGACCGGTCCCATCTGTCACCACAAACAGACCATGGCCGCCATCACCAGGATGAAAATTAACTGTGCGCGTATGGCGCCAGTATTAGCGCAACACGGATCTATTGAAAGCCCCGGCGAAAACCCCGGCGAAAACCTTGTGAGGGGCTTGCGTGCCGGAATTAGCCGCCTTCAGGCGCTGCGCTTGCGATGGGCGTTCCTGGCCTTGGGCGGCTGATAGGCCTTAACCGCGTGATAGTCGCAATAGGGCTGGGCGGCCTTGCTGTTGGCGCCGCAGAAATGAAAGTCCAGATCGCCCGGGTCGCCGATGGGCCAGCGGCAGGTGGAAGCGGTCAATGAAAAGATTGACGCCCCCTCGTCTACTGGGGGTTGCAGTTGAAGGACCTTTTCGGCCCGTTCTTTTTGCCGTTGTTGGCGGGTTACCGAAGATTTCGACGGCTTCGAGAGACCCAGGCGGTTGGCCTTGCCAATGACCGCGTTTCGGGTAATCTCAGACCCCAGACGTTCAGCAATTTGCCGGGCCGACTGCCCCGATTGCCAGAGTTGTGATAATACCGAGACCCGTTCGTCGGTCCAATCCACGGCCATGATACACCCCCACGGTGGTTCGATTGTTGTTGTTGTGGCGCGGGCGGATTGTAGACAGAGATGACGGGCAAAACAATATATAATGTAGGAACAAAGTAGGAACTATACCAAATCCTGTGGATAACCTTGTGGTTGGCCTTGTGGAAATCTACTGTAAAACCCCCGAACTTAAACAAATCTCAAAGTCGTTGGGCAAGAAATTTTGAGGCGCAATCCAAATGAAAAGTACGATTTTCCGCCGCATGGAAGCCGACATGGCCGCCATGGCGGGTCAGTTCGGGATGCAGCCATGAATTATTTTCCCAATCGTAGTCCAGATAGGGCTGAATGGGGACGATAGGGTCGTCCTGGGCATGCAGCAACAGGCATGGCCGCTGGATTTGCGGCAAGAACTCCAGAGCCTGGCAATTCTCCCAATAGTCGTGTGCATCGCGGTAGCCGTTGCGCGGCGCGATGAAATGATGATCCAGCTCTACGAAGTTTCGCGCCGCCCGGATGGCGGCCCGTTCCCCGGCGCTGACGGCGGCCCCGGGGGCCAGGCATTCGCGGCAAAAATCCCGCAATAATTTGCCGTTGAACAGCTTATTTCGCGGCCGCAGCATATTGGCCGAGGTGGCCGCCAGGTCGATCGGCGCCGAGACCGTTACCAGGGCGCGGAGGGGCAGGGCGGTGCCATATTCGGCGGCGAATTTCAGGCTCATATTACCGGCCAGGGAAAACCCCATGACCACCACGCCTGCCTCCAACAGTGCCCCTGGCAGGGCCAGAATGGCATCATGCAGATCGCGGCTGCGGCCGGCGTGGGATTGCAGGCTGCAGGTGGGCCGCGACGGCCCGGCCCCGCGCAGGTTCAGGCGCAGGGTGGAGTAGCCGGCGGCGAGGAAATGCCCCGTGGCCTGAATGATATAACTGCTGTCCTCGCACCCGGCCAGGCCGTGGATCAGGATCACCAGAGGTTTGCCCCCATCCGTGCCCGGGTTGTGCAGGGCCCACAATTTGTCGCCGCTGCCATCCGCCATCGTCAGGTAGAGCCGTTCGCCGGCGATCGGCGCGGGGTCCGGCAAAATGGAATTACGCAGGGTTTGCAGATCGCCGCCCCACCACGGCGCCCGCTGGCGAAAGGCCTTAGAAACGGTCGGCACGGTAGGGCGTTGGGTCTATGTCCGAGACGCGATCGACCACCAAATCCGCAATCACCCGTCCCGTCACCGCGCCGAGGGAGAGGCCCAGGTGGCCGTGGCCAAAGGCGTAGAAGACCCGGGCGAAACGGTTGGAGCGGCTGATCACGGGCAGGGAATCCGGCATCGAGGGGCGATGGCCCATCCAGGGCACCGCGCCCGCGTCGCCAAGACCGGGAAACAGCCGTTTGGCATGGTCCAGCAGAATTTGCGCCCGGTTGTAGTCGGGCGGCGCCTTCAGACCGCCGAATTCCACCGTGCCGGCCAGGCGCAGGCCGTCGCTCATGGGCGTCACGCCGAACCCGAGGGAGCTGATCAGCATGGGCACCCGGATCTCGATCTCGGGCTGGGGCAGCATCATGTGATAGCCCCGCTCGGTATCCAGGGGTACTTTGTTGCCCAGTGCCGCGGCCAGGGGCTTGGAAAAGGCGCCGGCCGCGATGACCACGTCCTCGACCGCTATCTCGCCCTGCTCGGTGCGGACATGGCTCGGCCCCTCCGGGCCGATGGTGAAACCCGCCACCTTGGCCCGGACAAAGCTGCCCCCCGCCGCCTCGATCTGGGCCGCCAGCAATTGCGACAGAGCCAGGGGTGATGTGGTGTGACCCGCTTGCGTGGCCAGGGCGCCGCCCGCCATGTCGGGGCCGATGGCCGGGATCAACTGGCGCACTTCGTCCGGGCCCAAGATCTCGATTTTCACGCCCCGGCGGCGGCGGGCATCGTTGGCGGGTTCCGCCGCCTTCACATCCGCCTCGTTGGGGTAGAGATACAGGCAGCCCTGGCGGCGGATCGGCACCTGGTCGGCGGCCACGTCGTCGAGCAGATCCAAATAATGCTGCACGCCGGGCATGACGATGGCGGCCAGGGCCTTGGAAATCTCCTCCACCCGGCCCGGCGTGGTGCTGGCCATGAAGCGCAGTAACCAGGGCAGCATCTGGGGCAGATAGCCCGGCCGAATGGTCAAGGGCCCGGTTCGATCCAGCAACAGTCCCGGCAGCCGTTTCCAAAGGCCCGGATGCCCCTCGGGCAGCACCGAACCCGCCGCCAATATGCCGGCATTGCCATAGGAGGTGCCCCGGCCAGGCTCATTGGGGTCGATCACCGTCACGGACCGGCCCCGGCGCTGCAAGGCCCGCGCGCAACAGAGACCGATGATGCCGGCGCCAATGATCGTGACCGTGCGCTGCTCGCTCATATTTGAAACCTAATTTGTGGACGTGGAGGACGAGGTGGCGCTGTCGGTGGAGACGGATGTCCCCGTGGTGGAGGTGGTTGCGCCGCCCTGATCCACCGAACCGTTGCCGCGTATGCGCAGTTTGAAGTTCACCGCGTCCGAGGCCGCGGCAAGGGCACGGGCCAGGCCATAAATACCCATCGCGCCCTTGAACGCCTGACCGGGGAGCCCCGCATACTGTTTGTTCCATTCCGATTGCAGCGCATCGAGGCTTCCCAGCGGCCCGCCCGCCCCGGTCTTGGCGGCGTTCTGGGACTGCGCCATGGCAGGCCCGGCCAGGGCAAGAGAGAGTAGGATAACGCCCGCCGCCCTCATGTGAACAGCCGGAAACGGTGATCGCCGTCGCGCTCTATATCGTGGACCAAATCAATCTCCCACGTCAGATAGGCGCGCATGCGGTCCTCGACACCGCTTGGATGGTCATAAGGCTTCAACCAGGTATCGTCGCGTTCGTCGGCCATGTTTTCCAGGCCGGACGTTAGATCGTGGCCCGCCGCCGCCCAGGCATCTGTTCCCCCCGCCAGAACCGCCACCCGCATGCCCGTCAGTTCCGAGGCCTCGGGTGCCGCCAAGCGGGCCAGAATGGCATCTGGCGAGGTGATCACCAGCAACGATTTTTCGGGTTTGCCCCCCACCTTGGGCAGGCTGTTCGCCAGACGGGCCCGTACGGCCCACCAGGCCCCTGGTATGTGACCCTTGTCATAGTCGCGGCTCGGCGCCAGATCGAGGACGACCACGTCATCCGCCGCAATCCGGGCCGCCAACTCAGCCACGTCGATTTCGTTCTCACCGGCCTGGCCAATGCCGGCGGGTCCCCGGCGCGGCATCTCCGTGGTCATCTCGAAGCCGTCCAGGCCGCTTTCGAGCACCGCCACGTCCCAACCCATCTGCACCAGCCACGAGGCCGTCATGGTGGCCCGGACGCCGTTGTCGTCCACCAGCACCACGCGGGCGCCCAGAGTGCCGCACCACTGATCGATCCCCTGTACCAGTTGCCCGCCCGGCGCGTTGCGAACGCCTTGGGGGTGGCCTGCGGCGTATTCCTCCGGGTCCCGCACATCAAGGATGTACAGGGTGCGCGCGTCCGCCTCCGCCTGCCATTGGGCCAGCGTCTCGCGGTTTATCTTTTGCACCCCGAACCGCGCGGCGGCGGCCTGGGCACTGGCCTGGCCCTTGGACTGGGCGGTCGTGCTGGGCGGCGGCACCTTGCGCGATTGGCCCCGTTCCAGCTCATAGCCCGCCAGGTGCCAGCCCATGGTGCCATTCTTCAGGGCCACGACTTTGTTCGGGATGGCGGCGTTGATCAGGGACTGGGCGCCGATAATGCTGCGGGTGCGGCCGGCGCAATTGACCACCACCAGGGTATCGGGATCGGGTGCGGCATCGTGCACCCGTGCCGCCAGCTCCGCGCCCGGGCAATCGATGCCGCCGGGGATGTTCATGACGTGGAATTCGTCCAGGGGCCGGCTGTCCAGGATCACCAGATCCTCGCCCGCCGCGCGTCTGGCATGCAATTCCTCCGCCTCGATGTGGGGCGTGCCATAGTGATGTTCCACATATTCGCCAAAGGCCTTGCAAGGCACATGGACGCCGGAAAACAGCACATAGCCCGCCGCTTCCCAAGCCCCGATGCCCCCCTCCAGGCAGCAGACATCCTCATAGCCGGTCGCCACCAGCTTGGCTGCCGCCCGTTCCGCAAAGCCGCCCCCCCCATCGACCAGCACGATCCGGGTACCCAGCCGCGGGACCAGATCGCCGGCTAGCAGTTCCAGTGAGCTGAGCGGCATGGGCACGGTGTAGAACAGGTGTGATTGGGAATGGGCGCCTTCCTCGCGCACGTCCAGTAGGGCCAATTCGCCGCCGTCCCCCAGCATGGCTTTCAGGGCTTCGGCGGCCACATAATTTGTCATGAAAATCTCCTATTCAGCCGCCTGGACGGCGTCTTCCGCAGCCGTGCCGCGGCCCCGTTCCACCACCGCCGAAACCAGGCTCAACAACGGCGGAATGATCAACAGGGTCAGGGCCGCCGACAGGGACAGCCCGCCCAGAACCACCGACCCCAGACCACGATACAGCTCCGATCCGGCACCGCCAAACACTACAAGGGGCAGCATACCGAAGACGGAGGTCAATGTGGACATGAAGATTGGCCGGATGCGGTTGCGTACCGCCTCGATAATCGCCGCGTCCGCATGCAGGCCATCATGGCGCACCAGAAATAATGTCTGATGCACAATCAAAATAGCATTGTTGACCACGATGCCGATTAATATGACGAAGCCCAGCATGGTCAGCATATCCAGCGGCTGGAAGGTGAAGACATTCAGCAAGGCCAGGCCCAAAACCCCGCCCGCCGTGGCCAGGGGCACGGAGAACAGAATGATCAGGGGGTAGAGGAAGCTTTCGAACAGCACCGCCATGACCAGATAGACAATGATCACCGCGACCGCCAGATCGACCACCAGATGGTCCCAGGCGGCGGTCAGTTTATCGGCCGTGCCCGACAGGCGCATCTTGACCGAGGCTGGGATGCCCTTGGTGTTCAAGACATCGATCACTTCGTTTTGCAGAATTTCCATGGCCGCCTCCAGAGGCAGCGCGGGCCGGGGTCTGACTTCAAGGGTGACGGTGCGTTCCCGCTCCACATGGCGGATTTCCGTCGGGCCGGCGGTCATCACGATATCGGCCAACGAGGCCACGGGCAATATGGTGCCCGAACGGGTGACCACGGGCAGATTGCCGATCCCTTGCGTGGTGGTGATCTGTCCGTCGGGGCCCACCAGCATCAAATCAATGCGGCGGCCGTCGATGGTGACCTCTGCCACCCGCAGGCCGTCATTGAAGGCATCCACGGTCAGGCCCAATTCCCGGGCGGTGACGCCGTTGTCGGCGAGCAGCACCGGGTTGGGCACCACGCGGATTTCCGGCGCGCCCAACTCCAACCCCGGTTTGGGCCGCAACTGGTTGCCCTGTTTTCGCGGCAGTGTTTTGCCGATCAGCCGGGCGGCCTGGCGGGCGACGTCCAGCACCACGTCCAGATCAGGCCCGGACACTTCCAGATTGATACTGCGTCCGCCGCCGATGCCCCGGCCAAACAACGAGCGTTTGGAAATAAAGCCATAGGTCCCCGGCTCCCGGAAGATCGGCGCGCGCAGCACGGGGATCAACTCCCCCACCCGTGTCGGATCGACGGCGGAGGCGCCGATGAAGGTGGTGGCGCGGGCCGCAACATAGAAAAAATTCCCGATTTTCGGCGGCTGGCCCGGTTCGGACTCCGGCCCGGTCTCGGACGCCCACAGGGGGCGCACGGCATTTTCCAGTTCCCCGGCGATGGCGTTGGTGGTTTCCAGGTTATAGCCGGGGGGGGGCAGAATAACGCCAAAGATCAGATTGCGGTTGCCGTCGGGCAGGTAATCCAGCTTGGGCAGGAAGGCCCAGGTGGCAATGGCGCCGGCGCCGCACAGCAGGGTCACGACGGTGATCGCCAGGCTGCGGCTTTTCACCACCATGTGGGTAAAGCGCAAAATGGCCCGGCTGAAGGCGGCGGCGAAATTATCCAGCAGCGGCAGGCGCAGGGGATTATCCAGGCTTTTCATGCCGTCCCGCAGCAGCCGCCGGGCCAACGCCGGCACCACCGTAACCGAGACGATCAGGGACAGCAGCACCGAAACGGAGATGGCGACGGCGATATCCCGGAACAACTGCCCCACTTCCAGTTTCATCACCAACAATGGCAGGAATACCAGGACCGTGGTCAGGGCAGAAACCAGAATGGCGCCCCAAACCTGCTGCGCGCCCAAATAGGCGGCGATCTTGGGCCGGGTGCCTGCCTGGCGGTGGCGATAGATATTTTCCAGCACCACGATGGCCGCATCCACCACCATGCCGACGGAAAAGGCAATGCCGGCCAGGGAAATCACGTTCAGGGAGCGGCCCAGGGCCGCCATGGCGACAAAGGCCCCGACCACCGAAACCGGAATGGCCAGGGAGACCACCAAGGTGGCCCGGGCCGAGCGCAGGAACAGCAACAACACCACGGCGGCCAGGATGCCGCCGACGATAATGTTGTTTTGCACCAGATCGATGGCGGAGTTGATGTAGATGGTTTCGTCGTAAACCTGGCGAATGGTCATGCCCACCGCCGGAAGGGTCACTTCCGCCAGTTCCTTGATGACCTTCTTGATGCCGGCCATGACCTCGATCACATTGGCGCCGGTATCGCGGACGGTGCTGGCGGCCAGGGTCGGGTTGCCCAGGCTGCGGATGTGCGCGGTGGGTGATTTGTGGGAAAACTCCACCGTGGCGATATCGCCGATGGTGACCCGGCCGATGCGGCCCGTGCCCCGGTCGCCTTCCGAACGCACCAGCACGGCCGCGACCTGTTCCGGGGTCTTGAATTCACCCACCGTGCGCACCACGTAGCGGCGCTTGCCCTCGACCACGTCGCCCCCCGACATGGAGGTATTGGCGGCTCTCAGGGCGCCCACCACATACGGCACGGTCAGGCCGTAACGGGCAAGTTTTTCAGGGTCGACGACCACCCGCAATTCCCGCTCGCCACCGCCATAGACATTGACCCGGGAGACGCCGGGCACCCGTTCCAGGCGTTCACGCACCAGATCATCGACCAGATCCAGGTGGGTGTGGATCGGCTTGTTGTTGCCCGGCAGGCGGTCGATGATGAACCAGCCGATGGGGTTGTCGTCCGAGGACGAGGTGCGGATGGTCGGCTTGTCTGCCTCGTTCGGATAGCCGGTGACCCGGTCCAGGCGGTTGGCCACCAACAACAGGGCCCGGTCCATGTTCTGATTAATATCGAATTCCAGGGCGATGCGGGCCCGGCCGTCCTCGGCCCGACTGGTGATGGAGGTGACGCCGGGCAGGCCTTTCAAGGCCTCCTCCTGGCGGTTGATGATCTCCCGCTCCATTTCGGCGGGCGCGGCACCGTGCCAGTTGGTTTGGATGTTCAGGACCGGCCGGCGGACATCGGGGGTCAACTGAATGGGGATGGTCTGCAGCGCCAGCAGGCCGAACAACAGCACCATCAGAACGGCGGCGACCACGGCGATGGGCCGGTCGATGGATAGGCGGATCAGGTTCATCGGCCGGTCCGCCTAGCCCTTGCCCTTGGCGGCGCGGATGCGCACGGGCTGGCCGGGGAACAGCCGCTCGTTACCGCGCACCACGACCACCTCGCCGGCTTTCAGGCCCTTGCGCACCACGAAGCGCCCACCCACCGCATCGCCGATGGTGATATTGCGCGGCTTGGCCGCGCCGTCGACCACGACAAAAACCATGTCATTGCCCCGCCGCTTCAAAACCGCGTCCTTGTGCACGGAAACCACATTCCGGGCGGCGGAGATGGGAATGGCCACGGTGACGCTTTGATTGCCGGCCAGGGTGCCGCGCAAGCTGCTCAGTTCGGCCGTGAAGCGGACCGCCCGGGTGCGGGTTTGCGGGTTCTCCTCGGGCACCACGGCCCTGACCCTGGCCGCCAAGGTGTTGCCATTGATGCGCACGGCAACCTCCGTGCCGGGTTTCAGGCCGCCGATGCGTTTGACGGGGACATCCGCCTCCACCTCCAGGGCGCTGTCATCGATCAAACTGACCACCGCCTGGCCCACATTGACAAAGGCGCCCACATCCGTGTGACGTTGCGTGACGACGCCGGGAAAGGGGGCGCGGATGGTGGTGTAATCCAGATTGATCTGGGCCAGGCGGGCCTCGGCCTCGGCTTGTTTCAAGCGCGCCGCGGCCTCCGCCACCAAGGCCTTCAACATGGCGACTTCCTGGCTCATGGCATCGAACTTGGAGGCGCGATGGGCCGCTGATTTATTTCTGCGCAGTTTTTCCAGGCGCTGCATCTCCTGGTTTTTCATGACCTTTTCCGCCCTCCGCGCCGCCAGCCGGGCCTTGTAGGAGGCAACTTCGGCGGCGCGCCGCTCGCGCACCCAATGCAGGCGTTCGCGCACCAGCACCGCCACCACGTCGCCCAATTTCAAGCGGTCGCCCACATCCACCCGCATCTTCGCCACCGGGCCGGCAACCCTGGCGGCGACCACGCCGGCGCGCCGGGCCACCAGGCGGCCCAGTACGGGAATGGTCTGGCTGATCTTGTCCACCCGCACCTTGTCGATGCCCACCAAGGCGGCGCGGGGGCCTTTTTTCTTGGCCGGCTTCGTTTGCGCTAAGCCGGGTTCAGGCGCAAGGGACAAGGCGACTGCCAGCACCCCGGCCAGAACCCAGGCTAGAACGGGGACGGCCGGACGGCGGCGGACAAAACACATTTGACGCAAATTCATGGATTCGTACCAAGCAACAGCGATCACTCACGGACGGGAGTCAGAGTGCAAGGTGGCATCGCACGGCGCGCTATTCAAGACATCTTAATGTGACGGTCGCCGCTACGTCCGGCGGCGGCTGGATCAATCGATCCGGTCGGCCGGGAAATGCAGGGTCGCGGTGGTGCCTTCATTGGGCACGGATTCCAGTGTCAGTTTGCCGCCGTGCAGTTCGGCGATGGCCGTGGTGATGGCCAGGCCCAGGCCCAGGCCGCCATGCTGGCGGCTGGGGCTGTCGTTCAGTTGGGCGAAGGACAGCCGCGCCCGGTCCAGCTCCTCCGCCGTCATGCCGACGCCGCTATCGCGCACAAGGAGGTCCAATCCCGACCCCTTCGCATACTGGACGCTGATTTCGACCTCTCCGCCCGAAGGCGTGAATTTGACGGCATTGGTCAACAGGTTCAACAGCATTTGTTTGATCTTCCTCTGATCGCCGATCAAATCGGGCAGATTGTCGGGCAGGCTTTCCACCACGACCAAGCCCTTGCCGGCGGCCTGCTCGGTGATCATGGCAATGGCGCCCTCGATGCAAAGCTCCAGATCGACGGCGCCTTCGGACAATTTCAAAGCTCCGGCTTCGATGCGGGACATATCCAGGATGTCATTAATAACAACCAGCAACTCACGGCCCGACTGGTTGATGGAATGAAGAAAATTTTGCTGTTCCTCATCGCCCAGCCGGTTATCGCTCGTGTCGGTCAACAGATCGGAAAAACCGATGATGGCATTCAGGGGCGTGCGCAATTCATGGCTGACATTGGCCAGAAACTGGGTTTTTGCCTTGTTGGCGATCTCGGCCGCGTCACGGGCCTGGATAATCTCCGCCTCCGACTGCTTGCGGGCGGTAATGTCAGCGACCGAGCCGGCGATGCGATAGGCCTGGCCGGTGGAATCCCGCAGGGCCAGGGCCCGGTCGGCGATCCAGCGCTGTTCGCCGCTATGATGGCGGACGCGGTATTCCATATCGAAAATGCGGCTGTCCCCATCCAGATGTTCGCGCCAACGCTGGCGATAGGGCTCCAGATCGTCGGGATGTATCTGGGCCACCCAATCCTCGCGCTGGAAACCGACGGGGTCGGCGGTTGAGCCGATGATGGAAAGGACCCGGGGTGAGATGTAGAACCGATCACCGCGCAGATCCATGTCCCACAGCCCCTCGTTCGAGGCCAGGGAGACCAGGGCATAGCGTTCCTGGGCATCGCGCAGGTCGGTTTCCCTGGCCTTCAACTCGGTCACGTCGCGCACCAGCGTCAGGGTGCCGCCGGCCGCGCTTTGCCGATCAATGGTTTCGTATTCCCGCCCATCCATCACCCGCCTCTCGGAGATGCCGCCAATCCAGTGACGTTGTTGGCGCTGTTCGAACCAGGTCCGGGCGGCGGTGGGGGGAACATAGGCCGCCTCCACTTCCGCCTGCAGCACATCGTCAAAGAAGGCGCCTTCGTGCAAATGCTGTCCGATCCGGCCAAAGATATCGCGATAAGTCTGATTGCACAGCACCAGACGGTCATTTCCGTCCCATATGGCGATGCCTTCGTCGAATTGGTCCAGCATGGCATGCAGCAGCCGGGTTCTGGGTGCCGCTTCCGCCGCGATGGCCGCGCGGGTCTGGCGCAGAATAATGCGGCGCAAGGCCAATACGGAGGTAGCCGACAGCACTAGCCCCGTGACCCCGAACAGCAGCAATATAGCCGGCGGCACGGCCAGCCCCAGGACGTCACGGTCCGCCACGGTGGCCAGCGCCGTCAATCCGCCGGCCAGGACAAAGACCAATACAGCGACCAGCGTGGCGATGTTTGCCGCGCGATCCGTCCCTTCCGGGCTGTCGCCATAACTGAACGTGCGGCCAATCCTGGCGACGGCGACGCCGTCTCCACTGTCATGCCGTACGGCTATACTCTGCATTTACAAATGCCCTCGCCACCGGCGCGTCGATCACGCGGTGGTTGCTTCCCCCTACAATGCTCATCATTGCGGGTTCAGTATTGCCAAAGAGTACGAACAAAACCCTAACATATATTAGCAAAGCCATATAACTGCTTGTTGCCATTAGGTTTGTGATAATAATCATGAATGTGTGGACGCTATAGCCTGACCGTGCCCGAAGACGCCATGCGCCAGTTGTTCGACCTGCCGGCGGCGGGCTGGATGTCGCCGCGCTTCAACATCGCGCCCAGCCAGATCGCCCCCGTTGTCCGGCGGGACGAGACCGGCGGCCGCATGGTTCTGGACGGCATGACCTGGGGGCTGATCCCAAGTTGGAGCAAGGAGCCCACCGGGGGCCAAAAACATCAGGGGGGCCAGATCAACGCGCGCAGTGAAACGGCGGCGGAAAAACCTACCTTCCGGGCCGCTTACCGCCGCCGCCGTTGCCTGATCCCCGCCGATGGCTTCTACGAATGGCAGAAGGTCGACGGCGGCAAACAGCCCTATTGGATCAGCCGCGCCGACGGCGCGCCCTTTGTTTTTGCCGGCTTGTGGGAAACCTGGGGCGACAGTCACGGCACGGAAGTTGTCAGCTTCGCCATTCTGACGTCCGAGGCGGCGGATGACATCCGGCCCATTCACCACCGCATGCCGGTCATGCTCGAAAAACCGGAGTTCGAGGCCTGGCTGGACCCGGAACTAACGCCACCGCCCGGCCTGTTCGCGCCCGGGCATGCCCCCCACATGCGGGCCCGCCCGGTTTCCCGCCGGGTCAACAGCCCCCGCAACGATGATGCCGACTGTTTGCAGGCGGCGCCGAAATCCCCGGTTCAGGGCAGTTTGTTTTAGCTGATGCCCAGCCGGCGTTCGATAATGCCCAGCCAGACGGCCAGGCAAACTCCGATGGAACAGCAGATGGCCATCAGCCAATAGGTTCCAGCCCAGCCGCCAAATCCCGCGATCATCACCGCCATGGCCGGCGGTCCGGCCAGGCTGCCGATGGCGGCACCTTGCACCACGGCGCCATTGACGGTGCCGATCATTTCGGGCCGGGGCGCATGGGCGGCCGTGCCCGCCAGGGCGGCGGCCGGCAGCAGGCCGCCAAAAAAATTGAAGGCAAAGGCCAGGGGCAGTTTCCAAAGCAAGGGCACTGCCGGGGCAAAAATTCCGGCGGCGAAGACCAACATCAAGATGTAGGCGGCCAGCATCAGCCTCCAGCGACGGGCACCGCGATGCAATAGCCATGCAGCCAGTAGATTGCCCAAGGCATTGCCGAAAACCACCAACGCCGTGGCCATTCCCGCCTGGTGCGGCGCGAAGCCCATGACCTCGATCAAATAGGTGGGCAACCAGGACGCCACGGCAAAGAACTGGATGGCGTACAGGGCGAAGCAAACGCCCAGCAGGATTGGGCCCGTCCGCCACACGGCCCGGCCCAGACTGCGCCACGGTACCCCGGTCGCCCGTTTGGGCGCTTCCGGCCAGCGGCGCGGCGCGGTCACCCAGGCCACCACGAACATACAGATCAGGGCCAATGCGGCCGCGACGTTCCAGACACCTTGCCAGCCGTAAACGGCGGCGATCGGCGGGGCGCCAAGGAGCGCCAGGGCAATGCCCGTAGGCATGAAACTGCCCCAGGCGCCCATGGCCAGATTGCGCTGATGGGGCGCCGTCGCGGCCACGATCAGGCGGGGCGCGGTGACGGTACAGGCCAGGATGGTGGCGCTTTCCCCCGCCCGGCAGAGCAGCAACCAGGTTGCATGGTCGGCAAAGGCGCCGGCGAAGCCCAGGGCGGCGAACCCGCCCAGGCCCGCCAGCATGACCTGCCGGGCCCCCAGTTTGTCGGCCAGCGCGCCGCCCAGAACACCGAACAAAGCGCCGGAAATATTAAACAACGAAGCCAGCCAGCCGGCCGCCAACAGGGACAGGGCCAAATCGTCCTGCAGCCGCGTTATCAGGGGCGGCACCTTGCCCACTTGAATGGCGGCGACAATGCCGCAGGTGATGGCCAGGGCGACGATGCCCCAGCGGGTCTTGCCCGCCGTCAGGCCATCCGGCAACCTAAACGACCTTGCCGGGGTTCATGATGTTGGTGGGGTCCAGGGCGTTCTTGAGGGTTTGCATCAGGTCCATTTCCACGTCCGATTTATAACGCTTGGCCTCGTCCCGGCGCAGGCGGCCCAGGCCGTGTTCGGCGGAGATGGAGCCATTCAACTCGCTAATCAGGTCATGCACGATGCGGTTGATGGCGCCGTATTCCTTGGCGAAATCGGCGCCCCCCCGACCCAGGGGCTGGGCCGGATTGTAATGGATATTGCCGTCGCCAATATGGCCGAACGCCACGCAGCGGACGCCGGGATAGGCCGCTTCCAGGGCCCGGTCGGCCCGTTCGATGAATTCCGCGATGCGCGAGAGCGGCACCGAGACGTCATGCTTGACCGACTGCCCCTCGTGATTTTGTGCCTCGGGGATCGACTCCCGGATTTTCCACAAGGCCTGGCCCTGGCCGCGATTGGCGGCGAGCACGGCATCGAGGACCTCGCCGTCCTCCAAGCCACCGCCCAGCACGTCCTCGACCGTGTCGCGCAGGCTGTCGGGTGGGCCCTGGCCCGAAATCTCCATCAACACATACCAGGGATAGCTTTGTTCCAACGGGTCGGGCACGCCGGGCACATTGCTCAAGACGAAATCGATGGCCCGGCGCTGGATCAATTCGAACGCCGTCACCTGCTCGCCTACCGCCCCGGTCGCGCGGCTCAACAATGACAGCGCGGCGGCCGGGTCGGGCACCGCCACCAGGGCGGTCTGTATCTCGGTCGGTTTCGGAAACAGCTTCAATACCGCCGCCGTGATGATGCCCAAGGTGCCTTCGGCGCCGATGAACAATTGTTTCAGGTCATAGCCGGTGTTGTCCTTGCGCAGGCCGCGCAGGCCATCCCAGATGCGTCCGTCGGGCAGCACGACCTCCAGGCCCAGAACCAGATTGCGGGCATTGCCATAGCGCAGCACCTGGGTGCCGCCCGCGTTGGTGGACAGGTTGCCGCCGATCTGGCAGGAGCCTTCCGCCGCCAGCGACAGCGGAAACAGGCGGTCGGCATCGGAGGCGGCAGTCTGCAGGCTGGCCAGAATACAGCCCGCATCCACGGTCATGGTGTTGTTCACCGTATCGATCTCGCGCACCCGGTTCATGCGGGTGGTGGACAAAATGATCTCGGTGCCGGTGTCATGGGGCTGGCTGCCCCCGGTCAAGCCGGTGTTGCCGCCCTGGGGCACCATGGGCGTGCCGGTTTCGGCACAGATCGCCACCACCGCCGCCACCTCCGCCGTATTGGCGGGGCGGACCACCATGGGCACCCAACCGCGCCAGTTATCCCGCCAGGATTGGCACAACGGCGCGATCTCGTCCGGGTCCGTGGTGTAACCCTTGGGCCCCACGGCGGCCTTAAGGCGCTCGAGAACCGCCGCCGGCACGGCGTTTGGTCTTTCTGTTTTTGCTTGCATACGCTCATGTAGACCTTTTGCCATGCGGCAACAAGGTCGCCACCGAACTAGTGTTCGGTCACGTTTAAATGATTTCCTGATGGATTGAAGTATGCGATTCTTGAGGGATTAAAACAAACATTTTGATTTGGGTTTGTCCTGGTGACCGGGTCCGTTTGGAGCGGCTTGTTTCGGACCGGAATACGCCGCAGAAGCATGTCTGGCGCGCGCGGATTG
>JAYGEA010000120.1:0-9739 GCA_046582635.1 Alphaproteobacteria bacterium
GGCCAGATCGTCGGCCACCAAGGCACGCCGGCCCAGGGCCACGCCCTGGCCCTCGATCGCGGCTTGCACCACCATGGTCCAGGGCGTCAAGGTCATGCCATGGTCGGGGTCCACGTCGTTGACCCGGGCGGCCTGCAGCCACATGCGCCAGTCCGGGGTGACATCGTCGAACATGGGCGGGCCGTCATGCAGCAGGCGGTGATGGCGCAACTGATCCAGACTATGCAAACCTTGGGGGCCGTCCAGCAGGTCGGGGCTGCAAACCGGGAAGACCTCTTCACCCAAAAGCCAGATCGCCTCCACGCCCTCATAACGGCCGCGGCCGAAACGCACGGCGCAATCCACCTCGTCGCGGCGAAAATCCACCAGATCCATGCCGGCGCTGATGCGTACCTCGATCTCCGGGTGGGCGGCCTGGAAGCGGTCCAGGCGGGGGATCAGCCATTTCGAGGCAAAGGAGGGCGAGGTGGAGAGATTTAACGGCCCGCCTTCCTGGGCATGACGGACCTCGGCCACCGCATTGTCCAGTTGGTCGAAACCGTCGCTTAAACCAGGCAACAGCAGACGGCCGTGTTCGGTCAGGGCCAGGGCCCGGTTCATGCGGCGAAACAGGCTTAAACCCAGCTGTCCCTCCAGGCCCTTGATCTGCTGGCTGACCGCCGCCGGCGTGACATTCAACTCGCCGGCGGCGGTGGAAATGCTCAAATGCCGGGCGGCGGCCTCGAAGGCGCGCAAACTGTTCAGGGGGGGTAAACGGCGGGCCATGGGGGGCTCCATTCGGTTTCAGTTTAGGAATTCTAATCCAATATATAGAAAGTCTCTGTTGCTGATCCAGACCTAAATCCCTAGTTTTTGCCTACAACCTGTTACTAAAACAAACTCAGTTGCGGGATTTGGAATAGTATTTCTTAAAAATAAGAAACGCCATCGAACCAAACGAGCAACAATCCGGTCGATAGCAGGCCCCGCTGACGGTCCGGACGAGGCGCCCCGGTAAAACCTGGGGCGCCTCTTTTCTTTTTACCGAAATCACCCGGAACGACCGCCAATTGGCCGAAACTACAAGCAATAATAGTGCCGTCGTCGTCGGCGCCGGGGCCTGGACGCGGCCCTTTGCCGCCGTTTCGCCATGGGCGGGCTGCATGTCTTCGTGGCCGGGCGCACCCAGGAAAAAATCGATGCCATCGCGGCCGAAATTCACCAGGCGGGCGGCACGGCGACCGCTTTTTTTATGCGATACCACCCAAGAGGATCAGGTCGTTACCCTGTTCAAGACGGCCGATACCCATGGCGACGGTCTGTAGATCGCGCCTTGGATTTGGAGAAGGTGGTCTTTGGCGAGGGCCAGGTAGCCCTGCGGTTCGGCCGGCAAAAGATCAATTTGCAAGCGGCCGGGAACTACGGTGGTCTGCAGGCGCCCAATCACCTGCCGGGCACCCTGACCTCTATCTATTTCCGCGACCCGGAAAACAAATTGGTAGAAATCAGCAATTATGCCTGAGTCTGCACAGTGTCTTTTTTGGCCGCGAGGATGCGGGTTTTCGGCAGATGGATTGAAACCGTGGTGCCGACGCCCTTGGTGCTTTCAAGCTGCAGATAGCCGTCGTGCAGCTTGCACAGGGATTGCGACAAGGGCAGGCCCAAACCGGTACCCTCGTGGTCCCGGGTCAAGGTATCGCCCGCCTGCCCGAAAGGTTGCAGGGATAGCTCTATTTCCTCCCGGCTCATGCCCCGGCCCGTGTCGCGCACGGACAGAACCACGCCGCCATCGCTTTCCAGCCCGACCGAAACCCTGATTTCACCGCCCCTGGGGGTGAATTTGACGGCGTTTGACAGCAGTTTTAAAATGACCTGTTTCAACTTTCGCTCGTCCGCCCACAATAAGGGCAAGTCGGGCTGCGCCGCGTCTATCAGTGTTAGGCCGGCATCCTTCGCACGGCCGTTGACCTGGCGCAGGCTGACGGCGATGATTTCACCGATATCGACTTCCTCTTCTTCCAAATCCATATGGCCGGCCTCTATCTTGGCCAGATCCAATAGATCATTGATGACTCCCAGTAAATGGGTGCCGCTGTCGAAAATATCCGTGGCGTATTCGTGGACGCGGTCAAGATCATCCTTGATCAGCATGCCGGCCATCATAATTTGCGAGAAACCCAGGATCGCGTTCAGCGGGGTGCGCAGCTCGTGGCTCATATTGGCCAGGAATTCTGATTTCGACCGGTTGGCGGCTTCCGCTTGCTGCTTGGCCCTGATCAGATCCTGTTCGGAGCGGTATTTCGCGGTGACGTCCAGATTGCACGATACCGCGCCGATTGTTTTGCCCTGCCCATCGCGCAGTACGGCCACCGAGCTATGTCCCCGGTAGACCGAGCCGTCGCGGTGGCATAACCAAACCTCGAATTCGGCGCTGCCCTGTTCATAGGCCAATGGCGCCGTTTCCGCCAAAACCGTTCCTTGTCTTGCGGCGCGATACATAGATCGATGCTATTGCCGATCATCTCTTCGGCGCTGAACCCGGACTGCCGTTCGGCACCCTTGTTCCAGCTCAGGATTTTGCCCTCGATATCGGTGGAAACCACGGCTTCGTGAACCTGATCAAAGATCAGGGCTTGTTGACGCAGGCGTTCCTCGATCCGCCGTTGTTCGGTCACGTCATGCACTGTCCCCGCGAGGCGAAATTTGGTGCCGTGGGCATCGAACTCAAAGGCGCCTTTTTCACGGATATGGCAGAGGTCCCCGTTGGGGCGGATAATGCGGTAGTCGATTTCGTAGTCATGACTAGTCTTCAAGGCGTCGATGCGGGCCTGCCGGATTGTTTCCTGGTCTTCGGGATGGATGAAGTCTTGCGACGCCCGAAGTGCGTCATCTGCATCGCGACGGGCCAGACCAAATAGTCGATAGGTTTCGTCCGTGGCACTGAATTCCTCGGTGCGGAAATTATACTGCCAACCGCCAAGGCGGGCGATTTGCTGGGCGCGGGATAATCGCGTCTAACTACGGCGCAATTTATGTGCCGTGTTTTCACGTTGGGCCATGGTCAGGCTGATGTAGTGCCAGCCCCCGATCACCAGCATCAGGAAGATCATGATGCCGCCCGATATCACCATGGCGGCGATTAGAAACGGGCCCTGCACTTCGGACAGATCGATTTTCGCCACCACGGCCAGGTCGTATCCGGGAACCGGCTCATGGGCCGCCAGAACTTTCACCCCGGCATAATCGAGCACGCGGACAATGCCCGAATGCCCCCGCAGGCCACGACGCGCCGGCACCGCACGATCGGATTGCATGGGAATAGCCAAGGTTGGACACGGTGAAAAGGGATCGCCGCGCCGGGACAGAATGATTTGATCGCCATGGCGGCGGGCCAAAATGAATTCGCCTCTTTTGCCGAACCCCGCCTTGGGCAAACGCTGGGACAGGCCGTCGGCCAGTGCGCCAAGACTGATGGCCGAGTTTACGTTGGCGCCCAGTTCAACCGCCTGGGCGGCCATGACCACGTTGATCAAGCGCGCCTCGCTCAAGGCCAGTTCACGCAGTAACTCGGCTTGGCTGTCCAATTCGGCGCGATACAACATCGCCAGGGAAACGCCCGCCGCGGATACAATGACCGCAACCATAATGGCGGCAAGAGACAACAGCCGCCGCCTTTGCAGACTGTCGTCCGATGGTACGGGGTCAGTGGCGTCCGGAGCGGTTTCGCCGTTCGGCCGGCCGCCCTGTCCGCCGCTCCGTTCGCCGCTCCGTTCGTCGCCGGCTGTCACGCCGGTCCCGTCACCATCTGTAACTGGCGCTATACTGAACAACAATCTCGTCTCCGCCCGGTAATTTTCCCCAACAGTTGGACAGAGTCTCAAATCAGCATTAAAGCCTCATTAATATTAGGAAATTGTGCTCAAATCGGGCCGTTAATTCACCGATTTTTCCCGATCCGACCAAAAAGGCTCGCGCAGTTGCGCCTTGAGAATTTTTCCGGCCCCGGAAAGGGGCAGGGGGTCGGCTCGAAACTCCACGGAACGGGGACATTTGAAACCGGCGATCAAGCTGTGGCAATGTTCGATGATGGCTTGTTCGTCGGCCGCTTGAGCCTCGTTCAGGCGGACGATGGCGTGCACCTGTTCGCCCCATTTTTCATGCGGTATGCCGATCACCGCGCATTCCGCTACCGCGTCATACTGATAGATGGCATCCTCAACCTCCGCCGAATAGACGTTCTCGCCGCCCGATATGATCATGTCCTTGACCCGGTCGACGATGAAGACGAAGCCTTCGTCGTCCATGCGGGCCCCATCGCCCGTGTGCAGCCAACCGTTGCGCAGGGCATGGGCGGTCATCTCGGGCTGTTGCCAATAGCCTTTCATGACATTGTCACCGCGCGCGCATAGCTCGCCGACGGTACCGACGGGAACTTCGTTGTCACCTTCATCGACGATCTTCAGTTCCACCCCCAACAGGGCCTGCCCGCAGGACCCCAACTTGCCTTCCGGAGTGTCGGGGATATGGCGGTCGGCATCCAGCATGGTCAGAATGGGCGCGGATTCGGTCTGGCCATAGGCATGGTGGAAACGGGTGTGGGGCATCACTTCCATGGCGCGGCGGACCACGGCCTCGGGCATGGGGGAGGCGCCATAGATGATGTCCTCCAGGGTGGAGAGATCAAAGTTTTCCACGCCGGGAAAATGCACCGCCATGTTGACCATGGTGGGCACCCAGATGGTGATGGTGATCTTGTGCGTCTGGATTGAACGCAGGGCGGCCTCGGGCTCGAACGCCGGCAAGATAACCGAGGCGCCGGCGGAGGTGGCGATGGCGTAGGTACAGGTGCCATCCGCGATGTGGAACATGGGCGCGGCGTGCATATAGACGGAATGACTGCGGAAACCCACCTTGGGTGCGAACTGCAGGGCGTTGTAAAGCACATTGTGCTGGCTCAACATCACGCCCTTGGAGCGGCCGGTGGTGCCGCCGGTATAATACAGCATGGCCAGATCGTCGCTGGCCGTATCGGCCGGGTCGGTGGCGGCGCTGTCCAGCAATCCTTCGAAGGCCAAGCTGCCCTCGGGTGTGGCCCCCTCACCAATGAAGACGATGTGCTTGACGGTTTCGAGCTGATCCTGGATTTGTGGCAGGACGCCGACGAAAGCCTCGTCCACCATCAAGACGCTGGCGCTCGAATCGTTTAGCCAGAAAACGATTTCGGGCGGTGCCAGGCGGGTATTGATGGGCACTAGGACGAAACCGCCCCACGGCACGCCGAAATAACTCTCCATATAGCGATCGTTGTTCAATGATAAAATCGCCACCCGGTCGCCGCGCCGCAGGCCAAGGTTGGACAGCCCCCCCGCCAGTCGGGCGATGCGGTTGCCGAATTGCTCCCAGCTCTGTCGCCGTTCGCCGAATATGGTGGCGGTGCCCTTGCCGTTGACCTGTACATTGCGGCGGATGGTGGAAGAAATTTTCATCGCTTGCGTGCTCCAAATCTGTTGACCGCAACATATAGAGGGGTTGGGCGGATTGTCATCAATTTTGCTATGCTGGAAAATGATCTGCTTGTTGCGCATTTGCCTTTGAAGCGGCACATTGCCGGAAATTTGCATTATTCATTGGAGGTTGCGTTGGATATTCAAGAAATGCGGGTCGATTTGGCGGCATCCCTGCGCTGGGCGGCGCGGCTGGGCCTGCACGAGGGCGTGGACAATCACTTTTCCATGGCCGTGGCGGGCGATGACGGGGTGCTGCGCGGTGATCGTTTTCTGATCAATCCGCTCGGCTGGCATTGGTCTGAGATTACGGCCTCGTCCCTGGTCTTGTGTGACGCGGACGGAGATGTGCTGGAAGGCGGGAACGAGGTCGAGGATACGGCCTTTTTCATCCATAGCCGGATACATTTGGGTTGTCCCTCGGCGACGGTGGCCATGCATACCCATCAGCCCCACGCCACCGCCCTGACCCTGCTGGACGGCGGCCGGCTGGAAATGTGTGAGCAGAACGCCTTGATGTTCGATGACCGTATCGCCTATGACGACGACTATGACGGCCTGGCCCTGGGCGCGGACGAGGGCGACCGCCTGGCACGGAAAATGGGTAATTGTTCTCTTATGTTGATGGCCAGCCATGGCGTCATGGCCGTGGGGCCCAGCGTGGCGGAATGTTTCAACGATCTTTACTACCTGGAACGGGCGGCGC
Source organism: Alphaproteobacteria bacterium (assembly GCA_046582635.1). GTDB lineage: Bacteria > Pseudomonadota > Alphaproteobacteria. The sequence continues at coordinate 6,190 of JAYGEA010000120.1, forward strand.
AGTTTCAGATTCTGGCCCGTTCAACAGGGGCGAAAATGCGCACCATTTCCCAATCTGTCCGTGACCGGGTGAAGCAGCAAATGGGTATCGAACGCGTCAAGGTCGCCGATCGCCACTTCAAGGCACTGCGCCGCATTCTGGACCGCGAAGAGCCGGAATACCGGAACTAAATCATGGCCTTTGATGGGGTCGCAAAGACGCTCCATTGGTTGATGGCGTTGTTGCTGGTCGTCATGTTCTGGTTTGGCCTCGGGCTGGAGGATCTCTCCCTGGCGGAACGGCGGGAGGCGCTGCCGCAACATGCCTCTCTGGGTCTGGTGTTATTCGTGCTCGCCATTGTGCGTCTGGCTTGGCGCCGGCGGCACCCGGCACCGCCCTATCCCGACAGCATGACCGCGGGTCAGAAAAAATGGGCCAAGGGTGTGGTCCATGCCTTCTATGCCCTGATGATCGCGCAGCCCCTGCTTGGGTTCATGCAAGCGGCCACCTATGTTAATTTCGAGATCCATGCCTTTGGCGCCTTGAATATAACGGCGCTGTTGCCGTCGAATGCGAACATGACCGCGATCTTGAACATTATCCACGGCACCTGCGCCTGGTTGCTGGCGCTGTTGGTGATCGGCCATGTGGGTGCGACCCTGAAACATGCTTTTTGGGATAGGGACGGCATCCCGGCCCACATGATGCCGTTCGTGAAGGTGCCTAAATAACGCCGCCCTAAATAACGCCGCCCTAAATAACGCCACTTTGTTCCAGCAGGCGGCGGTGGGCTTGCAGGCTGTCGGTGATCATCAGGGCGGCCTGGACCGCATCGCGGCCCGCTTCACCATTGACGGCCGGTGTCGCCCTGGTCCGCACGCAATGGACAAAGGCGGCGATTTCCTGGGCCAGGGCGTCGGCCTCGCCGAAACTGAACTCCTCGGTCTCGATATTCGGAATGCCGGGAAACATCTCGCCTTCACCCTTACGCCGGACCGTCACCTTGCGTTGGGCCAGATCGGCGACCAGATAGGTATCGGGCTGAAATATGCGCATGCTGCGTTCGGTCTTCAGGGAGACCCGGCTGGCGGTCAGATTGGCGGCGCAGCCGGAGGCGAAGCCTAGGCGGGCGGAGACAATATCCTCCCCCTCCGAGACCACCGCCGCGCCCACCGCATCGACCGAAATCAAGGGGGCGCCGACCAGGGCGGTGATCAGATCGATGTCGTGGATCATCAGATCCAAGACAACGTTGACGTCCTTGGCGCGGGGATTAAACGGCGCGATACGGTTGGCTTCGATGAACAGCGGCTTTTTGACCCGTTCGGCCAGGGCAAAGTATGCCGGTGAAAAACGTTCCAGGTGACCCACTTGCAGGATCAGGCCCCGGGCCTGAGCCGTGGCGATCAGGGCATTGGCGCCCTCGACGCTTTCGGTGATGGGTTTTTCCACCAACAGATGGATGCCCATTTCCAGCAGCTCGCGGCCCACCTCGTGATGCAGGGAGGTGGGCACGGTGAGGGAGACGGCATCGACCTGGCCGGCCAAGTCCCGATAGTCGGTCAAGGTGCGGCAGCCGTGCAGGGCGGCGATCTCCGCCCCCCGTTCGCCATCCTGGTCCACCACGGCGACCAGTTCCACGCCGTCCAGGGCGGCATATTTCTGCGCATGCAGTTTGCCGAAATGGCCGACCCCGACAACAGCGACCCGTATCATATCGTCCTCGCCGCTCTTGTCACAAAGGCCGTGCGGCCTTGAAATTCCTGCATTACTCTATCTCACTTGAATGCCGTCTCCATTGCAGATGCCTACCCCATGGGGGCCCCCGGGCAAAGGCGAAAATTGGACGGCAAAATTTAGGCGGCGAAAATTAGGAGAGTTGATCATGTTGCAGCGCAGGCCATTCGGGAATACCGGTTTGCAGGTCTCGGAATTGATATTGGGTGCGGGATATGTGGGCGGCATTGTCATCCTCGGCTCCGACGAGACCCGGCGAACCTTGATCCGCCGCCTGCTGGACGCCGGCATCAATTGGATCGATACCGCCGAGAGTTACGGCCAAGGCGCTTCCGAAGAAGCCTTGGGCTGGCTGCTGGCGGAACTGCCCGAGGGGGAACAGCCGTATATTTCCACCAAGTTTCGTCTTGATCCCGCCCGCTTGGACGATATCCCCGGGCAGATCGAGCGATCGTTGACTGCCAGCCTGGAGCGCCTGGGCATGGCACGGGTCGATCTCTATCAACTGCATAATCCGCTGGGCCAGGACGGTTTCGATATCAGTCATGTGCTGGGCGCGGGCGGGGTTTGCGATAGTCTGGACAAATTGCGGGCCCAGGGGCTGTTCGACCATATTGGCTTCACCGCCCTGGGTGATGCGGGGCAATGCAAGGAGCTGATCGCCTCCGGCCGGGTCGCCTCGGCCCAGGTCTATTATAATCTGCTCAATCCCTCCGCCGGGCGGTCGGTGGGCGGGGACTGGCCGACCACGGACTTTGGAAACCTGATCGCCACCTGCCAGGAAAATGGCGTCGCGGTGATGAATATTCGCATCTTCGCCGGCGGCGCTCTGGCCGCGCCACAACCCCATGGCCGGGAAGCCCCAATCACCAGGAACGCCGATGTAGCCTTGGAACATGCCAGGGCCGAAACGTTATTAGCGGCATTGCCGGAAGGTCAGGGCAGCCGGGCCCAGGCCGCCTTGCGTTTCGGTTTGGCCCACCCCGGCGTATCGGGCGTCGTCCTGGGGCTGGCCGAACTATCACATCTGGAGGAAGCCTTGGAAGCCGCCGCCATGGGCCCCATGGGCGATGATGTCATCGCCTCGCTACAGCCGATTTGGGCTCGTGGTTTAGAGCGGTTTTCATGAATATTGGTTCATTTGATGGCGTCCATAAGCCATTCGGGTAGGCGCGTCGCGCCGCGCGATGTGGTTCATCGGGCAAGCGGCGCAACGCATCCGAATGGCTTAGGGTCGCCACCGAAGGCCGGCCTCTCGGCCCCCGTGGCTGCACAAGCACCTGGGCGGTCCTTGGACGATGCACCACATCGACCGGCGAACCGCGCCTACCCACGGGGGCCGTGAGGCCGGTCAAATGATCCAGTATTCTTGAAAACCGCTCTAGGGGCAGGATCAGGCCGACCACGCGAAGGTGTTTGCGGTTTTCGATCATGGAATGGCCGTGGAAACCCAGGGGCTGTTTTTCGCGCACCACGCGGTTCACGCCCTCAATATTATAGGCTTGCTGTTCGTTCGGCGGGAAGGCCTCTTCAAATTACAGACCGGTCAACTCCCGCCCGGCCCGCTGGACCAGGCCGGTGCCGAACAGGCGGAATTTGAAACGGTATTCCGGCCCATCGGGAACCACGTCCAAAATCAGCATCCACGGCAGAATGGTTGTTATTTTGGCCGGCTCCAGATCCTTGCGCCCCGGCAAGCGCCCCGGCCGGCACAGCCCCCGCCAATAGTTCGGCATCTCCTCTAGCAAGGGCAGCAGGGGTTGGCTTTCGAAATCTGTAAATAACTCGGCCATGGCTGGGAGTTATAGCATCGTGCTCAAACCATTTAAATCAC
>JAYGEA010000322.1:0-20303 GCA_046582635.1 Alphaproteobacteria bacterium
GGTCCCGTGGACATTTGCCGCGTCGCCGTGGCGGGAGCGATTTTTCGCCCACGGTAGGAACGGGCGGCGCCTTGTGACAGGCCTCACATAATACCAAGGTACGGTGATAGAGACCCATATAGACGCTTTACGAAGGCTTTCAGCGGTGTCGCGCGCGGCTTGTGGTACCAGCACCACGGCGCCACCCGTTCCTACCGTGGGCGAAAAATCGCTCCCGCCACGGTGACGCGGCAAATGTCCACGGGACCTAGTGGATTGACCGAAACGAAAGAGTCCGAATTAGGATTCCCTATGAATTCACCATGTGCGATTGTAGAGCATGCGCACAGGAATATCATTCGCGGTTTCCGCGATCGATCAAAAGCGGCTTGAGCATATGGTCAAAGATCCGAAATCGCCGCAGAAACATGTCTGGCGTTCGCGGATTATCCTTTTGTCGTCGGCGGGACACGGCACTCATGGGATCATGCGTGCGACCGGCAAGTCGAAGACCTGCGTTTGGCGCTGGCAGGAACGCTTCATGCAGAAGGGCGTTGAGGGCCTTTTGCGTGACAAGACCCGGCCGCCGGGCATCGCACCGATTGAGGCCCATCGGGTGCGGGAGATTGTCGGGCTGACGCTCGAACCACCGTCCCATGAGGCGACCCATTGGACCTTGCGGGCTATGGCCCGGGCGGTGGGTGTCGCGGCCTCGACGGTGCAGACGATCTGGAAGGCCCATGGCCTCGTGCCGCATCGCTTTCGGCAATTCAAATTGTCGAATGATCCCCGGTTTGTCGAGAAACTGCATGATATCGTCGGTCTTTATGTCTCTCCGCCGGCCCATGCGGTGGTGCTGTCGATTGATGAAAAGTCGCAAATACAGGCCCTTGACCGCACTCAGCCGGGTTTGCTGCTGAAGAAGGGGCGCGGTGCGACGATGACCCATGATTACAAACGCAACGGCACAACCACCCTGTTCGCGGCCCTTAATGTGCTGGATGGAACGGTGATTAGCCAGAACATGCGACGCCACCGTCATCACGAGTTCATTTGCTTCCTCAACCAGATCGAACGCACTGTCGCCAAGGACAATGAAATTCACCCCATTGTTGATAACTACGCGACCCATAAGAAGGACAAGGTTCAGGAATGGCTGCAACGCCATCCACGCTGGACACTGCACTTTACCCCGACATCAAGCTCGTGGCTGAACGCCGTCGAGGGCTTCTTCGCCACATTAACCCGGCGCAGGCTGAAGCACGGCGTGTTTTACTCGCTGGTTGATCTGCAAACCGCCATCAACCGCTTCATCAAGGAATACAACGCCATCGACGCCAAGCCCTTCATATGGAAAGCCGATCCCGACAAAATTATCGCGGTGAGAAATAGAGGGTTCCAAACGTTGGAATCAATCCACTAGACCGCATGATTGAGGATTAATACAGGACAAATAGCCATGATCCCCTTGAAGCCGCAGGCCCATCTGCCGACCCATGACGTCACCAATATGCCGCCCCATCTTGGCGATCAGGATTTATGGCAAGGCGATCTGGTCCTGCGCGAAGGCGTGGCGCGGGAAGGCGGCGGCTGGGCGGCGGACAAATTGGCGGCATTCGGCAAGATCGTCGGCGCGGCCGAGATATTCGAGGCCGCCGACCTGGCCAACAAACATCCCCCGGAGTTAAAGCCCTTTGACCGCTATGGCATGCGCGTCAATCAGGTTGAATTTCATCCCGCCTACCATGACCTCATGGCCGTGGCGATCGAGAACCAGGTCCCCAGCTTCGCCTGGAACAATCCCCAATCGGGCGCCCAGGTGGCGCACGCGGCCCTGACCTAAATGTTTAACCAGCCCGAGGGCGGGGTGCTGTGTCCCATGGCCATGACCTATGCGGCCATTCCCCCCCTGCGGACCACGCGGGCGGTGGGCGATGGCTGGATCCCCCGCCTGCTGTCCACCTCATACGACCGGCGCGACATCCCCGCGGAGCAGAAAACCGGCGCCACCATCGGCATGTTCATGACCGAAAAACAGGGCGGCTCCGACGTGCGCGCCAACACAACCTGCGCCGTTCCAGACGGCGAAGGCTACCTGTTGACAGGTCACAAATATTTCTGTTCCGCGCCCATGTCCGATGCCTTTCTGACCCTGGCCTATACGGATGCGGGCCTGTCATGTTTCCTGGTCCCGCGCTGGACGCCGGACGGGGAACGCAACAACCTGGATATCCAGCGCCTGAAGGACAAGCTCGGCAACCGCTCCAACGCCTCCTCGGAAATGGAATTCCAGGATACCTGGGGTGTGCTGGTCGGTGAAGATGGCCGGGGTATCCGCACCATCATCGATATGGTGAAGGGCACTCGTTATTATTGTTGCTTCTCCTCCACGGCCCTGATGCGCCAGGGCCTGGTACAGGCGCTGCATCACACATCCCACCGCACTGCTTTTCAGAAAAAACTGATCGACCAGCCCCTGATGCGCAATGTCTTGGCAGATCTGGCCATCGAGGTGGAGGCCGCCCTGACCCTGACCTTGCGCATTGGCCGGGCCATGGATGAAGCCGGGGGGGACGAAGCCGGGGCGGATGAAGGCGCGGCCGCCCTGGCCCGCATCGGCACGGCGGTGGGCAAATATTGGATCTGCAAGCGGGCGCCAGGCCATACCTATGAAGCCATGGAATGCCACGGCGGCCCCGGTTATATCGAAGAGAGCATCATGCCGCGGCTATATCGCGAGGCGCCGGTCAACAGCATCTGGGAAGGTTCTGGCAATGTCATGTGCCTGGATATGCTGCGCGCCATGGGCCGCGAGGCTGCAACGGTACCGGCCTTGTTGGCGGAGCTGGAGGCGGCGTGGGGCGGTAATGGCTTGCTGGACGCCGCCACGGAAAATCTGAAGGACGAGCTGGCTGATCGAGAGAACCTGGAACTGCGCGCCCGGGGCATCACCGAGTTGATGGCCGTCACCCTGCAAGGCGCTCTGTTGGTGCGCCACGCCCCGGCGGCGGTCGCGGATGCCTTCTGCGCCTCGCGCCTGGGAGCACGCTGGACCGGGGCCTATGGCAGCCTGCCCAGCGGGGTCGATTTCGACGCCATTATTGACAGGGCAAGGACCTAAACAATGTCACTTTACGGAAGATATGTCCTGCCCTGGTTGATTGACAAGGCCTGCGGAGGCAGTCCCGTGGCCAAGCAGCGGGCCAAGATCGTGCCCCGCGCCAGGGGGGAGGTGTTGGAGGTGGGCATCGGCTCCGGCCTCAACCTGCCGTTCTATGATACCACCCGGGTCAGCAAGGTCTGGGGCTTGGAGCCCAGCCCCGAACTGCGCCGCATGGCCGAGACGGCCGCCCAGGAGGTCGATCTGGTGGTGGATTTCCTCAACCTGCCGGGGGAAGACATCCCCCTGCCGGACCATAGCGTGGACACGGTGGTGATCACCTATACCCTGTGCACCATTGCCGATACGGCGCGGGCCCTGGCGCAGATGCGGCGGGTCCTGAAACCGGACGCGGAATTGCTGTTTTCGGAACACGGCCGGGCGCCCGATAACGGCGTGCGCCGCTGGCAGGACCGGCTCGACCCGATTTGGGGCACCTTCACGGGGGGCTGCCACCTGAACCGCCCCATCGATGAACTGATCGCCAACGCCGGCTTCCGTTTCGAGGCCATGGACACCATGTACATCCCCGGCCCCCGCCCCATGAGCTTCACCTATTGGGGCGCGGCGGTGGCGGTTTAGATTGATATTCGAACTGCCGGTTGGAAAACACGACCGCAAACAATTGAGTTTGTCGCCCTGGATTGCCGGGTCAAGCCCGGCAATGACGAAGGGAGCGTATTTGCGGCTAAAAACAGCCAAATATGTCATTCCCGGACTTGATCCGGGCATCCAGAGCCACGAGGCGAATAGATTCTATTTTGCCCGACAATGACGCTTTCGAAATGGCTGTTCGGCGGCGCAACTTAGCTGTCTCGTTGCGCCGCCGTCTCGATGGCGTTCCAGGCTGACAATCCCATCAACTCGCTCAAGTCTTCCAATGACATAACTGCCGCTTCGCTGGCCGGGCCGAGGCGGCCCTCTTTGAGCAAATCGCCATAGACCGCCATCTGGGCCTTTAACGCCGCGCCCAGGCCGGTACAGGCGTAGAGCACCAGCTTGACGCCGATTTCACCCAGTTCGTCGCGGGACAGCATGCTTTCCGGCCATTCGGGGACGCCGCCGACCATGGCCAGGGGGCCGTCCAGTTCGGCGCACAGGCGGGCAAGTTCGGAACCTTCGAACGGTTCGGCAATCATCGCCATGTCGGCGCCGGCGGCAAAGTAGGCGTTCAGGCGGGCGATCACCGCATCCAGGCCCTCGTCAATCTTGGCGTCCGAACGGGCGATGATAACGAAATCCGGGTCCAGGCGGGCCGCCAGGGCGGCGTTCAGGCGGTCCACCATCTCCTCCCGGCTCACCACCTGGCGCCCGGCCATGCCGCCGCAGCGTTTGGGCAGGGATTGATCCTCGATATGGATGCCGGCGATGCCGGCCCGCTCGAACGCCTGCACGGTACGATGCACATTGGTCAGCCCGCCATAGCCGGTATCCGCATCCGAGATCACCGGCACCTGTACGGCGGCGGCAATATTGCCGGCATGGGTGACGATTTCCGACTGGCTGGCCAGGCCGATGTCGGGCATGCCCAGGAGCGAGGCTTCCATGCCGAAGCCGGTCAGATAGACCACCTCATGCCCCACGGCCTGCACCACCCGGGCCGAGGCGCCGTCGTAGGCGCCGGGGACCAGAAGCGGGCCGTCGGTGGCGAGAAGCTGGCGTAACTGGGTTGTCGGTTTCATGCTCATGGTTCCTTATGCGGGCAGGCGCAGTTGCGGATAGTTCTTCAGAACGCCAGCGAAGACGGCGCGGATCTCGGAGCCATCGCCATGTAATTCGGTTTCGTCCAAGGCTTCGACCGCCTCGAACACCCGGTGCTTGACGAAGAAGCGCCAGTGCACCGGCAAAGCTTGCAGCAGTTCGGTCAGGGCGGCGTAATTGGCCTGGGTCCACAGACGCTCGAACTCTTCCCGGCCCGCGCCGTAGTCATAGAATGCGTTGGCGGCCTCGCCCGATCCAACCGCCCGCGCCTCGGCCGTGGCGTCGGGATCGATGGCGCCGTTGGTGATGACGACGCCGTAGTCACGCTTGGCCGAAGCCTGGGAAACAAATCCCCGTTGCACGTCCAGCAGCACCGCGTCCGGCCTGCGCTCGAACGGGTTGCCCCAGCCGCCCGCACCGCCCGAGGCAACCAGCATCTCGTCGCCCGGCCCGATGGTCAGAATATCCGTATTGCCCAGGTTTACTTCTCCCGCTTGGCCTGGGTTGAGCAAAAAGATCGACGGCGTGCCAGCCCGCCCGCCGCGCACGCCCCACGAGGTGAACCGCGTGCGGTCCCGGTTACGGGCGGTGACCTTGGTGTTGGGTGCCTCGGCGCGGAATTCAAGCACCGTGGCCAGGCCGCCCCGGTGCAGGCCGGGCCCGCCACTATCGGGTAAGAGGCCGTAGCGCAGGATGCGGATAGGCACCTCGGCCTCGTTGATCTCGACGGGCGTGTTTTTCATGAACGACGAATTAGCGCCCGAGCCCTCGGCTCCATCGGCGTGGGGATCGCCGCCCGCCCCGCCGGTGATGGGATCGATGGAGGCCACCACCCGGCGGCCTGTTTTGTTGTCGATGGCGTTGACGTTCATGATCGGGCCGCCGCTGCCGGGGCTGGCGGGCAGGCGGTCCGGCGCCGCCTGGACGAAAGCGCCGAATATAATGGCTTGCAGGCGCGTTACCGAGAGGGTGCGCAGGCCCACGGCGGCGGGAAAGTCCGGGTTGACGATGGTGCCCGAGGGCAGGATGCAGCGGCAGACCCGGGAGACACCGGAATTCAGAAACAATGATGTGTCCAGGGAATACAGCACATAAACCAGGCCCACCATGATCAGGGCATGGCGCACCTCGCCCCCGGTGGGGATATTGACCGAGCCTTCGATCTGCGGATCGCTGCCCGTGAAGTCGAACACCAGGCCGTCGCCCTTGATCGTGACGTCCAGGGCGATGCGGCAGGGATAGCCATCCGCCACGTCCTCGTCCATGTAATCGGCGAAAAAGAACCGCCCGTCGGGCAGGGCGCGGACGATGGCGCGGGCTTGTTGTTCGGCATAATCCAATAGCGCCGCGGTGCCCTCCCTGAAGGTTTCGATGCCGAACTTGGCGATCATCTCGTGCACCCGACGCTCGCCGGTGTTCATGGCGGCGATCTGGGCCTTCAGATCACCCCAGTTCTGTTCCGGCATGCGTACATTGGCCAGCATGATGGACATAACATCTTCGTTCATCTTCCCCTGTTCCATGATCTTGGCGGGCGGGATGCGGATGCCCTCCTGATGTACTTCCGAGAGGGTCCGGGACAGACTGGCCGGCACGGCGCCGCCCACATCCGTGTTGTGGATATGGCCGACCACGAAACAGACGATCTCGCCCTGGTGGAACACCGGTTTCCAGATATGCATGTCCGGGGAATGGGTGCAGACAAAGCCCGAATAGGGATCGTTGGTCAGGCAGATGTCGCCCTCGTCATAATGCTCGATCAATTCGATGACGTTCTTGTAATTCAGGCCCACAAACCAAGTGGCGCCCAGGTCCGTGGGCGTGGCGAAGGTCTCACCCCCGGGCGTGGTCAGGCCGGTGGTGAAATCTTCGGTCTCCTTGACGAAGGTGGAATGCGCCGTGCGGTACAGCGTAAACGCCATGCTCTCGGCGGCGGCCCGGCAATGATTCTTCAGGATCTCCAGTGTGACGCTGTCGATGGCCATGGCTAGCCCTCCGCTTCGAGAATAAGATTGCCGCTGGCATCGACCGATGCCTTGAAGCCGGCCAGCATGCAGGTGGTGCAGTCATCCTGGGAGATGACGGCGGGGCCTTGAAAGCGATGTCCGGCGCGCATGTCCTGGCGGCGGTAGATGGCCGCCTGGTGCCACGCGCCATCGGCGTAGACCCGCACCTCCTGCACCGGCGCCAGTTCATCCTTGGCCTGGGCAAGGGGCGGCAGTTCGGGTTTCGGCGGCTGGCCGACGATGACCAAGCGCAGGTTGATCACCTGTATGGGAGCATCAACATCGGCATGTTCGTACAGGCGCTCGTGTTCGCCATGGAAGGCGGCGGCCAGGGCGTTGCTATCGCCGGCCTCGATATCCATTTCACCCAACAAGGTATCGATCTCGAACGACTGGCCCCGGTAACGCATGTCGGCGGAATACAGCAGGGTCGCCTCGTCCATGAAACTCTGCTCCTGGCGCAGCCAATTCAGGGCCTCCGCGCGCAATTTGGCGAAGCCGTCGCTGATCGTGGGCATGTTGGCATCTTCAAGATCCAGATAGACGGTCTGGATGAAGTCGTTCTTGATATCGGCGATCAGGCCGCCAAAGGCGCTCAACACACCCGGCGTGGGCGGTATGACGATGCGGCCCATGTTCAATTCGCGCGCCACGTGACAGGCCAGCATGGGACCGGCGCCGCCAAAGGCCACCAGGGACATCTCGCGGGGGTCAATGCCGTAACGGGCCACCAATTTGGAAACTTCCAGATACATGCCGGAGACGCCGACCTTAATCATCGCCTCCGCCGTCGCCTCAATGTTCATGTCCAGCGGCCCGGCGAGGGTGGCGACCGCGTCGCGGGCCAGATCGTTGCGCATCTCCACCTGGCCATAACCTAAACCCATAGCGCCTAGAAAGCCGGTGACCACGAAGGCATCCGTTATCGTGGGCTGCGTTCCGCCCTGGCCATAGCACGCCGGGCCGGGGTTGGAGCCGGCACTTTCCGGTCCCACCTTCAGCACCCCATGGGCATCAACCCGGGCGATGGAGCCGCCGCCCTCGCCGATGGAGGTGACGGAAACGGTGGGAATATGGATGGGGAAATCGCCGATCATCTCGCCGACGCCGTATTGCGGCTGGCCGGCGCGGACCACGGCGACATCCGCCGAGGTGCCGCCGATATCCAGGCTCAAGGCATCTTGCACATCCGCCAGGCGGGCCACCTGGCAGGCCCCGATCACGCCCGAGGCGGTGCCCGACAGCAGCATCTGGGCACAATGTGTCTTGCCCGCCTCCGCCGTCATGACGCCGCCGTTGGATTTGGTGATCATGGGTTCGGCCCCGACGCACGCCTCCACCAAGGCGGTTTGCAGAGCGCCCAGATAATGGCTGACCCGGGGCTGGACATAGCCCGCCACCACCGCCGTCACTGTGCGTTCATACTCCCGGATGATGGGCCATACCTGATGCGAGGCGACAATGGATAGATCGGGCGCCTCCCGGTTGACGATCTCCATCACCCGGCGTTCATGCTCCGGGTTACGGTAGGCATGAAGCAGGGACACGACGATGCCCTCGCCGCCCACCCTTCGCACACCTGCGACGGCGGCACGGACGGCGTCTTCATCCAACGGGGCGTCTTCGCTGCCGTCGAACAGCATGCGGCCGGGGACGGGGAAAACCTTTTCCCGGCCCACCAACGGTTCCGGGCGGCGGGAGAACAGATCATAGGGGTCGGGCATTTTCAGGCGGGCGACTTCCAGCACGTCCTCGAAATGTTCGGTGGTGAACAGGCACAGATTGATGCCCTTGCGCTGGATCACCGTGTTGACGCCCACCGTGGTGCCGTGGGTGAAATAGGTGATCTGGTCCGGTTTGACGCCGTGGCGTTGTTCTAATTCGCGCAGGCCGTCCAGTACCTCGGCGCCGGGACGGTCGGGGGTGGAGAGCACCTTGAGGCTATGCAGCGCGCCGCTGTCCTCGTCAAAGACACAGAAATCCGTGAACGTGCCGCCAATATCCACGCCAACCCGACAACCCATGAACAATCCTCCATCAGTTTTTAGTAGTCTAACCGGAGCAACCGCGTTGAGCCATGGCCGCTATTGCATTAACGTGCCCGCCAATGTTTGATCAAAGTCGCGAGCGTCTGCACGGATTGGATCATCTCAAGTCGCTGGCGATCCTGCTTGTCCTGGTGTTTTATTACCGCGCCTATTACGGCATCCCCGCCGCGCTCAGCCCCTTCGGCGTGAGCACCATCGCCGCCTGCCTGACCGCCGCCGTGGCGGGCGGGCTGGGCGCTGCACCTAGTTGTCGAGAAATCCTTCCTGGCCCTGCGCGCGCGTTTAGCTTGAATATCGGCACTCATTGGTTGCGCCGCATTATCTGACATATTACCTTGATATTCGAAGGCCGGGCGCAGGGTCCCAGCCATGGAGGAATTGCGATATCATGGCAGGGAGCATTGGTGTCGAGCACGTCGTTGCAATTCTGAAAGCGGGGAAAAGCGCTGGCCGGGGCTGCAGTTTGCTGATTGGCGCCGGCTGTTCCATTACCGCAAACATTCCCTCTGCGGCTGGGTTTGTGGATATCATCAAACAGGAAATTGAACCGCACTATCTCAGCGCCAAGGAAAAAACTTATCCCGCCTGTATGTCGGAATTGCCAGACGGCATCCAACGAGACTTGATCGCCCGGTATGTCGATAACGCAAAAATCAATTGGGCGCATATCGCCATCGCGCAACTTTTGGCGAATGGCTGGGTGGATCGCATACTGACCACGAATTTCGACCCGTTGATCGTCCGGGCCTGCGCCTTGGTTGGCATCCATCCGGCTGTTTATGACTTTGCGGCCTCCCAATTTCTGAAACCCGTGCAAATTCCCGACAGGGCGGTTTTTCATCTTCACGGTCAAAGAACTGGCTTCGTCCTGATGAATACCGCAGAAGATCTTGCGCAGCATTCCGAGCTGCTGGGACCTCTGTTCGAAGATGCCGGCAGTGGCCGGACATGGATCGTCGTGGGATATAGCGGTGAAAACGACCCCGTTTTCGACCACCTCGCCAATGTTGACAACTTCGATTACGGGCTGTTTTGGGTCGGTTATAAAGACGCGATACCAACGAGCCATGTTAAAAGCAAACTGCTTGATCCTAAGAAAAATGCGGAATTCATTTCAAAACATGACGCGGATTCCTTTTTTGTGGAATTGGCCCAAAAACTTGGCTACTTTCCGCCTAAATTCGTCGCCGATCCCTTTGGGCACCTCGAATTCCTTCTGAAGGATTTGACCGAATTCGAAGTCGCCCAAGGCGACGCAAAATTTGATGTTATGGAATCACCAAGATGGCAAATCGATCAGGCTAAATCACTTTATAAATCATCCGCTAGCTCAGATATAAGCATACCAGAAATTGCAGCGATGCCTTTGTTTATGGCCGGTCACTATGAGCAAGTGATTGCTTTGCTTCGTACTGTTCCAAAATTGAGTGACCAAAGTAGAGATAGTATGTCCTGGTCATATACCATGCTTGGAATTGCTCTCAGTGATCAGGCTGGAGCGAAATCCGGGGACGAAGCCGACAAATTGTGGGAAGCGGTTGGCGAGAATTATCAACAGGCAATCGACATTGAGCCTGACCGATACGAAGCGCCTTTAAATTGGGGCAATGCGCTTTACAGCCAAGCCCTAAATAAGTCGGGGTTTGAAGCAAATGAACTCTTTGAGGCATCAAGCGAAATATATCAGCAAGCCCTAGATATAAAGCCCGACTTCAATTTGGCGCGGAGAAGTTGGGGCGGTGCGCTACTAGCTCAAGCCAAGATGAAATCTGACGCCGAAAAGGCCGAACTGATAGGCAAAGCAATCAAGGCTTTAAAGCCTTCCGATGATTTTGACACGGAAATCACTTCTTACAATCTTGCCTGTGCTTATGCGCTTCTCGGTGATTCTAAGATCACAAAACATTATCTGCTCGCGGCGAAAAAGACTGAAAATCTCCCTGATCGAGAACATTTGGAGTCTGATAATGATATGGATCTGGTGCGTAATCGCAAATGGTTCAAGGACATGATCGCGGAACTTTAATAATCGTATTGATCGTAGATGTTCATCTGAACATTAAATGAGCAAGCCATCTTCAACGCGGCTTGTGGTCCTTGGTGCGGGAATAGATCACGAACGTCACCACGGCCATGACGGCGATGAAGCCGAAGGCGGCGCGGTAGCCCTCTGGGCTGGCCTGGCCGCTGGCTTTGACCGCGACGGTGCCGATCAGGGCGCCGACGGCCATCTGCATGGCGGCGATGGCGACCATGATACCGGTGTTGACCGTGGTCAGGCCGCGGCCGATCAGATGGTCGGGCACCAGGGCGCGGCCATGGGCCAGCAGGATGGTGGGGAAACCGCAGACCAGGCCCAACAGGGCCAATAACACCGTGACGGTGACCAGGCTTGGCGCGGGCAGCAGGGCCAGGGTGGCCGGGATGGCGGCGATGCAGACCGTGCCGCCCAGGACCAGGCCTTTCAAGGTATTGAAGACGCGCGCCGCCTGGCCGTAGAGGAAATGTCCCGCCACCCCGGCCATGGCCATGAAGATTAGCACGCCGCCCCGTTCGGTCTCCGACAGGCCATGGACATCGTACAGATAAGGCCCACCCCAGATGCCCAGTATGGTGTTGCCCGCCGATAGCGCCAGGCCGCCCGAGGTGATGCTCAAAATACCCGGCGTCCGCATCACCTCCCACGAGCCGGCCAGGACATTGCGCAAACTCTCCTGGCGTTCCCGCGTCGTGGCGGCGTCAACACCTTTTGGTTGGTCGCGCAGGGTCAGCACCGCCAACAGGGCGACCATGGCCATGGCGATGCCGATCCACAGAAAACTGTCCCGCCAGCCAATAATTGTGACCAGATAGGCCAGGGGTATGGTGGCCAGGAAGGTCCCCAACATGGCGAAACTGTTCAGGGTGGCGCCGATGGGGGTGAAGCGGGCGGGGGGATAAAACCGCGCGATGATCAGAAAGGCGCCGGCGAAAACACCGGCGCAGCCCATCCCCATCAGCACCCGCGCCAGCAACAACAGCGGCGCCGACGGCGCCAGGGCAAACAGCAAGGTGCCGATCACCGTCAACAGGAACAGCCCGATGACGATCAGCCGTGGCCCGAACCGGTCCAGCAGCAACCCCGTGGGGATCTGCATCACCGCGTAGCTCAAAAAAAACGCCGAGGCGATGGCCCCCAGCATGGCCGGCGAGAGAGCCAGATCGGCGGCCAGCTCCGGCGCCAGCACACCCATGGACGAGCGGATGAAGATATTGGCCAGGCCAAGGCCGTAGAGCGCCGCCATCATGGCCAGCAAACTGGGAACGCGCACGGAATTTCCTCGAAAGACCTCAAAAGAACTGGGGAATGGCTTGTGGAGTGGCAAAATATGCTAGCCTGGATATGCAGTCATTTTCGGGAGGAAGCAATGGCGCCGATCCGCATTTGTTATCAAAGCTATGTGGACTATGAGAACGGGGCGACGTACTGGGACCATCTGCGTGCCCACCTGGCCGAGATCGTGGACGAGGGCACGGAGGTTGAGGTCATCGGCATCACGCCGTTCGACAGCTATGCCCACCCTTTAATGGAATTCCGCTGCGCCAGGGAGATGATCGCCCACGCCATCCAGGCGGAGCGGGACGGCTTCGATGCCTTCATCATCGGCCATTTCCAGGACGCGGGCCTGTACGAGGTGCGCTCGGCGGTGGATATCCCCGTCGTCGCCTTGGGCGAGGCGACCATGCTGTATTGCTGCCAATTGGGCCAGCAGAGCGGCATTGTCACCATAAACCCACGCTTCATCCCCTGGTTCCATCACCAGATCGGCAAGTACGGTTTGCGGGAGCGGGTTACGGGCGTGCATGCCATGACCTTCGAGCCGGGACAGATAATGGCCGGCTTTGATTCGGACGAGAATTTCGAGGGGGTGAAGCGCCTCTTTGCGGAACAAGCCAAACCCCTGGTAGCGCAAGGCTGCGATGTGTTGATCCCGGGCGGCGGCATTCCCATGCTGTTGTTCGCCAAGGAGCATAACCACAATGTGGATGGCGCGCCCATCATCAACGGCATCCCCATTGTCACCAAGATGGCCGAGATGGCTGTGAAGCTGCGCCGTCTGACCGGCCTGCATGTCTCCCGCACCTCTGACTACGTGCAGCCGCCGCCCGAGGTCATCGAAGAGTTCCTGACCCACCCGAAGGGGCTGTAATATCGTCATGTCACGCCAAGCTCAAGCACGAATGGGATACGAAGGGATCGCGGTCTGTGTGCCCGTCACCGTGCCCTACAGCCGCTATTCCCTGCGCAGCG
The DNA here is from genome assembly GCA_046582635.1 of Alphaproteobacteria bacterium. Lineage (GTDB taxonomy): Bacteria > Pseudomonadota > Alphaproteobacteria. The sequence continues at coordinate 13,186 of JAYGEA010000322.1, forward strand.
CGCACTGGTTTTGCGGCCGTGCCCTGGCGGAACTGATCGCCGGCGCCGGCATCGAAAAGGCCGAGGTGGACGGCTTCTGCATAGCCTCCTTCACCCTGGCGCCGGACAGCGCCGTGGGGCTGACCCAGCATTTGGGCGTCTCGCCGCGCTGGCTGGATCATATTCCCATGGGCGGGGCCTCGGGCGCGGTAGCTTTGCGCCGGGCCGCGCGCGCCGTGCAATGCGGGGATGCGGACATCGTCGCCTGCATTGCCGGCGATACCAACCACGTGGACAGCTTTCGCAATACCATTGCCTCGTTCTCGCAATTCGCCAATGATGCGGTCTATCCCTACGGCTCGGGCGGACCGAACGCCTCCTTTGCCTTTCTGACCGATCATTACATGCGGGAATTCGGCGCGGCGCGCGAAGATTTCGGCAAACTGTGCGTGGCCCAGCGGGACAATGCCCTGTCCACCCCCCACGCCATGATGAAACGGCCCCTGAGCCTGGATGATTATCTCAACGCCCGGCCCATCGCCGATCCGTTGCGCCTATTCGATTGCGTCATGCCGTGCGCCGGCGCCGAGGCCTTTTTGGTGATGTCGGACGACCGGGCAAAATCCTTGGGTCTGCCCCATGCCACGATCCTCTCCACCATCGAACGGCACAACGCCTATCCCGACGACCCCATCCAGATCCGCGCCGGTTGGGCCATGGACGTGGACGGCTTCTATGATCACGCCGGCGTCGGGCCGGCGGACATTGATTTCGTCCAGGCCTATGACGACTATCCGGTGATCTGTTTCATGCAGATCGAAGACCTGGGCTTTTGCGCCAAGGGCGAGGCGGCGGCGTTCGTGCGCGAACATGATTTGACCACGGCGGGCGATTTCCCCTTCAACACCTCCGGCGGGCAGCTATCGGTCGGCCAGGCGGGCGCGGCGGGGGGCTCCCTGGGCCTGGTGGAAAGCATCCGGCAATTGACCGACCAATGTCTGGGCAAGGTGGTGGAAGGCGCCCAGATCGGCCTGGCATCCTGTTTCGGCATGATCAACTACGATCGCGGCCTGTGCACCTCGGCCGCCATTCTGGGGCGGAGCACGCGATGACCACGCCCCTGCCGCCACCGAAAAAGAAGGACCCGGTCGCCCGCACCATGGCGCCGACCCAGCCGCCCGGCAATCGCTCGCGCGAGGCCCAGGGCTTGACGGCCATGGCGGCGGTGGGCCGGTTTGCCTTGCAAATCTGCGCCGATTGCGGCCAGGTGCAGTATCCGCCGCGGCAGATCTGCGGCCAATGCCTGGGCGATGATCTGCCCTGGCGGGACTTGGACCCATGCGGCACCCTGTTGGCGGAAACCAAGCTGCATCACGCCAACGATTTGTTTTTCCGGGACCGGGTGCCCTGGCGCCTGGGCGTGGTGGGGATGGACGCGGGCCCCTCGGTGGTGGCGCATCTGGCCGAGGACTGCCGCCAGGGCGATCGGGTCAAGTTGTCCCTGAACCTGGATCGCAGCGGCCATGCGGTGATGAATGCCCGGCCTGAGACGCCCGGCCCCAATCAAGAGGATGATATGCAATTGCGGGAATTAAGCATGGATCCCAAGGGCCGCCGGGTCCTGATCGTCAACGGCAAGACAGATTTGGGCCTGGCCTTGGCGCAATCGTTCAAGGCCGCCGGCGCGCGGGAGATCTATGTGGGCCAGGCCGAGCCGTGGAAGGCCGCGCCGGCGTTCGAGGCCATCAAGGTCCTGGACGGCGTCACCATTTTTCCCCTCGACGTCACCGATACGGACAGTGTCGGGGAGCTGGCATCGGTCCTGGGCGGCAAGGTGGAGATACTGGTCAACAACAGCTATCACCTGCGACCGGGGGGCGCGGTGGACCGCATGGACATGAACGTCAGCCGCGAGGAGATGGACATCCATTATTTCGGCCTGCTGCGCCTGGCCGGCACCTTCGGGCCGGCCATGCGCGGGCGGGGCGCCGACGGCGCCCATGGCGCCTGCGCCTGGGTCAATGTGCTGTCGGCCTATGCCCAGGTGAACAACCCGGCCTTCGGCACCTATTCCGCCAGCCAGGCGGCCGCCCGCAGTCTGGCACAGTGCCTCCGCGCCGAATTGGCGTCGGGCGGCATTCGGGTGGTGAATGCCTATGTGGGGCCCCTGGATGACGAATGGCACCAGATGGTACCGCCGCCGAAACTGGGGGCTGATACGGTCGCGGCGCGGGTGATCAGAGCCCTGCAACAAGGCCACGAGGATCTGGCCATCGGCGCCGTGGCGGAAGAGATCGCCGAACGCCTAGCCGAAAATCCAAAGGAGATCGAGCGTGAAATCAAGCTCTAGAAGCGGTGCGGCACATGGCTGAGGGCGGTCTGCTAAGCCTGCTCATGGGCGGCATTACGGGCGGCGGTATCCGGGTGGTGGATCTGACCATGACCCTGCAGCCCGACGTGCCCACCATCGTCATGCCGCCCGAATTCGGGCAGTCCTGGCCGTTCCGCATGGAGGAGATCTCCAAATACGATCACCGGGGCCCGTTTTGCTATTGGAACAATCTGTCCTGCGGCGAGCATACGGGCACCCATTTCGATGCGCCGATCCATTGGGTTTCTGGCAAGGATCTGCCGGAAAACGCCACCGATACCATTCCGGTGGAGAAATTCCTCGCGCATGCCTGTGTCATCGATTGTTCCGCCCAAGCGGACGCCGATGCGGATTTCCTGCTGACCCAGGACGCGGTTGAGGCCTGGGAAGTGGCGCACGGCCAGATCCCTGCCCGCTCCTGGCTGTTGATGCGCACGGACTGGTCATTGAAGCGGGATGGGGTGGCCTATATGAACATGGACGAGGCGGGCGCCCATACGCCGGGACCCCACGAGGATCTGATCCCCTGGCTGATCGAGGAGCGCGACGTGATCGGCTTCGGCTGCGAGGCGGTGGGCACGGACGCCGGCCAGGCGGGTCATTTCAACGTGCCGTTCCCTTGCCATTACCACATGCACGGCAACAACCGCTTTGGTCTGCCGGCCCTGACCAATCTGGACGACTTGCCGCCGCAAGGCGCGGTGCTGATCACCCCGCCGTTGAAGATCCGCCAGGGATCGGGCAGCCCGGCGCGGGTGTTGGCCCTGGTTGAAGATGCGGGCGAAAATGCGGGCGAAAATGCTGTCGGGGACTGACCAAATGAGCGATCTTATCCGGCAAGCCGGCGGCGGTAATGTAGGCCGCATGTTCGCCAGCCAGGCGGGGCTGAACCCCGACGCCATTGCCCTGCAGAGCGATGATCAAAGCCGAACTTACAGCCAGTTGAACGAACGGGTTAACCGCCTGGCCCATGTCATGCAGGCTCAGGGTGTCCATAAGGGCGACCGCGTCGGACTTCTGGCGCACAATTGCCTGGAATATGTGGAAGTTACCATGGCGGCGGCGAAAATCGGCGCCATCACCGTGGCCCTGAACTGGCGCCTTTCGCCGTTCGAGTTGCATCATTGTGTCGAGCTGACCGAGCCGAAGATGCTGATCGCCCAGCCCGGGCTTTTGGACGATCTCTATAACCTGACCATCGGCCCAGATTACGAGGCCGCCCTGGCCGCGTCTTCCGGGTCGGAGCCGGAGACGGCTGTCGGCGGCGAGGACGGCCTGATCATCATCTTCACCTCCGGCACCACCGGTTTGCCCAAGGGCGCCCTGGTCAGCCACCGCGCCATGATCGCGCGCACCGGCATTTATGGCGCCGAGACGGGGGCGCCGGCGAAGGATACCTTCGTGGCCTGGACGCCGCTGTTTCATATGGGCTCCAACGATTTCACCTTCGCCACCCTGCTGCGCGGCGGCAAGGTCGTGGTGGTGGACGGCTATCAGCCGCAATTGCTGGTCGATATTATCGAGACCGAGATGGTGCATTATCTGACCGTGATCCCCGGCATGATCATGGATTTCATCGAGGTTCTGAAGCAACGCAAGGTGCGGCCGAAATTCATCGGCATGATCGGCGCCATGGCGGATCTGGTGCCGCGCCAGCAACTGGCCGAGATTACCACCCTGTTGCATGCCCCCTATCTGAACACATTCGGTTCGACGGAAACTGGCATGCCGCCCGCCACCGGCAATTATGTGGGTATTGGCATTGCCCCCACCTCGTTGTCGAAACAGCAAAACGATCTGTGCGAAATCCGCCTGGTCGACCCAGACGACAACGATGTGCCCGACGGCGAGCCGGGCGAGCTGGCCATTCGCGGGCCATCATTGTTCAGCGGCTATTGGAATAACGAGGCGGCCAACGAAGAGGCCTTTCGCGGCGGTTGGTTTCACATGGGGGATGTCTTCCGACGCAATCCCGACGGCACCCTGGATTTCGTCGACCGGGTCAAATACATGATCAAATCCGGGGGTGAGAACATCTATCCGGCCGAAATCGAACAGCATATCCTGGCCCATCCCCGGATCTCGGACGCCGCCGTGGTGCGCCAGCCCGATGCGCGCTGGGGCGAGGTTCCCGTGGTCTTTGCCGCCCGCACGGACGAGGCCCTGACGGCGGAAGACGTGCTCGGCGCCTGCAAGGGCAAGCTGGCCAGCTACAAACTGCCCAAGGCGGTGCATTTTATCGATTTCGACGACTTCCCCCGCTCCACCACCGGCAAGATCCAGCGCCACGAGCTGGAGGCGCGTCTGGTGACGGATCAGGCCGGGTCAAAATAGTGGATCTCGAACAGGACGCAGCCGCCTTCCGACTTGAACGGGCCGTGGGGGGCACCGGGCGGGCGGCAGGCGTAGGTGTTGGCGGCGAACGGTTCGCCGCCCTGGCCGAATTCGTCGTTGCCCACGATTAGGTCGCCGGAGACCAGATAGACTTCCTCCCAATGCTCATGCACGAAGGGGAGGGTGGTGAAGACGCCGGGTTGGAAGCGCAGCAGGCGGGTGCGGCTGCCCCGGCCATTGGCTTCATCCAGTGAACCGGCCAGGATCTTCTCCTGGATGCCGTCGGGGTAGCCCGGCGGCGTGGCCCAGCCCGCGGCAAAATCCACGGCAAAGAATTCCTTATGCTCCTTGCTCACCGCCATGGCCGCCTCCATTATTTATCTCGGCTGGTATTATATCAGAGGCCGTGGATATTGACATCATTTAACCATTTGGTTAAATTTACTGGCACAGCAACCAACCAGGGAGACGAGATCATGGCCACGCACGCGACGGCATCACGGGAAGACTGGCTGACCGCCCGCAAGGACCTGCTGAGCCGGGAAAAGGCCCTGTCCAGGGAACGGGACGCCATTGCCCAGGCGCGCCGCGATCTGCCATGGGTTAAAATAGAGACCGATTATGTGTTCGAGACCGAGGCGGGGCCGGCCAGCCTAGAGGATTTGTTTGACGGACATTTTCAGTTGATCGTGCAGCATTTCATGTTGGGGCCGGATTGGGACAACGGCTGTGTCAGCTGTTCCTTCTGGGCCGATGGCTTCAATGGCACCATTCCCCACCTGAACGCCCGCGATATTGCCTTCAAGGTGGTGGCCAGGGCGCCCCTGGCCAAAATCCTGCCGTTCAAGCAGCGCATGGGTTGGACCTTCGAGTGGGTCTCCTCCTTCGGCGGTACCTTCAACGAGGATTTCGGCGTCAGCTTCGGGCCGGACCACAAGCCGGAGAACAAGGTGAACTACAATTTTCTGGAAACCAATTTTCCCGCCGACGAGGCGCCGGGCGCCTCCGCCTTCGTCAAGGACGACGACGGCACGGTCTATCACACCTATTCCACCTACAGTCGGGGCCTGGATGTGCTGAACAATGCCTACGCCTACATGGACATGGCGCCCCATGGCCGGGACGAAGTCGCCGAAGGCCACAAAATGGGCTGGCTGCGCCACCACGACAGCTATTGATAGGTTCGGTTGATTTCAGACTGCCCGCCACCACAAACGCGACAGGCCTCGCCAAATTTGACGGGGCCTGCCTGGTAGCGTGGATTTTGCCGGTTTAGCGCAACCTGTGTTCTTTTGAACGCAGGTTGCGCTAACTCACTGAAATCGATCAAATTATCAGCCGAAAATTGATTCCAATTTTAGGCTGTTTGATCTAGGCGGCCCGGACGGTGGTCAGAAACTTGTCGATTTCCTGACGCAGGGTGACGGCCTGTTTCGACAGATCGTTGGTCGCCTCCAGCACCTGGCTGGCGGCGCCGCCGGTCTCCTCGGCGCCGTCCTTGACATCCACCATGTTCACAGTGACCTCCTCCGTACCCTGGGCGGCCTCCTGCACATTGCGGACGATCTCTTGCGTCGAAGCGCCTTGCTGCTCCACCGCGGCCGAGATCGAATTGCCGATCTCGGAGATCTGGGCGATGGTCTTGGAGATACCCTCGATGGCCGAGACCGCCGAACCGGTGGCGTTCTGGATCTCGGTAATCTGGGGCGAGATCTCCTCCGTGCACTGGCCGTCTGAGAGGCCAGGCTCTTGACCTCGGAAGCGACCACGGCAAAGCCCTTGCCGGCATCGCCGGCCCGCGCCGCCTCGATGGTTGCGTTCAGGGCCAACAGGTTGGTCTGATTTGCAATGTCGTTGATCAGGTTGACCACATCGCCGATTTTTTGCGAGGCTGCCGCCGGGCCCTGGACCTGCTCCGTGGCACGCTGGGATTCCGCCACCGCGGCGTTGGAGACCTCCGAGGAGGAGGAGACCTGGCGCGAGATTTCCTGCACTGTAGCCGACATCTCTTCCGTCGCCGTGGCCACGGATTGCACGTTGGAGCTGGCCTGGGTCGAGGCGGAGGTCACGGCGGCCACCCGTTCTGTGGTGCGGTCCGCGATACCGCGCATCTGCTCGGCCGATGAACTCATGGACCAGATCACCTTCTCCGAACAGGGCGGCGTGGTCAGCGAGCCGAGATAGCGGAAATGCTGCCGGTTGGCCGGCAACAGATGGACCGGATTAATATGCACGGAGCCGACTATGTTCTCGCCCTTGGAATTGGGCATGTGCCGCCAGACCGGGGCCAACACGTTGTTCCCGGCCCCCGGCTCGATAAAGACCCCGAGGACGGCCAGCATGTCGGCGTCATTGATGTGCACAAGATGGCATTCCATGTCGAACCGGCGGCCGTCCATGGCGTGCTCGGAAGGATGATGGAAATGGAATTGCA
>JAYGEA010000142.1:0-17391 GCA_046582635.1 Alphaproteobacteria bacterium
CTGCCCGGCGTGGACACGGTGGTGCTGGGCGTGAAGAACCGGGAAGAACTATCCGAATGCCTCGCGGCGGCTGCTGCGGGGCCGCTACCGGCGGAGATCATGGAACGGGTGGATAGCTGTTTTCCAAACCGTTGAGGCCCGCGCCTGGGTCAACATGGAGTGCCGCAGAGCAGTGGGTCGAGCCCACTGCTTTCCGGTTTAAGTGTCGGCCTGCCGCGACAGCGAAGTCTGAACAATTATTTCAGTTGAATGTCTCGTGACCCTGGATGCCCGGATCAAGTCCGGGCATGACATATTTGGCTGCATTTAACTGAAAATACGCCCACTTCGTCATTGCCGGGCTTGACCCGGCAATCCAGGGCCACGAAGCAAATTGGCGACCAACCGCCTAAAGGCCCAGCACCCGTTTGGCCATGATGTTGCGCTGGATTTCGTTGGAACCGCTGTAGATGGACGCCGCGCGGAGGTGCAGGTATTTGGCCACCGCCGCCACCCCGACCGCTGGTGCGATGGGGGCAACATTGCTGCCCGGCTTTCGCGCCTCCGGCTGGTAGGGTGCCGCATAGTAGTTCAGGGCCTCCACCGCCAGCTCGGTGATCCGCTGATTGGTTTCCGAGCCCATGACTTTCATGATGGAGGACTCAGTGCCTGGCCGGCCCTGGCGCGCGATGTCGGCGATGATGCGGTGTTCGGTGTATTCGGCCGCCTGCTGCTGGATCGCCGCCGCCGCCACCTTATGGGCGAACAGGGGATTTTCCAGGGTCTCCCCCGCCGCAACCTGGCGTAATGTCGACAGGGAGGCGGCAACGGCGGCACCATGGGCGCTGCCGCCACGCTCGAACTCCAGCAGGTACTTGGCCACGGTCCAGCCCTCGTTCTCGGCGCCCAGGCGGCCCGATTGCGGTACCCGTACATCATCGAAAAACACCTGGTTGAAGGTATGTTCGCCGGCGATGTTGATGATCGGTTTCAGGGAGATGCCCGGCGTGTCCATGGGGAACAGCAGGAAGCTGATGCCTTCCTGGCGCACCTCCGTGTCCGCCGTGCGCACCAGGCAGAAAATATGGTTGGCGAGATGGGCCCCGGTGGTCCAGATTTTTGTGCCGTTGATGACATAGTCATCGCCATCCGCCACCGCCCGGGTCTGCAACGAAGCCAGGTCCGAGCCCGAGCCCGGTTCCGAATAGCCCTGGCACCAGATATCTTCGCCCGAGAGGATGCGGGGCAGATAATGCGCCTTTTGCGCGTCCGTGCCGAAGCCCATGATCACCGGCCCGACCATGGAAATGCCCATGGCGAAATAGGACGGCGTGCCGGCCTTGGCCGCTTCCGTGCTGTAGATATACTTCTGCATGGGCGTCCAGGCGGCGCCGCCATGTTCCTTGGGCCAGGAGGGCGCCACCCAGCCCTTTTTCGACAGCACATGAAACCAGCGGAAGCTGACGTCGAAATCATCGAACGAGCCGCCGCTCAGGTGGTTCGCCTCGCGCATTTCATCCGTGAGGTTTTCCGCCAGAAAGGCACGGACTTCATCTCGGAAAGACAGGTCTTCGGGCTGCAGGTCCAGATCCATGGCGATTACAGCCCCAAAACCAGTTTGGAGATGATATTGCGCTGCACCTCCGAGGAACCGGCATAAATGGTCGCGGCACGGTAGTTGAGATATTTCGGCATCACCGGTACGGACGCCGCCGGGCCGATCGGTTCGATATTATTGCCGGGCACGCGGGCTTCCGGTTGATAGGCGGCGGCGTAATATTGCGTCGCCTCCACCGCCAGTTCGGAAATGGCCTGGTTGGTTTCCGAGCCGACCAATTTCATCATTGATGACGCCGGCCCCGGCCGGCCCCGCTGGGCGATATCGGACATGATGCGGTGTTCCGTGGCTTGGGCTGCCCGCTGTTTCACTTCCAGGGCGGCCAGCTTGGCGGCAAAGGCGGGCGCATCAATCAGACGGCCGCCGTCCGTGCGCTCGGCCTCGGCAATGGCGCGCAGTTTTTCCAGAGCGGCGGCCAAGGTGGTGGCGTAGGCCGCCCCGCCGCGTTCGAATTCGAGGAGGTATTTGGCCACGGTCCAGCCGTCGTTTTCCGCCCCCACCCGGTTGGCGATGGGCACGCGCACGTCGTCGAAAAAGACCTGGTTGACCTCGTGATCGCCGGCCATGGTGATGATCGGCTCGATGGTGATGCCCGGGGTATCCATGTCGATCAGGATGAAGGAGATGCCTTCCTGCTTCTTGCCTGTCGTCGAGGTGCGGACCAGGCAGAACATGCGGTCGGCGAATTGCGCGCCGGTGGTCCAGATCTTGGTGCCGTTGACCACATAATGCTCGCCGTCAACAATGGCGCGGGTCTGCAACGAGGCCAGGTCGGAGCCGGAGCCCGGCTCGGAATAGCCCTGACACCAGGTATCCTCGCCGGAACAAATGCGGGGCAGGTAATAGTTTTTCTGCCCCTCCGTGCCGAATTTCATGATCACCGGGCCGACCATGCGCAGACCCATGGAGAACAGGCGCGGGACGCCGGAGGCGCCGGCCTCTGAATCGTAGATATACTTTTGCATCGGGCTCCAGGCCGTGCCGCCATGCTCTTCCGGCCAGGAAGGGGCAATCCAGCCCTGTTCGTAAAGCGCCTTGTGCCAGCGCCGGCCAATGGACATCTCGGCAAACACGCCGGAGGTCAAATTGGATGCGTCGCGCATGTCGGGGGTCAACTTGTCGTCAAAAAAGGCCCTGACTTCGTCGCGAAAGGCGGTCTCGTCCGCCGACATGTTCACATCCATAAGATCGCTCTCCCAAATACGCCTGTCCTCTTTATTACATGCCCAGAACCAGCTTTGCCATGATATTCCGCTGTACTTCGTTGCTCCCGCCGGCGATGGAGCGGGCGCGGAGGTCCAGGTAGGAGCCCATGACCACCAGCTCGTCAGCCCGCCCGATGGGTGCCATATTGCTGCCCCAGGCCCGCGCCTCCGGCTGATGGGGGGCGGCATAGGCGCCGATCACCTCGACACTGCATTCGGTGATGGCTTGCAGGGCATCGCCGGCGGTGAGTTTCAGCAGGGAGGATGCCGGGCCCATGCGGCCGGTATTTTGTAATTCGGCGATGACCCGCTGTTCGGTGATCTCCACCGCCCGGATCTCCACCTCCAACGCCGCCAGGCGCCGCCCCATGGCGCCCCCATTCAGCCCTCGATCCGATCCTTGGTCCAGCCCCCGTGCTGCCGCCAATTCCCGCAGTCCCGCCATGGCGCCGCGCAGCCGCGCCCCCCAGGCCCGGCCGCCGCGCTCGAATTCGAGGAGGTATTTGGCCACGCTCCAGCCGTCGTTTTCCGCCCCGACCAGATTTGCCTTCGCCAACCGCACATCGTCGAGAAAGACCTGATTGATATCGTGATTGCCGGACATGGAAATAATAGGCTCCACCGTGATGCCGGGACTGTCCATTTCCAGCAGGACGAAAGAGATGCCCGCCTGCGGCTTGCCCTCTGTCGCGGTGCGGACCAGGCAGAACATGCGGTTGGCGTATTGGGCATAGGTGGTCCAAATCTTGGTGCCGTTGATGATGTAGTCATCGCCGTCGGCGACGGCGCGGGTTTGCAACGAGGCGAGGTCCGAACCCGAACCCGGTTCCGAATAGCCCTGGCACCAGCGATCTGTCGCCGTCAGGATACGCGGCAGGTAGAAGGCTTTTTGTTCCGCGCTGCCGTGGCCCATGATGACCGGGCCGACCATGTCCAGCCCCATGGGCGCCAGCAGGGGGGCGTGGGCCAGATGGCAGGCGGTGGCAAAGAGGTGCCGCTGGGTGGCGGTCCAGCCGGGTCCGCCATGTTCCACCGGCCAACTGGGCGCGGCCCAGCCCTTGGCATGGAGAATCTTCTGCCAGGCCTGATTGGCGTCGTGGGGACTGCAGATGCCCATGGTCCGCCGTCCGGCCTGACGCAACTCGGGGCTCAGGTGGTCGGCCAGAAAATCCTCGACCTCTTCTAGGAAGATCCGATCCCCTGCCTGGGTCTCTAAATGCATGTTGTTTCCTCTATCAAATCGCCGTCACTTTACCTATACAATTCCGCAACGGGTAGCTTCAAGAAACCGCGACCGCCCGGCCACAAGCTGCCACAAGCTTTGACTTTGCCGGCAAGAAGGCGTGAAATAGACCCAACTTAATTCCACGGCAATTGGCCTCAATTCGACAGCGCGCCTGAAGAGGAAACGAAAATATGACCGATCGCGGCAATTCGGCGGAAAGCCGGGACATCGCCCATTATCTGCACCCCTATACCAACCTGGCGACCCACGAGGTCACCGGCCCGCATATCGTCACCAAGGGCCGGGGCATCTATATCACCGACGAAAGCGGCAAGGAATATATCGAGGGGCTGGCCGGCCTGTGGTGCGCCTCCTTCGGGTTCAGCGAACAGGAGCTGGTCGACGCGGCGACGGAACAATTGCAGACCCTGCCTTATTATCAAGGCTTTGGCGGCAAGTCGGTGCATCCGGCCATTGATCTGGCCGAGTTGCTGAAGGAAATTGCGCCGGTCGAATTTTCCAAGGTATTTTTTGCCAACTCCGGTTCGGAAGCCAACGACTCGGCAGTCAAGATGGTGTGGTATTTCAACAACGCCCGGGGCACGCCAAAGAAGAAGAAATTCATCTCGCGCCTGCGCGGCTATCACGGCGTCACCGTCGCCTCCGGCAGCCTGACCGGCCTGCCCTATGCCCAGGCGGATTTTGACCTGCCCCTGGATTTTGTCCGCCACACCATGACGCCGGATTATTATCGCGGCGCCGAAGACGGTGAGTCGGAAGAAGAATTCGCCTCCCGCTGCGCCCAGGCATTGGAAGACATGATCCTGGAAGAAGGCCCCGAGACCGTGGCTGCCTTTATCGCCGAGCCGGTGATGGGCGCCGGCGGCGTGATCCTGCCGCCGAAGACCTATTTCGAAAAAATCCAGGCGGTTCTGAAAAAGTACGACGTGCTGATGATCGCCGACGAAGTGATCTGTGGTTTCGGCCGCACGGGCAATATGTGGGGCAGCCAGACCTATGACATCAAGCCCGACATCCTGACCTGCGCCAAGGCCCTGTCGTCGGCTTATCTGCCGATCTCGGCCGTCATGATCAGCGAGGAGATTTATCAGGGCCTGCGCGGCAATTCCGAAAAACTGGGACTGTTCGGCCACGGCTATACCTACTCGGCCCATCCGGCCTGCGCGGCGGTGGCCCTGCGGGCGCAAAAGCTCATGAAGGAGCGGGATATCATCGGCCACATCAGGGCCATGGCGCCGCATTTCCAAAGCAGGATAGCGCAATTGGCCGATCACCCAATGGTCGGCGATGCCCGCGGCGTGGGACTGGTTGGCGCCGTGGAGATCGTCGCCGACAAGGCGACCAAGCGGTCCTACGACCCGGCCGCCAAGATCGGCGCCCTGATCCAGAACGCGGCCCAGGAACACGGTCTGATCACCCGCGCCATGCCGGGCGATATTCTCGGCTTTTGCCCACCCCTGATCATCAACAAAGAGGAGATTGATGAATTGTTCGATCGCTTCACCCGGGCCCTGGACGAAACCGAAATGCAGTTGAAGCAGAAAGGCGCGTCCGCCGCGCAGTAGCGCGTCTTTTCAAAAAGCTTCAGACAAAGAAATACCCCGCCGCGATGATCGCGCGGCGGGGTTTTTTGTTGCGCTGGAGCCTAATTCTTTTTGGCGGCGCAGGGATTGCAGCCGCCGCAGCCTTTTTTAGCCTGGCAGGGATTGCAACCGCCGCAGCCTTTCTTGGCGGCGCAGGGGTTGCAGGTTTTCTTCGGCGCGCAGGCTGCCAGGGCGCTTGGCAGGGTCGCCGTGGCGGTCATGGCGGCGATAGCGACGGAGCCAAGAATGATTTTTATTTTTGCAGTTGGGTTCGACATAGGGAAAAGCCTCCAAGGCAGGTTTTTTTGCGAGTGCATTTTTAGCTGTGCGAGTTAGCTGTGCGAGTTAGCTGTGCGAGTGCAATTTGGCCCCTCGTCCCGGACAAGGCCAATCACATGCGATCACGAGCCCTTGAACGAAGTTAGTACGAAGTTGGAGCGAAGTTGGAACGAAGCTTGAGCCGAACAATTAGTTTTTATGCCAGGGCCTCGTCCATGCCGTAGGACTGCATGGTGCTCTGAAACCGTTGCACATCGTGCCCCATAATCAACAAGTCATGACGGTTGCCGTCCTGGTCGATCATGTGATCGCGCAACAGCCCTTCCGCACGAAAGCCCAAACCCTCGAACGCGGCGACGGCGCCTTTCTGGTCCGGCGTCATGCGAGCCATCATCTTTTCCACATCACAGGCCAGGGCCACGGCGAAGGCTTCCTGCGCCAAAAACCGGCCCAATCCCTTGCCACGGGCCTGGGGCGCCACGGCGATGCGAATTTCCGCCACATGTTTTGACCAAATCTCGGTTGATGGGACGACCATGCCATAGCCCACCATTGTGTCATCGGCCAGGGCCATGATGGCGACAATGCCGCGATCATCCATTTCGGCCAGCCATTTCGTCACAATCGCGGATTGGGTGATATCACGTTGCAGAAACAGCCGGTCGTGCTCCGACAGGCCATTGCCAAAGGCGACGAATTTGTCTTTGTCATCCGCCGTCATTTGCCGCAAGGTGATGGTCAGGTCGTGGAGTTCAGCCGTGCGCGGGTAGCGGACCGCATATGCTTTTGCCGTTGTTGTCGCGGATTTCGTCGCAGAATTCGCCATTGTGATCGTTCACCTAACCATTCACTGATACGCGGCCACAAACGGCGGACCGCATTTTTGCCGGCCACCAAGCTGACATGACCACCCTTCATCATCTCTTCCGTCTTATCCTCGCTACCGATGCAGGCGATCAGGGCTTTGGCCGCTTGGTAGGGTACGATGTGGTCGAACTCGGCCACCGCATGCAATAGCGGTACTTTGACATTGGCCAGATCGACCAATTTGCCACCCAGATATCCACGGCTCCGTTGATCCGCTGGTATCCGTTGAACACGGTCGGGATACCGCCAATTGCGTGCCCAATGGCAGGATAACGGTGATCGAAGGCATGGGCCACGATCTGCCCCTGGCGGTCATTCCCCAAGTCCGAAGCGCCATCGCCGGCCATTGCAGCAACGCCGGCGCGGAATATTTTACCAGGGATTCGGCAGAAGATTTAAAGGCCTAGCCCACCGTCCGCGTGAATGGTTTGGCCGGTGATATAGGCCGCCGAGGGCGACAGCAGAAATTCGATCAGGGCGGCGATTTCGTCCGGCTCGCCCAGGCGGCCCAACAGAATACGGTCATGGGCCCGGCTGAGATTTCCCGCGCCCAGGGCCGCATGGGCGCCGGGGTCCTTCTTGATATAGCCGGGCGCCACGCAATTGACCGTCACGCCATGGGGCGCAAGATCCACCGCCAGGGCCCGGGCCAGGGCTTCCAATGCCGCTTTGGCCGCCGCACTGGCCGGCATGGCGACATCACCCAGTTGAAACCGGTGGGCCACGAACGAGGACACCGCCACCACCCGGCCCTTGCCGGCGGCCTGCAGCAAGGGCCGCGCGGCCCGGCACAGGCGGTGAAAGGCCGCCGGCATGGCCGCATGAGACTGCGCCAGGGTCGCGTCATCCAATTCGGCCAGCGGTGTCTTGTTGGCGAAACCGGCGTTGGCCACCAGGCCGTCCAGGCCACCCGTCGCCGCGATGGCCTGAATAAGATCGCCGGCCACGGCTGCCTCGGCCAGGTCGCCGTAGTAAATCTCGCTGCTGCCGCCCTTTTTTGCGACGGCCTCCGCCACCGCTTCGACCGCGGCCCGGTTGGCCCTTGTGTGCATGAATAACGTCACGCCGGGGGCGGCCAGACGGCGGCACAGGGCGGCCCCGATACCGCTGGCCGCGCCGGTGACCAGAATGCGTCTTTGTGGTGTCTCCGAAGTATTATTCAAGGTCAATTTCCCTTTGTCGCCGACCTTTTCGTCGGGTGATGGCCGTCACTCACTGTTTACCAATTGAAGTGTAACATTGCGGCCCCTATTGGAAAGCGCCATATCTCGGTGACGGTGCCGGAGCTGTCAGAGTATTCATATGAATAATGTCAATGAAGACAAAAGCTTAAACATTGTCATGACCGAACCGCAAATTTGGGGCCGGCGGGTCACGTTCGCCGTGCTTTCGCTGGTGGTGGCCATTCCCCTGGTCAATATGCGGCGCCTGATGACGGAAGGATTGCCCATCGGCATGGAGCGGGGCGAGATTAATGTCGCCTATGTGATCGGCATGTTCTTTTCGGTGCTGTTGATCCTGGTTTGGTATTTCGCCTATACGGGCCGGAACCGGGCCCGGGTCATGCTGGGCGTGGTCTATTTGCTGACCACTTCGGTGACCGTGGTGGTGCCCATGACATTGATGTTCATGGGCACGGTTCTGCCCCCGTCATGGCCGATTGCCATCGGTCTGGCATCGGTCTATGGCCTGGCCGGCTGGGTCTTGCTGGTTTCCACCAATATCAAGGCGTTTCAGCTCTACCAGCAACAGGTTCGGGCCACGCTCTAGGCTGGTGGCGGTAACGCATTTCAAGATTGATCCCCGGCATCGCAGGCCGCACACTTCGCAACTGATTCCTTTTCCTGTTGGGTTGACCGCTCTGTGGAGATACCACGCACCGCAATGATCCTGGCCGCCGGGCTTGGCCGGCGCATGGGCCGCTTGACCGCGTCCCGCCCGAAACCTTTGCTGTCGGTGGCGGGACGCGCCATCATCGACCGGGTTCTGGACCGGGTGCGCGATG
Source organism: Alphaproteobacteria bacterium (assembly GCA_046582635.1). Classification (GTDB taxonomy): domain Bacteria; phylum Pseudomonadota; class Alphaproteobacteria. The sequence goes on from JAYGEA010000142.1 coordinate 8,783, forward strand.
CCGGTATTGAGCGGGTGGTTGTCAATCTGCACCACGAAGGCGAAATATTGCGCCGCCATCTGGAGGCCCGCGCAGATCTGGAAATACAGTATTCCGATGAAAGCGGCGGCTTGCTGGAAACCGGCGGCGGCGTGGCGCGGGCCTTGCCACTGCTGGGTGATAAGCCGTTTTTTGTGATCAATGGCGATGTTCTTTGGTTTGACGACAGGGGCAATTCCCTGGCCGCCATGGCGGCCCGGTTCGAGCCCTCGATCATGGACGCGCTGTTGTTGCTGCAGCCCACGGTGGGCGCCATCGGCTACCAAGGCGTGGGTGATTTCACCATGCTGGATGACGGCCGGTTGCGCCGCCGGGGCGAGGGCCGGGTCGCGCCCTTCATCCATTCGGGTATTCAGATCCTGGCACCGGGACTGTTCCGGGACTGTCCAACCGGGGCGTTTTCGCTCAACCGCATCTATGACCGGGCCGGCCGGGACAACCGCCTGTTCGGCCTGCGCCATGAAGGCGGCTGGATGGAATTGAACCGGCCCGAGGGCCTGGCCGCGGCCGAGCGGGCCTTGCGGGGTTAATTCAATGACGGCTGGCCCCAACGTCTTCACCATTGACCCCGGCACGGGGTTTGCCGACCAATTGGTGGCGGGTTTGTTGACACGGTACGGCGCCGATCCCCTTGATCTGGGCCGCCTGACCCTGTTGCTGCCGACACGGCGGGGCATTCGCGCGGTGCGCGACGGCTTTTTGCGCCGGACCGCCGGCCGCGCCATGGTGTTGCCCCGCATGCAGGCGATCGGCGACGTGGACGAGGATGAATTGTTGCTCGACCCGCCGCAATATTCCGCCGCCGGCGACGATCTGCTGGCCCTGCCGCCGGCCATCACGGCCCTGCGCCGGCAGCTCTTGCTGCTGCATCTGATCGCCCGCGACCGGGGCATTGATCCGGCCCAGTCAGCCCCCCTGGCCCGCGAGTTGGCCGGCCTTTTGGACCGCTTGCAGACCGAGGACGTGCCCCTCGACGCCCTGGAAGACCTGGTGCCCGATGACCTGGCGGCCCATTGGCAGGAAACTCTCGAATTCCTCAATTTGCTGGCCGACCCCTGGCAGACGCTGCTGGCGGCGGAAGGCTGCATGGACCCCGGTCAGCGCCGCAACGCCGTGCTGCGGGCCCAGACGGATCGCTGGCGGCAAACGCCCCCCGCCGATCCCATCGTCATCGCCGGTTCCACCGGCTCCATCCCCGCCACCGAGGCCTTGATTGCCCTGGTCGCCCAGCTGGACAATGGCGCCGTGGTGCTGCCGGGACTGGACCGGCACGCCGATGAAGCAACCTGGGCCGCGGTGGATCAAAGCCACGCGCAATTCGGCCTGCGCCAATTGCTGGCGACGATCGGCGTGGATCGGGACCAGGTGCGGCCCTGGACCGAGGCCGCCCGTGAGGGGCCGCGTCATACTTTGCTGCGGGAGGCGCTGCGCCCGACGGAAACCACGGATCAATGGCGTTATCTGCGGCGCCACCTGCCAACCCTTGGGGAGGGGGCGGCGGCGGGCTTGGTGCGGATCGATTGCGCCGATCCGATTGAAGAAGCCGGCGTCATCGCCCTTGCCATGCGCCAGGTGTTGGAAACACCGGAACGCACCGCCGCCCTGATCACTCCGGACCGGGGCCTGGCGCGGCGGGTCGGGGCGGAATTGCGCCGGTGGGAGGTCGCGGTGGACGATTCCGCCGGCCTTCCCCTGGCCGCCACGCCGCCCGGATCGTTCCTGCGCCTGACGGCCGAGATGCTGGGCGGTGGGCTTGATCCGGTCGCCTTTCTGGCCGCCCTGAAACACCCCCTGGCCCGGGGCGGGCGGCACCATGGCGTATTGCGCGGGGCGGCCCGGGATCTGGACCGCCTGGCCCTGCGCGGTCCCCGGCCCGGGCCCGGTATTGCCGGGCTGGCTGCCGCCCTGGCGACCAGCCGCGAGGACTCGCTCCCGGCCCGCGCGTTGTTGGATGATTTGTCCGTTCGGGGCGGGGCGGCCCTGGCCCTGTGCCAACAGGCGGAGACATCCCTGGTGGAATTGCTACAGTCCCACATCGAATTCGCCGAATGGCTGGCGCGGGATGAGCAGGGCCAATGTCAGTTATGGGCGGGCGAGGCGGGCGAGGCCGCCATGCGCTTCATCGCCGATCTGCTGGCCGCCGCCGCCGGCCTGCCGAACATGGCGGGGCCGGGCTACCCGGCCCTGTTGAACAGCCTGATGGTCGGCCAGGCGGTGCGTCCGGCCTATGGTCTGCACCCGCGCCTGCACATTTGGGGGCCGTTGGAGGCGCGCATGCAAAGCGCCGATCTGATCTTGCTGGGCGGATTGAACGAAGGCACCTGGCCGGGCCGGGCGGAGGCCGATGCCTGGTTAAGCCGGCCCATGGCGGCCCGCCTTGGCCTGCCCAGCCCGGAACAGCGGATCGGCCAGGCGGCCCACGATTTCTTTCAGGCGGCCTGCGGCGGAGACGTGGTGCTGACCCGCGCCGCCAAGGTTGAGGGCACGCCCACGGTGCCGTCGCGCTGGCTGCTGCGTCTGGAACAGGTTCTATTGGCCGCCGGGCTGCGTTTGGATACGGGGCGGGCGCGGGACCTGCGTGGTTGGCATGGCCACCTGGATGACGCCGGCCCGCCGCGCCCGATACCGGCGCCTGAATGCAAACCCCCGGTGGCGGCCCGGCCGCGAAAATTGTCGGTGACCCAGGTGGAAACCTGGATCCGCGACCCCTATGCGGTCTATGCCCGACATATCCTGAAACTGCGCGCCCTGGACCCCATCGCCGCCGATCCCGGCGCCGCCGACTATGGCAATGCGGTGCACAAGGCCCTGGAAAAATTCGCCGCCGCCAACCCAGACGAATTGCCAGCCGACGGCTTGCCCGAGCTGCTGGAGATGGGCCGCGCCGCCTTTGGCGAGATGCTGGAACGTCCCGGCGTCCGCGCCTTCTGGTGGCCGCGCTTTCAACGCATCGCCGAATGGTTCCTGGCCCAGGAGGCCCGGCGCCGGCCTGACATCCGGCCCCTGGTCACGGAAGCCAAGGGCGAATTGATCCTGCCGGGCCCGGCCGGGGACTTCACCCTGACCGCCATCGCCGACCGCATCGACCGGCTGGCCGACGGCAGCCTGTGCATCATCGATTACAAGACCGGCGTGGTGCCCAACGAGGGCGAGCTGCAGCGCGGGGAAGCGCCGCAATTGCCCCTGGAGGCCGCCATCGCCCTGGCCGGCGGCTTTGCCAATGTGCCGGGGGGGGAGGCCGCGCAGTTAAGCTATTGGCGGGTCTCGGGCGGGCGGGAGCCGGGCCAGATACGCAACATCAAAACCCCCGGCGGCGATTTGGCGCGCGAGGCGCGCGCCGGTCTGATCGACCTGATTGCCAAGTTTGATGACCCCGACACCGCCTATCTGGCCCGGCCGCGTCCGGCCATCGCGCCGCGCTTTTCCGACTATGACCACCTGGCGCGGATCAAGGAATGGTCCGCCGGCGGGCCGGGGGATTTCTAGGCCATGCGCGCCACGGAACATCAACGCCTGGCCGCCGATCCGGCACTCTCCGCCTGGGTCACCGCCTCCGCCGGGACCGGCAAGACCCATGTCCTGACCGACCGGGTGTTGCGTCTGTTGCTGATGGACTGCCCGCCCGAACGCATTCTGTGCCTGACCTTCACCAAGGCGGCGGCGGCCGAGATGGCCAACCGCCTGCATGACCGCCTGGGCCAATGGGCCGTGGCCAGCGACCAAGGATTGCGCCAGGCCTTGGCGGACCTGACCGGCCTTAGTTATCAGGACCAGACCCTTGAGCTGGCCCGGCGTCTGTTCGCCCGGGTGCTGGATGCGCCGGGCGGCCTGAAGGTGCAGACCATCCATTCCTTTTGCGAGGCCCTGCTGCGGCGCTTCCCCCTGGAGGCCCGCATCGCGCCGCATTTCCAGGTCATGGACGAACGCCAGGCGGCGGAGGTGTTGGGAGCGGCCCTGCAAACGGTTTTGGAGCAGGATGCCGAAACACCCGAACCCCTGGTGGCCGCCCTCATGGCCCTGGTGGATCCCGAGACATTCGGCGGCCTGATGACCGCCCTGTCCGCCGACCGGGGGCGTTTGCAACGGCTGCTGGACCGGACCGGCGGCCTGGATGGTCTGCTGGCCCAAGTGCGCCGGACCTTGGGGTTGGCGGAGGGCGAAAACGAAGACAGTATTCTGCGAGAGGCCTCGGTCGAGGAAAACTTCCCCGGCGCGGCGCTGTACGAGCTGGCCGAGGCCATGCAGGCGGGGGGCAAAAACGAATGCCGCCATGGCCAGGCCATCGCCGCCTGGCTGGAGGTGCCCGACGAAAGACCGGCGCGGTTCGATGCCTATTTAGGGGGCTATTTCACCGAGAGCGGCCGAGGGGGGCCCTATGCCAAGCCCCTGACCAAGCAGACCATGGCGGACCATCCCGGCGGCCTGGCGCAGATCGAGGCCGAGACGGCCCGCCTGGACGCCGTTCGCCAACGCCGCAACGCCGCCCGTGTCGGCGCGGCGACGGGGATGCTGTTGGCCCTGGGCGCCCGCCTGATCGCGGCCTATGGGGCGGAGAAACAACGCCGCGCCCTGCTGGATTACGACGACCTGGTGCTGCGCGCCGGGGCGCTGCTGTCGGGCGGCACCTCGACCCAGTGGGTGATGTACAAGCTGGACGGCGGGCTGGAGCATATTCTGATCGACGAGGCCCAGGATACCAATCCCGAACAATGGCAGGTGGTACGCACCCTGGCGGACGAATTCTTCACCGGCGAGGGAGCCTTTGAAGACGGCGACGACAGCCTGCTGGCGTCGGGCCGTACCCTGTTCGCGGTGGGCGATGTCAAACAATCCATCTACAGCTTCCAGCGGGCCGACCCAGCGGCCTTTCAGGCCATGCGCCAGCATTTCGCGGCCCGGGTGGGGGCGGCCAAACGGCGCTGGCAACCGGTGGAACTGGCGCTGTCCTTCCGCTCCACCCCGGCGGTGCTGCGCGCCGTCGATGCCATCTTTGCCCCCCCCGATGCCCGCGACGGTCTTATTTTCGATGCCGCTAAGGATGCCGGCGAGGATGCCGGCGAAGACGATGTGCGCCACATCCCCAACCGCGCCACTGATGGCGGCCTGGTGGAAATCTGGCCAACGGAACAGCCACAGGAGGTGGAACAACAGCCGCCCTGGGCCCCGCCCATCAAACAGCTGTACCAGCATACCCCGGTGGCCCGCCTGGCCGGACGCATCGCGGACCGGATCGAACAATTGCTCAACAGCGGTGAGATGCTGGAGGCCAAGGGCCGGGCGGTGGGGCCGGGCGACATCCTGATCCTGGTGCAGCGCCGGGCCGGCTTTGTCGAGGCCATGGTGCGGGCCCTGAAACGCAAGGGCATCGCCGTGGCGGGCGTCGACCGCATGGTCCTGATGGAGCAATTGGCGGTGATGGACCTGGTTGCCCTGGGGCATTTCCTGTTGCTGCCCGAGGATGACCTGAACCTGGCCGTCGTCCTGAAAGGCCCCCTGGTCGGCTGGGACGACGAACAACTGTTCGATCTGGGCCACGAGCGGCCCGGCACGCTTTGGTCGGCATTGCGGGGGCGGCCCGACAGCGCCGCTTGCCGATTTCTCTCGGACTTACTGGGCCGGGTGGATTTCGCGCCGCCGTTCGAATTGTATGCCGAACTATTGGGCGCCGGCGGCGGGCGGCGGGCGATCGTGTCCCGCCTGGGCCCTGACGCCAACGATCCCATCAACGAATTCCTTGATCTCGCCCTGTCTTATGAACGGGACAACGCACCCAGCCTGCAGGGTTTTCTGCACTGGCTGGAGCGCGGCAAAACGGAGGTGAAGCGCGACCTGGACCAGGGCCGGAACGAGGTGCGGGTGATGACCGTGCATGGCGCCAAGGGCTTGGAGGCGCCCATTGTTTTTCTCGCCGATACGGTGCGGGTGCCCGAACGCACGCCGGCTCTGCTGTGGCCCGATACGGGGAAAGATAATTTCGCGCCCCAATCGACATCACGGTCGACCCCCCAATCGACCCCGCAGTCGACTCCGCAGATTACTCCGCAGATTACGCCTTTGTGGGCGCCGATCCGCGCAATGGAGGAGGAAATCATGGCCCAGGCCCGCAATTTGGCCGAAGCGGAGCGGGATCGGGAATACCGGCGTCTGTTTTATGTCGCCCTGACCCGGGCGGCGGACCGGCTGTATATTTGCGGTTTCGAGGGCAAGGCCGGGCGCAAGGCGCATTGCTGGTACGACATGGCCTGGCGGGCCCTGGCGGCCATGCCGGAAATCGAACAGCCGGCCGAGCTGCCGGGCGGTCTGCGCCTGCGCAACGAACAGGGCGCCGCCCCGCCCCCCGCGGCGGCCGCCGCGGAATTGGCGGCCGTGCCCTTGCCGCCCTGGGCCGGTCGGCCCGCCCCGGTGGAGCCGCTGCCGCCCCGGCCCCTGGTACCGTCCAGGCCGGCGGTGCCCGAGGCCGGGCCCGCCAGCCCCCTGGCCGATGACGGTCAGGCCCGCTTCCGCCGCGGTAACCACATCCACCGTCTGTTGCAGACCCTGCCCGATCTGCCACGGGAGCAGCGCCGGGATGCCGCCGCCCGCTATCTGGCCCTGCCTGCCCATGTTCTGGAGCCCGACCAGCAGGCGGAGATCCTGGCGGAAACCCTGGCGGTGCTGAACCACCCGGATTTCGCGGCCCTGTTCGGTCCAGGCTCCCGCGCCGAAGTGCCCCTGACGGGGCTGATCGCGGGCCGGGTGATCAGCGGCGTGGTTGACCGTCTGGCGGTCACTGATTCGGAAGTTTTGGTTGTGGACTATAAAACAAATCGACCGCCGCCCCGGCGGACCGGCGACGTGGATCGGGCTTATTTGCGCCAATTGGCCAGCTATCGCGCCGCCTTGAGGGACATTTACCCCGAAAAAACAGTGCGTTGCGCCCTGTTATGGACCGATGGGCCGCGTTTGATGGCTATTGAAGATGATCAATTGAGTGCACATGCACCTTGACGGAACCCCTCCCGCTACCTACCTTTTTAGGCTGAGGTGTTGTATTGACGCGGTTCAGGGGCGGCCGCGTAGAAACCGCCATAAAAAAATACATGCTGATAGCAAGTTGACTAAGAGCTGATAAGAAGATTGGAAACTGTCATGACCACGAAAGCCGTATCCGACGATTCGTTCGAGAGCGACGTCCTCAAGGCCGAAGGTCCCGTTGTGGTTGATTTCTGGGCCGAATGGTGCGGACCCTGCAAGCAGATCGCCCCCGCCCTGGAAGACATCGCGGCGGAAATGGGTGATCGGGTGACCATTGCCAAGGTCAATATTGACGATAACCCATCCATTCCCGCGAAATACGGCGTTCGCGGCATTCCCACCTTAATGTTGTTCAAGGATGGCGAGGTTGCCTCCATGAAGGTCGGCGCCTTGCCCAAGGGGAAAATCCAGGAGTGGATCGAGGAATCGATTTAACGCCAGCGCATTTCCTCTTTGATCTGACATGACGCGCCGGGCCGTCCGCGCGGCAAACGCCGTGTGGGCGCGATTCGGGAATAAATCAATATCGTGAATTTACCCTGTCGGGGTCGCGCGGTTTAGGCCCGTTCGCCTGAACAGCGGGAGACTGATGGGATCGTTTTCGTTCATCACGACGAAAACCAGTGATCTTTCTGGCTGAGCACTGGGCCAGCCGCGCCGCCCGCGACGCCATCAGCACGCGCCCAAACCGATGGCGAAACAATAGCGAAACAATGGACACGGATCAGGACCAGGATTGCCGCGAAAAGCCGGTACGGCGAATTTTTAGTAACGGCGTCGCTACCGCCATCTATCACCGTACCTTGGCCGTAAGATACCGTTCCCGACGATGCGCCAAGGGCGCCGCCAAATTCGGCCGCGTCCATATCTGGGCATCGACAAGGCCGATGACCCCATCATTGTCCCTATCCACCGCGATCACCGGGTGGATGAAAAAACCAAGAGCCTCGCCGTTGCCGGCCGGATCAAGAGCCCGACGGCCTTTATCGCGACCGGCAAAATTGATCTCCGTCGTGTCTTGCACCGCAATAATGCGGCGGCCTTCACACGCAAGCGAGATGCGCGCCGCAAGGCTTTCGACAATCCCGCCAACGCCGACACGGTCATTGTCCAGAAAACGGTGCGCCGCAAGTTCGCCGGCCCGGCCTTCGCCAAGACGGCGCAAAACGACACTGCCCGTCGTCACAACACGATCCAAAAGCCAATCAAATCGACCGTCAATGCAAGCATCCCCAATTATCGACATCAAAAACCTCCAAATCAAAGCATCCAATCAAGTCATTGATTCACAGATAGCGGTGACGGTAAACATTCGTGTGAATGCCGTAGGGGTGGTTGGGCCGGGGGAGCGGATGGTTCAGACTGCATTGAAAATGCTCTAGACGAACACGCATTCGGGCAAAAAGGCCGAGACCAGCCAGTTCGGCGCATCGACCACTTCGGAAATCTTCAGGTCCACGGCCACCGAGCACAGGACATAGGCTTCGTGCCAACTCAAACCCCGCTCCGCCATCAGATGCTCGATCATGTAGCGGATGGCCTGCTGGGAATTGGCG
>JAYGEA010000277.1:0-6099 GCA_046582635.1 Alphaproteobacteria bacterium
GCTGCCGCAGATTGGCCAAGGATTGGGAAAAAACAATCGCTTCCGCCGAAGCTTGGCTCCTCATCGCCCATATCAGGCTCGTCACTCGGCGCCTCGCAAGATATTGTTATGAAACATAGAGTTTCGAGTCAGACTCTGAGATCGGAATTGCTCCAGGTTCCACTTGCCAGCGAGCGCAAGGGAGGGCGAAGATGCTGCAATAATCGCCACGGTATAGGGACGATCGCATGGAATTTGCCAATCAGGATGACGTCAAGCGGCTGCATGATTTAATCGAGGATGCGGAATGCGTGGTGATTTTCACCGGTGCCGGCATCTCCACGGAATCCGGGATCCCGGATTTTCGCAGCCCCGGCGGCCTATGGACCAAATACAAACCAATCGATTTCAGCGATTTCATGGCCTCGGCTGAGATGCGCCGGGAATCCTGGCGGCGCAAATTCGCCATGGACCGTACCATGAACACAGCCGAACCCAACCGCGGCCACCGCGCCGTCGCCCGCCTGGTGGAGGTGGGCAAGGTCTCGGCCGTCATTACCCAGAATGTGGACGGCCTGCACCAGGCCTCCGGCGTGCCCGACGCCCGGGTGATCGAGCTGCATGGCAACGCCACCTATGCCAAATGCCTGGGCTGCGGCCTCCGCCATGAGCTGGAGCCCATCAAGGCCGCCTTTTTGGCGGACGAGACCATGCCGAACTGCAGCGCCTGCGGCAGCGAATTCATGAAGACCGCGACCATATCATTCGGTCAGGCCATGCCGGAAGACAAGATGGCCCTGGCGCAGCGGGAAACCCTGGCTTGTGATCTGTTTATCGTGATCGGCTCGTCCCTGGTGGTGTACCCGGCGGCGGGTTTTCCCGTCATGGCGAAACAGAACGGCTCTGGCATGGTGATCCTGAACCGAGAGCCGACCGATCTGGACGGCCACGCGGATCTGGTCATCCATGGCGAGATTGGCCCCACCCTGGGCGACGCCGTGGCTGTAAATTAGAGCGGATTATCCCGCTTGGCGTCGCCGCACTTGGCGTCGTCGTATTGGTAGACCAGCGCGGCCAGCTCCATGTCGTCTTTGAGGTGACGCAGGGGCATGACGATGACTTCAATCTCCGTGCTCAGGAGCGGTGAGCCTCTGATGCCAAAGTGTACGGGGCAGCGTCCTTTGCGCAGCGCGGCGTACGATTCCGCCGCCAAGGCGCGGCCTGCATCGGTCAGGATATCGTTCATGGGCCGGGCATGGAGCTTTTTACCATAGATTGCTTCGACCCCAGCGCCCACGTAGGCATAAGTGAAAGTGCTAATGTCATCACCCGCGGGGCCTTCGGTAACGGCCATGAAGGGCTCAATGTCGCTGAACAGGCGCCGGGCCTTGAGCTGATCCAGGCTTGGCAGTTGGTCTTCGCAATTGACCGTCTCCCACAGCCACATGGTGTAGGCAATCCGGAGCCGCCGGGAGAGATAGGCCGGATTGATAGTGGTTGAATACCAGTTCGTGATCATCGTCCGCCTGGCCCCGTCATGGCTTGTCATAATAGTATATGGGGCGGGCGGCGCTTAGGAAAACAGAATTCTCTGGCAATTGGTCAATTGCCGGGTGATCATCAACGCCGAGGAAACGGGAACCAACGCGACAAAAAACGGCGGAGACGGACATGGCATATGATCTGATCATCAAGAACGGCACAATCATTGACGGCACTGGCGCGGAAGGCTATCGCGGCGACGTGGCCATCGAGGGCGAGCGGATTGTCGCCGTCGGCGAGGTTGAGGGCAGGGCCAAGGAAGAGGTTGATGCCGACGGCCATATCGTCACGCCCGGGTTTGTCGATATTCATACCCATCTTGATGCCCAGATCACCTGGGATCCCATCGCCTCGTCCTCGTGCTGGCACGGGGTGACCTCCGCCGTCATGGGCAATTGCGGCGTCACCTTCGCGCCGTGCAAAAAGGAGGACCGGGAATATCTGACCCGGCTGATGGAATCCGTCGAGGACGTGCCCGCCAAAAGCATCAACAGCGGCATGAAGTGGGATTGGGAGAGCTATGGCGAATATCTTGGCGCCCTGGACAAACTGCCCAAGGGCATCAATGTGGGCGGCCTGGTCGGCCATTGCGCCGTGCGTCTGTTTGCCATGGGCGAGGAGGCCTTGGAAAACACGCCCGCCAGCGTAGAGCAGATCGAGGCCATGCATGATGCGGTGGACGAGGCCATGGCGGGGGGCGCCTTGGGTTTTTCCACCTCGCGCACGCCCCTGCATTTTACCCCGGACGGCGAAAATGTGCCCGGCACCCATGCCACCGCTCAGGAATTAAAAGGCATCTGTGCCGCGCTGGGCAAGCACGGCGCCGGCGTTGTGGAAGCCGCCACCGCGATAAATTCTCCGGACGAAGAGATCATCCGTCGGTTAATCGATAGCGAGATTGGCTGGATGACCGATATCTGCCGCGATACCGGCCGGCCGGTCACCTTTGGCCTGGCGCAGAACCGGCAAATGCCCGAGGCCTATAGCTGGACCCTGGACAAGGTGGCCGAAAGCAACAAGGCCGGCGCCAACATCAACCCCCAGTCCACCACCAGGGGTATCGGTGTCCTGTTCGGTTTTCAAAACCGCACGCCGTTCGACCGGGCGCCATCGTGGCGCGCCTTGCGCGGTCTGAGCCTGGATGAAAAACTGGCGAAACTGCGCAACAGCGAATACCGCGCCTCCATGGTGGAACAGGCGCTGTCAGACCCGCCGCCCATGGATTTCAGTGATCTGTACCTGATGTCCCATTCGGCGCCGCGCTATGACCTGGATCCAAGCCAATGCCTGACGGCGCAAGCCGCCAAGCTGAACATGAGCCCGGCGGAGGCCTTCATTGAACTATCCCTGGCCGACAACGGTCTGGCCCTGTTCAATTTCCCCTTCCTCAATCCCGACATGTCGGCGGTGGAGAAGATGCTGCACGATCCCAACGTAGTTCTGGGTCTGGGCGATTCCGGAGCCCATTGCGGCCAGATCATGGATGCCAGCCTGCCAACCTACTTCCTGACCTATTGGGTCAAGGAACGGGGCCAGTTCAGTCTGGCCAACGCCATCCACAAGCTGACCGGGGAGCCGGCCATTTTGTACGATATTAAAGGGCGCGGCGTCCTCGCACCGGGTGCATTCGCCGACATCAACGTGATCGATTTTGATGGTTTGAAACTTTGGGGCCCGGAATTCGTCCACGACTTTCCCGCTGGCGCCGGGCGTTATATCCAGAAATCCGAAGGCTACAGCCATATGTTCGTCAACGGCGAGTTGTTCATGCGGAACGGCGAACATGCCGGTGGCCTGAACGGCAAGGTGCTGCGCAGCAACTAGGCCGTCGCCAGAAGGGCGACACCGCACAGAATAACCGCGGCCCAGGTCAGGCGGCGTTTCAGATCGCCCTCGCCCAGCAATATGCTGCCCATAAGCACGGTCAACAGCACCGATACCTCCCGTGTCGGGGCGACATAGACCACCGGCGTGAAGGTCAGGGCATAAAGCACCAGGATATAGGCCAGGGGGTTAAGGATGGCGATGATGACGACACCGGTACGGTGGTTGCACCAATGCGCCTTTACCAGGTCCATGCGTTTTAGGGCGATGGGTGCCAGCAGCACCGAACGTCCGATGGAGGAGACGTAATCCAATAGTAAAGGCGGCACAAACAGTACCGATACCGTATAGGCGTCCCAGACCGTGTAGCTGCCGATCAATAGCCCGGCGCCGAACCCGAATAAAACCGATGTGCTCACGTTCCGGGCGCCGCCCTTGAAGCCGCCCGTCAAACAAACCACGCCGATAATAATCGCCACGGCGCCAAGGCCAAGCTGCAGGGACATGCTTTCGCCCAGAATGACTACGGCAAAAGTTGTCGAGAGGAACGGCCCCGTGGCCCGCGCCGTCGGATAGACCAGGGACAGATCGCCCTTGCGGTAGCCGGCCTGCAGCAACAGGAAATAGCCCAGATGCAGCACGGCGCTGCCCGTAATGAAGGCCAGCTCCCAGACCCCAAACACCGGTTGCTCAATGATCCAGATATAGACCGCGACCGGCAGGTAGATGATCATGGCAACAAAGGAAAACAGCCAGACCAGCTCCGGCCCGCCATTGATACGCTTGACGAAATAGTTCCACGTCGCGTGACAGAACGCGGCGGTAAGGACGAGGGCGAAACCGAGGGCTGTCATCGCCGGATCGCCGCGCGGCCCTGGATGCCCGTGTCAAGCACGGGTATGACGAATTTTGCAGTTTTTAGCCATATACTTTCCACAATCGTCATTGCCGGGCTTGACCCGGTAATCCAGAGCCGTCGGGCGGGACCTTTCCAGTGAGGCATCATGTCCCTGGAATGCCAATCACCTGAAGCCGGAGTAAATCAACGGCCTGGGCCCGGCACGCCAATTTTAACCGGGTAGCATTGGGCATGACGCGGCAAACCAGGGCGGCGGGCTCGGGAGCTTGCGAATGAAGGTATGCCGGGTTTCGGCCTAAACCCGCCTATACACGGCGCGCGATCTTGTAGCCGACGGAGTCCCGATCCCAGGTGCGATTGGTGATGCCGGCCTGGCGCAGGGGTTCTTTCTGAATTTTGCCCGTCGCGGTCTTGGCCACCGCTTCCACCGCCTCGATATAACGGGGCACGGCAAAGCGGGGGATGTTCTCGGCGCAATAATCCAGTAGGGCGATGTTGTCGATATCCTGGCCGCCGTTGGTGACGATATAGGCCTTAACCTCGTCCTCGCCGCCCGCACCTTCCACCCGGATGCCGACCACCGCGCTTTCAATCACTTCGGGATAATCGTTGATCACCTGTTCAATTTCGAAGCTGGAGATGTTTTCGCCCCGGCGGCGGATGCGGTCCTTGATCCGGTCGGCGTAATAGAGCCGTCCCTGTTCGTCGAAATAGCCCGCATCGGAGGTCTGGAACCACAGATTGCGCCACGCCTCGACGGTTTTCTCAGGCATGCGGAAATAGCCTTGATTAAAAACGAACGGTACTTTCGGGCGGACCACGATCTCGCCAATTTCGCCCTGGGGCATTTCCGCGTCCGTCGCCGCATCGACCACGCGCAGTTCGAACATATCGTCAAGCACATGGCCCGCGATGCCGGGCACCAGCGGGTCGTCATCCTGGGTGTAGCAGGGCAGGTTGATCTCGGTCATGCCGTAGCCCTGGACGAACTTGAAGCCAAAGCGTTTTTCCATGCCCTCGCCCCATTCCGCCGCCAGGGGGACGGCGAGAACCTTGCGCAATTTGTTGTCCAGGTCGTGTTCCGTTTCGGGCGTGCGAAAGATGAACTCCGGTATCACGCCCAGGGCATTGGTCACCGTGGCGCCATAGCCGCGCACGTCATCCAGCCAGGTGTTGGGCGAGAAACGTTCGATGCAGTAGGCTTGGCTGCCGGTAATCAGAGTGGAAATGGCCTGCATCAGCAGACCCATGGCATGGAACAAGGGCATGCAGATAAATTGCCGGTCTTCCGCCGTCATCTCTGTATTGTCCACGATACCCTTGCCGAATTGATAGCAATGGGCGTGCGGCATCAAAACGCCCTTGGACGGCCCCGTGGTGCCCGATGTGTACATGATGCAGGCGATATCATGGGGCTGGGCATCCACCAGAACCTCGTCACCGGCGCTGTCCCCAGCCATGAAGGCTGCAAACGTCAAGGCTGATGCGCCGGCGAGAACCGCCGGCCTGTCGTCGGGCACATCACCGGCCACATAAATCGTTGCCGTCAGTTCATCACTGCCCCCCGTAACCACGTCGAAAGCATCGCGCAGGTCATAGTCTAGAAAGATCGCCCGTGGTTCTGCGTTGCGCATCTGGTGCTGCAGAAAGGCGCCCTTCAGCTCGGTATTTATGGGCACGAACAGCGCGCCCATCTTCATGATACCCATCATGGCCAGCATGAATTCGATGCGGTTCTTCAACATCACCATGACCCGGTCGCCCGGGCTCACGCCCAGGGCGGCCAGCTTGCGGGCCACATCATCACTGTCCCGGTCCAGGGAGCCATAGGTCAGGGAGGTGCCGTGTTCAAACGACATGTATTCCTTTTCACCCAACGCGGCTGCCTGGCGCCG
>JAYGEA010000313.1:0-6677 GCA_046582635.1 Alphaproteobacteria bacterium
CTGGTTATTCGGCCTTTGTCTGTGACAGCGACAGGCCAACTTGAGAGTATACAGAGGGGAAAAGAAAATGAATGTAATCTTGTTGGCGGCATACACGCCTGCCGCCTTAAAGGGTCTGATGTCCGGATCAGATCGTAAAGCAGCTGTTGAGAGCGCCTTAGCTGCTGTTGGCGGCACATTAGAGCACCTTGCCTTTACACGTGGTGAATACGACGTAGTAGTCAGGGCTACTGTGCCTGATAGTGCAAGCTTGGTCGGCCTTGTCGTCGCTATCAAGGCCACGGGCGCATTCGAGAAAGCAGATTATCTCGAAGAAATCGATATTTCAGCGGTTCTTGATGTGGCGAACAAGGTCGCCTACACGCCGCCTGCCTGACGCAATATACCGAAGACTATGGCAATGGTGATGGCAAGGTGACGCTGGGGGAGCTCCAGACCTATCTTAAAGTTGACTATCCCAAGAAGGTCCAATGACCGGAGGCACAATGATGGGTGTCATAATGGTGGGCGGCGCCATGACGGGTGGCCTCACTGCCGGGTTTCTGAACACTGCTTTCGTCGACATTCAGCATCGTCTAATTCTCTGTCTACGCCAGCGGGGCTACCTTGTCGAGGTGACAAAACGGGGACACGGCTAGCTGCTTACGGTCAGGTTTCGCCGTTAATCTTGACCATAGCTTCGTATAGCCATTCTAGTTTCATGCTACCGTATCTAGCCCCTTCGCCTGCGCTATATGCCCTGCCCTCAATAGCATTTCGGACTTCCAAATTCTCAGGGATTTTTTCACGTCCCCTATCTCTAAAGTTGTGGCGCAAGCTGTGGGCTGTATGCAGCTTGTTTTTTGATACCTTCCGTATTGCCTTGGACAATCTTGCAGAAGCATTAGAAGCGCCATTCAGATCGATGAATTTTTCGAAAAGGTGTTCATCACCCCTTGCAATATCCAATCGAGCCTTAACTGCTACTAAAGGTGTTTTTGTCAGAGGCAGCTCTCTCTTGCTGTGCTTAGTTTTGAGCGGATGTCCCAAACGCGGTTTGATTTCTAGATAGGGCATATTTGTGGCAAGATGCACTTCATCAACCCTCAGCATTGTTATTTCGGATAATCTTGCACCTGTATATTTCAGGATAGTCCAAAGCTGTAATAGGATTTGGTCGTCTCGTTTCCCCAAATCCTCCTCTACTGCCGCTATAACGTGGTCCGGTATGCACCTTATCATATGCCTTGATGGCTTCTTCGGCGGAATGTCCGATGGTACGGACAAATTCTCTTCTGCCGCCAAACTTAGGTCGCCATCTAACAGGAATTACCCGTCGATATTTGTAGGCTCCAGCTTTGGTTTTGGTGACGTACTTCATGGTTAATTTTAGCACGGAAATCTCCATTTTGTATCAGGTTTTGTATCAAACCGTTATGGAGATGCCTTGAAATTTGCTAAAATTAGCAGTTTTACAGGCATATATGCGACCAATGTGTGTTGATGCGACACGGTTGAAGGGCCTCGTTTGCCTTGTTTGAGGGGGATTTCGAGGATGACGATTGAGGATGACGATTGAGCATGACAATTGAGCATGACTTGGCCGCAATAGCCGCCTTCGTTATGGTGCCGGCCATATGAGCACGGATATTGACATCACCGCCCTGGCGGCCGCATTGCAGGCCCGGGACCGTCGCGCCCTGGCCCGCGCCATTACCCTGGTGGAATCCACCCGGCCCGATCACCGGTCCTTGGCCGAGGAACTGCTGGCCAACCTTGCCCCGCCGGATACAGCAGCCATTCGCCTTGGAATTACAGGCGCGCCCGGCGTGGGAAAATCGACATTTATCGAGGCCTTCGGCGGCCATTTAACGTCGCTGGGCCGCCGGGTAGCCGTGCTGGCCGTGGATCCTTCATCCTCCCGCACGGGCGGCTCGATTCTGGGCGACAAGACCCGCATGGCGACCCTGTCGCGGGATCCCAATGCTTTTATCCGCCCGACACCGGCCGGCCGCTCCCTGGGCGGGGTGGCCCGGCGCACCCGCGAGGCCATGTCCTTGGTGGAGGCCGCCGGTTTCGACGTCATCATTGTCGAGACCGTGGGCGTGGGCCAATCGGAATACGCCGTGGCCGATATGGTGGACATGTTCCTGTTGCTGGTGGCACCCGGCGGGGGAGATGAACTACAGGGCATCAAGCGCGGCATCATGGAACTGACCGATCTGTTGGTGGTCAACAAGTCCGACGGCGCCTTGGAAAAAGCCGCCGCCAATGCCGCCGCCGATTATCGCAATGCCCTTAACCTGATGCGGCCGCGAACAAGCTGGTGGGCGGTAGAGGTTCTTCTCGCCTCGGCCCTGAAAGGCACCGGCCTGGCCGAAATTTGGCAGGCCGCCCAAACCTACCAGAAAAAATTCATGGCTCATGATCCCGATCGATCGGCCCGCGCCGATCAGGCCAAACGCTGGCTATGGGAAGAAATTCAGGATGACCTGATGGCGGCGTTGAGGGGCGATGCAAAAATTGCGCCTTTAATCGCCGCCCTTGAAACAAAGGTGGGCCGGCGAACGATCACGCCATCATCGGCGGCGCGGGAAATTCTTGCCGCCTTTCTAGGGCGAAAGAATTAATCTACCTGGATCATGGTCTCCCACTATTGATGCTCGTCCCAACCGGGGTTGGCCATCTGCCGCGCCAGCATCCCGCCCACGACCTTCAGCCGCTTGTCGTCGGGCATCTCGACCTGATGCAACAGTTCCGCCGTGCGCGCCGCATCCTCATAACGGGCGATTAGGCCGTCGCGCAATTGAAATAAACCCACCCCATCCATGAAAATTCGTTTGCCCTTGATATGGGGCAATTTGCAATCATAGCTGAACAGCCAGCGCGCGTAACCAATGGCGCCGTTGTCCAGGGGCTGGTACATGCGCCAGAGAAAATTCTCGCCGTCCCGGTGGAAATAATCTTCCAACATCGAGGCGATCGCCTCACGTCCCTTGAATACGCCATAAAAAACATCGTCATAGACGCCGTCCTCGGTGAACAGGCCGCTGAAAGCCGCACCGTCACCCCGTCGCACGGCGGCGGTGAAGGCGTCCAACAATTCGGGAAAGCTTCGTGACATATGTGCGTCTCTTTCTTTTTGTGTAAAACACAGCAACAGACTTGACCTATACCGCCGGTTTGCTTTAAAAAACACCGCTACATCGGCATTTCGCCGAAGGTACGAATGGAAAGAGCATCTCATGGCGCGGCGTTGCGAACTTACCGGAAAAGGCGTGTTAACGGGCAATAATGTCTCTCATGCCCATAACAAGACACGGCGGCGGTTCCTGCCAAATGTTCAGGAAATGGCCTTGCATTCGGACACCCTGGGCCGTTCGGTGCGCCTTAAGATTTGTGTCAGCGCCCTGCGCACGGTGGAAAAAAAGGGCGGCCTGGACGCTTATTTGACCGACGCCAAGGACAGCCAGCTGTCCCTCAATGCCCGCCGCGTCAAACGCGCCGTCACCAAGGCGGCATTGGAAGCGGCCGCCTAAATCATTTTTGTTCCGGCAGATGAAACCGCAGCAGCAAAGTGCGTTGCAGCGGATTGAAATTATCGTCGGACAATAAATAGATTGTCCATCCCCCCGTCGGGTCGGCATGGACGGCCAGGCCTTCGAAATTGTCCACCGATAATGGCGGCGTCATGCGGGCCAGTTCCACATCCAGCATCCGTTGGCCCGGTTTGATCTGGTCCGCAGCTATTTGCGACAGCCGCATGCCCAGCCCGCCCGCAACCGTGTAGCGCCGCTGCAGCAGCAAGACATCGCCATTGGGCAAGGCCGCCAAATCGGTCGGGCGGTACAGGCCGGAGGCGGGCCAGAAGATCCGCCCCAGGCTGCCGCCTTTGCTGTCCAGTAACCAGCCGATATAGTCGCCGTCCTTCGTCCCTCCACTATTCTTTCCCTTGGTGCGGTATTTTTCCGTCAACACAAGAATGCGGCCGTCGAGCAACGGCGTCATGGCTTCCAGCCCGCCATTGCGGGGCGCCTTTTGGATGCCGGGGGGAATGGGAAACAGGGTCGGCTGGTCGCGCAAGTGCGCATAGTGAAGGACCCTGTGGGTCACTTTGAAACTTACCAGATAGCTGCCGTCGGCTAGTCGTTCGATGGCCTCGGCGTCCTGATCGCGCTTGTCCGGGCGGCTCAAAAGATGCTTGCCGTTGATATCGCGCAACCGATGCAGGCTGCCATTGCTCAACCCCTCAAGCCGGCCGCCCTTGCCAAAAAGCATGGTGGCGCGCAGCAAATCACCCTGATCGGTCACGGCGACCAGGGCATCCCCCTTGGGCGAAAGGCTCAGGCCGGACAGGCCACCGAAATTTCCCGCCTTGCTGCTGAGGGACAGACCGCCCTGGTAGACCAACACGCCGAGCGCGCGCTGTTTGGGAGCCTCGGGATTGAGATGAATTTCCTGCCAGTCAATTTCCAGCGGTCCTGTTGTCGAGGGAGCCAGGCCCACCGCGCCGCAAGCGCCCAGAGAGGCTGACAACAACGTCAACAGTACCGCGGTGTATCCTAGCCGGACGGACATGGCCTGGCCGGGTCAGGCAACCCGGCGCGAGCGACGCGCGCCTCCGTGAGCGCTATTGTCCTCATCTTCGTCGAACAATTCCGCCAGCTTGTCCATCAAGGCACCACCCAGTTGTTCGGCATCCACGATTGTCACCGCGCGCTGGTAGTAGCGGGTGACATCATGGCCGATGCCAATGGCGATCAGTTCCACCGGGGATTGGTTTTCGATCCAGGCAATGGCGGCGCGCAGATGTTTTTCCAGATAGTTGCCGGCATTGACCGACAGCGTGGAATCGTCCACCGGCGCACCGTCGGAAATGACCATCAGAATGCGCCGTTGTTCGGGCCGGTAAACCAGGCGGTTATGGGCCCAGATCAGCGCCTCGCCATCAATATTTTCCTTCAACAAACCTTCCCGCATCATGAGCCCGAGACCCCGGCGGGCCCGCCGCCACGGTGCATCGGCCGATTTATAGATGATATGACGCAAATCATTCAGGCGTCCCGGCGCCGCCGGTTTGCCTTCCCGCAGCCATTTTTCCCGGCTCTGCCCGCCCTTCCAGGCCCGCGTGGTGAAACCGAGAATTTCCGTCTTTACATTGCACCGCTCCAAGGTGCGGGCCAGGATATCGGCGCACATGGCGGCCACGGTAATCGGCCGGCCGCGCATGGAGCCGGAATTGTCGATCAGCAGGGTCACCGCGGTATCGCGGAAATTGCTTTCCTTCTCCTGCTTGAACGACAGCGAACTGGCCGGATTGACCACCACCCGCGACAATCGCGCGGTATCGAGCAGGCCTTCCTCGAGATCGAACTCCCAGCTTCGCGTCTGCTTGGCCATGAGCCGGCGCTGGAGCCGGTTGGCGAGCTTCGAGGTGACACCCTGAAGATGAGCCAACTGGTTGTCGAGCTGGGCCCGCAGACGGCTCAACTCAGCGGGCTCGCAGAGATCAGCGGCGTCGATGACTTCGTCGAACTCGCCGCTGAAGACCGTATAGCGCGGCTGGCGCGGGGCGTTGGAGAACTCGTCCTCGGGGCGCCACGGGTGCTCGGCGGTGCCCGGCTCCTCGGAGCCCGAGGTGCCGAACTGGTCATCTTCCAACGTGCCGGCCTCGGCCTCGCCCTCGCCCATTTCGTCGTCGTCGGCCGCCGCCATGGCGTCGAAGCCCTCGGTGTCGCCGCTTTCGCCCTCGGCATCGCCGTCGCCGCCTTCGGACTCATCCTCCGACGAATCCTGCATCTCGGTGTCCTGGGGCTGCTCCATCTCGTCCTCGGCCTCGGCCAGTTCAAGATCGGCCAGCAGACGGCGGAGATCACGGCCAAAGAGATCCTGATCGTCGGCGTCGCGAGCCATATCGTCGAGCGTTTCCGGCGCCTTGGAGTCGATCCAGGAGCGGCACATATCGACCATCTTGCGGGCCGATTCAGGCGGCTCGGCGCCGGTGACCTGTTCGCGCACCAGGAAGCCGATGGCTTCGTGCAGGGGAACGTCCTCGAAGCGGTCGATCCGCTCATAGCCGCGCGAGCGGCAGCGGGCATCGAGCATCGACGCAACGTTGTCGGCGACCCCGGCGAAACGCCGCATGCCGAGGGATTCAACCCGCGCCTGCTCGACCGAATCGTAGATTGCCTGGGCGACATCGCCGCGCGGCCGGCGCCGGGCATGAATCGAATCGTCGTGGTAGCGCATGCGCATGGCCAGGGAATCGGCGACGCCGCGGACCCGAGCGACTTCGCCGGGCTTGAGGTCGTTGGTCGGCTGGGGCAGCCGGGCTTCGCCATCCTTGGCCATGCCGGCATCGTCGCCGCCGAAGCTGACGACCATCTCGCGCTCCTTGGCAAGCGCCCGCAACGCGGCCGAAACCGCGCGCTTGAACGGTTCCGCCGGGTTTTCGACCTCGGTCATCAGGACCTAGGCGTCGGCGGCGGTCGCCGGAACAGCCGCCGATTCGGGCAGCTCGACGCCGAAGCAGCGCTGGTAATATTCGGCCACGTTGGCGCGCTCCAACTCGTCGCACTTGTTGACGAAGGTGAGGCGGAAGGCAAACCCGATATCGCCGAAAATCTCGGCGTTCTCGGCCCAGGTAATCACTGTGCGGGGCGACATGACCGTCGAAATATCACCGGCCATGAAGCCGG
>JAYGEA010000347.1:0-34750 GCA_046582635.1 Alphaproteobacteria bacterium
CAGTGATAAAGACTCATATAGATCGTTTCAGAGGCCCCTCGGGTAGGAGTGGAAGCGTCGGCGGTACTGGTACCGTCAAGCTTTCACGACGCCACCGAGGGGCCTCTGAAACGACCGAATTCGGCGCTTTTCGATGGCTTTTGGCGGCGTTGCGCGCCGCTTGTGGTACCAGCACCACGGCGCTACGCGCTCCTACCCAAAAGCCATCGGAAAGCGTCTATAAGGGTCTTTATCACTGTTACTTGGTATGAGCGATGCAGAGAAGGGCGGCAATGGCGAAGACGAATATTGAAAACTGGCTGACCGATGTGGGCCTGGCGGATCATGTCCAGGTCTTTGCCGACAACCGCATCGATTTCGACGTCCTGGGCGATCTGGGCGAGGATGATTTGCGTGAACTGGGCCTGGCCCTGGGCGACCGCAAACGGCTGCTGAAGGCTATTGAAAATCTGGTGGTGAAGCCGACCGCCGAACCCACCGCCGAACCCACCGCCGAACCCAGCACCGTAGTGCCGGCGACCGTGTTGGACGGCGAACGGCGTCAGGTGGCTGTTCTATTCGCCGATATATCCGGATTTACACCCCTGGCGGCAGAGCGTGACGCGGAGGAGATCCATCAGCTGCTGAACCATTTTTTTTCCGCCACCGATGGTGTTGTGCAAAGCTTTGGCGGCAATGTGGACAAGCATATCGGCGATGCGGTGATGGCGGTGTTCGGCGCGCCCGTGGCCCATACGGATGATCCCGAACGCGCCGTCCGCGCCGCCCTGGCCCTGCATGACGCGGTGGCGGAATTGGAGCCGCCCCTGCGGGTCCATATCGGCGTTGCCGCCGGGCAGGTTGTCGCCTCTTCCACGGGCAGTGCGGCGCATTTGGAATATACCGTCACCGGTGAAACCGTGAATTTAGCCTCCCGCCTGACGGATCTGGCGACGGCGGGCCAGACCTTGATATCGGGCGCCGTGCATGATGATCTTGCCGAACGCCTGGATGGCGAAAGTTTGGGCCCGCGGACCTTGCCCGGGTTGCCCGTGCCCGTAGCGGTTTGGCGCGTCGATGGGGTGGCCGAGGCCGGTGTCTTTGCGGAGGGGCGGTTCATTGGCCGAACGGCGGAGCGTGCCAAATTTGAGGCCGCCATCGACGCCATTCTACAAATTGGAACGGGACAGACGCTTTATATCCGGGGCGAAGCGGGTATCGGCAAGTCCAGGCTGTTGCATGAATTTCAGGGCATGGCGGCGGCGCACGGCTTTCAGAGCCATGGTGCCCAGGTTTTGGATTTCGGCACCGGCGAAGGGCAGGATGCCATTCGGGTCATGCTGCGCAGTCTTCTCGGACTGGCGCCCGGCGCCGGCCACAACCTGCGTACGGCGGCGGCGGACCGGGTAACGGATGCGGGATTGATCCAGGCCGGGCAGCGTTTGCATCTGAATGATCTGTTGAACTTGGGCCAGACGGATGCGCAACGGCCGCTGTACGAGGCCATGGATATTGTGCAGCGCGGCCGCGGCCGGGTGGAGACCTTGGTGACCTTGGTTTCGGGATTATCGGAGCGATCTCCCTTGCTATTGCGGCTGGAGGATTTGCATTGGGCCGAACCTGCGTTACTGAATTATTTGACCGGGCTGGTCATGGCCGCCGCCCAACATCCCATCCTGTTGCTGCTGACATCGCGGTTGCAGGGTGATCCATTGGATCGCACCTGGCGCGGTGGCATCGGCGCGGCGTCGTTTCTGGACATGGATTTGGAGCCCCTGAACGCCAATGAGGCGCAAAGCCTGGTGTTCGATATGGAAGGTATCGATGCGGATTGGGCCGCCGCCTGTATCGAGCGATCGGGCGGAAACCCCCTGTTTCTCGAGCAATTGCTGCGCAGTCGGGATGGCGGCCAAGGTCAAACCATACCCGGGTCCGTGCAAAGCGTGGTGCAATCCCGCATCGACGGTTTATCGATCGAGGACCGCTCCGCCTTACAGGCGGCTTCTGTTCTTGGTCAACGGTTTGCCCTGGATGCCTTGCGTTCGGTGATGGATCTTGCGGCATATCACCCCGATAAGCTGTTGCAGTACAACTTGGTCCGTCGTTCGGAAGGGGCCTTTCAGTTCTATCATGCCTTGTTCCGGGACGCCGTGCATGCCTCCTTCCTGAAGGGCCGGCGGCGGGAATTGCATCTGCGCGCCGCCGATTGGTTTCAGGACCGGGATGCGGTGTTATTCGCCGAACATCTGGGCCAAGCGGAAAGCGACCGGGCGCCAATCGCTTTTCAACGGGCGGCCGAGGGCGAGGCGGCGGCCCACCGCCCCGACCGGGCCCTGACACTGGTGGAGCGTGGTCTGGCGCTGTTGACGGGGGTGGCGGATCGTTTCGATTTGACGGCGCATCGGGCCGATTTACTGCGCCAGCTGGGCCGCTCGGCGGATGCCCTGGAGGCTTTTGAAGAAGCCTTGGGCATGGCCGCGACGGAGCTACAGCAATGCCTGGCCTGGATTGGTATTGCGGCGGCCCACCGTTTACTGGGCCAGGGTGAGCGCGGCCTGACGGTTCTGGATCAAGCCGAGGCCATTGCGCGGCAGCATGATCTGGCAAGGGAACTGGCGGAAATTTACTACCTTCGCGGTAGCGCCTCGTTCGCCACCGGGGCCTTTGCGCAAAGCCTCGAACAGCAGAATGAAGCATTGCGCCAAGCGCGTGCCGCCGGCAGCCCGGAATGGGAAGCCAATGCGCTCAGCGGCCTGACGGATGGGGAATATGCCCGTGGTCACATGCGCAACACCCTGGATTATTCTGAACGCTGCCTGGTGCTGTGCCGCGACCACGGCCTGCTGAATATCGAGACCCGCAACGCCGCTATTGGCGCCGTGGCCCGTCGCTATCTGGGTGATCAGGCGCCGTCCGTGGAAGTATTGAAGGCGGCGGCGGCGGCTTCCGAGCGCATGCATGATGTCCGTGGTGGCATGATCGCGCATCTGATCTGGGGTGAAATGCAGATCGATATGACTGACCATACGGCGGCGGACACGCCGCTGGAAACCGCCCTGGCCATGGCGCGCTCCATGGGCAATGGCCGTATCGAGTTGTATGCCTTGTACGAGCTGGCCCGAAATGCCATGGCCCAAGGCCGCAGCCAATTGGCCCATGAGCGGCTGGAGCATGCCTTTGAGATTGGCCAAAAGACCGGCATTGCCTTTCATGGTCCCCGCCTGTTCGCCCTCAAGGCATGTTTTCTTGATGATCCGGCCGCGCGGACCCGGGCCCTGGATCAAGGGGGCGCCTTTGTTGATCAAGGCGCCAATGCTCATAATGTGCTGTGGTATCATCGCGATGCCATTGATGCCGGCCTTGCCATGGCGGACAGCGCGCTGGTCCGGGTCCACGCCGATGCCTTGATCGCCTTCATCGAAAAGGACAATCTGCCCTGGGCGCAATTTTTTGCCGACCGGGGTTATGCCTTGGCCGATGTCATCGATGGCATCGGCGATGGGGCGGCGCTCTCCTCGGCGCACGCGCTGGGCCGTGGGCTGTCCTTGAACATTGCCCTGCCGGCCATCGAAGCAGCCCAGGCGCAATTAACCTGACCCCCTCGACAAGCCGGACCGGGGCGGCTAAACGCTTATCAGTATGATCAAAACGGAGGACGCCATGAAGGAAAGCCTGCAGCCGGGACTGAAAATTACCCGCCGCCATAATGTGGACGAGGCCAAGACCATCGATTTCATGGGCGATGAATTGCGTGTCTACGCCACCCCGTCCATGGTCATGGATGTGGAGCGGACCTGTCTGGAATTGATGCAGGAACATGCCGACGAGGGCGAAAGCTCGGTCGGGGCGCGGGTTGAAATCGACCACATGGGACCGACCTTGCTGAACATGTGGATCGAGGTGCGGGCCGAGGTGGTCGAGGTCAAGGGATCGAAGGTGGTGTTCGATGTGGAAGTGCATGACGCTCTTGACCAGGTTGGCCGGGCACGGCATACCCGCTTCATGATCGAAATCGCCGGCCAAAAAGGCCGCC
Source organism: Alphaproteobacteria bacterium (assembly GCA_046582635.1). Taxonomy (GTDB): domain Bacteria; phylum Pseudomonadota; class Alphaproteobacteria. Next base: position 4,013 of record JAYGEA010000347.1, read on the forward strand.
TGGAAAAGAAAGCTGCCAAGGCCAGGGAAGCCGGCGCGCTTTGAAAGCTGAATATTTTATTTTGAAGTTACCACTGCGGAAGGAACGGAAGAAATGAGCGATCAGGATCCTATTGTCATCGTCGGGGGCGCCCGGACACCCATGGGCGGCATGCAGGGCGATTTCGCGCCCGTCACGGCCTCGCAACTGGGTGCGGGCGCCATCGAAGCCGCCCTGCAACGGGCCGCTATCAATGGCGATGATGTGGACGAGGTCATCATGGGCAACGTGCTGGGCGCCGGCCAGGGCCAGGCGCCGGCCCGCCAGGCGGCAAAGGGCGCGGGCATTCCCGATGCGGTCGGGGCCACGACGATCAACAAAATGTGCGGCTCCGGCATGAAGGCGGCCATGTTCGGCCACGATCTGCTGGTTGCGGGATCGGCCAATGTGGTGGTTGCGGGCGGCATGGAGAGCATGACCAATGCGCCTTATTTGTTGGAAAAAGCCCGCAGCGGCATGCGTCTTGGCCATGGCGAGATCAAGGACAGCATGTTCCTGGACGGCCTTGAAGATGCCTACGACAAGGGTCTGGCCATGGGCGTGTTCGCCGAACAGACGGCGCAGCATTACCAGTTCACCCGGGAGCAACAGGACGCCTATGCCATCGAATCCCTGCGCCGGGCCCAGACGGCCACGGCGGACGGCAGTTTCGCCGGCGAGATTGCGCCGTTCACGGTCAAGGATCGCAAGGGCGAACGGTTGGTGGAGATCGACGAGCAGCCGGGTAATGCCAATATCGAGAAAATCCCCACCCTGCGCCCGGCCTTCGCCAAGGACGGTTCGGTGACGGCGGCGAATTCCTCCTCCATCTCGGATGGTGCGGCGGCGCTGGTGATGATGCGCCAATCGGAAGCGGAAAAACGCGGCCTGACGCCCCTGGTCCGCATCGTCGGCCATGCCTCTCATGCCCAGGAGCCGGCTTGGTTCACCACCGCGCCCGTCGGCGCCGTGAATACCTTGTTCGAGAAGACCGGCTGGGACAAGCGGGAGGTTGATCTGTTCGAGGTTAACGAGGCCTTCGCCGTGGTCACCATGGCCGCCATGCGGGAGTTGGATCTGCCCCACGACAACGTCAATATCCATGGCGGCGCCTGTGCCCTGGGCCATCCCATCGGCGCCTCGGGCGCGCGCATCCTGGTCACCCTGATAGCGGCATTGCGGAAAACCGGCGGCAAGAAGGGCGTTGCCACCCTGTGCATTGGTGGTGGCGAGGCCACGGCCATGGCGTTGGAGATGCTGCATTAGTCCCATGAGTGAAATAACATCCGCGTCTTTGCCGCCAGTTTTGCCATTGGAGGGCCTGACGGTCCTCGAGATGGGTTCTTCCGTCGCCGGGCCCTTTGCGGGCCGAATTTTTGGTGATCTTGGCGCCACCGTGTTGAAGGTGGAACCGCCCCAGGTCGGCGATGCCTCGCGCACCTGGGGCAAGGACCGCCTGGGCGGCACGGCCGTGGCCTTCCAGGCCTTCAACCGGGACAAACGCTCCATCACCGTTGATTTCACGGATGCCGAGGATCTGGCCCGTCTGCGCCGGTTGGTGGCGGAAAAGGTCGATATCGTCTTCCAGAACCTGCGCCCCGGCGTGGTGGCGAAATTCGGCCTCGATGGCCCCACCCTCATGGCCGATAATCCCCGCCTGATCTACTGCAATATGGGTGCCTTCGGACCGGACGGCCCGTTGAAGGATGCGCCTGGTTACGATCCCCTGATCCAGGCCTTTACCGGTATTGCGGACGCCACGGGGGAAGCGGACGGTGATGCGGTGCGGGTCGGTGTTCCCTTGATCGACATGGGCACGGGCATGTGGGCCGCCATCGGCATTCTGACCGCCCTGCATCAACGCCAGGCCACGGGACGGGGCTGTCTGATCGATACCGCCATGATGGAAACCGCCCTGACCTGGCAATCCCTGGCCTTTGCCGTTCACGAAGGCGGTGGGCCATGGCCCCGGAGGAACGGCCTGCAGGGCCCCATGGTTGTACCCAATGGCGGTTACGAGACCTCCGACGGCAAGTTGTTGCTGACCATCGGCACGCCGGGGCAGTACAAACGTTTTTGCCAGGTCATCGACCGCATGGATCTGCTTGATCATCCGGATTTCAATAGTACGGCGGGCCGGGTCGCCAATCAGGCTGCTTTCGATGCCACGGTGACCGAGACCCTGCGCACCCGGACCCGCGCCGAATGGAACCGGGAGTTAACGGCGGCGGATGTTCCCAACGCGCCGATCCAGACTTTGGGCGAGGCCGTCGATCACCCGCAGGTCGAGACCTCCGGTCTTTACCAGGACAGCCCCGATGGCAGTTTCCGGCTAACAGGATTGCCGTTGCGATTCAACGGTGAACGGCCCGGATTTCGCGCCAGCGCGCCTGAATTGGGCGAGGCGACACAAGAAGCGTTCGCCTTCATGAATGACTAGAGCAATTCCAATCCAATGTGAATCGCGAGGCGATTCTAAGCGCCGCCAATTCCGCTTTGCTGGGTAGAGGTGACCAATTCCTGGACCGCGCTCTCGCGTTTTTCCAGCCAGAATTTATAGGCGCTGGGCATCAGGTCATTGGCGTCGTCCAGGCCTAGTTTTTGTGCCGCGTCCAGGGTCCAGTTGGGGTTGTGCAGGAATTCCCGGGCCAGGGCGATCAGGTCCGCCTCGCCGTTTTGCAAAATTTGTTCCGCCTGATCCGCATGCGCGATCAGGCCCACGGCCATTGCCATGATATCGGCCTCCGACTTGACCTTGGCGGCATAGGGCACTTGATAGCCGTAGCCGACCGGGCCGGTACCCACCACGGGAGAGCCGCGCATGCCGCCCGAGGAACAATCGATCACATCGACGCCCAAATCCTTGACGATGCGCGATAGGGCGACGCTGTCATCGGGGCCCCAGCCGGCGTCATCCTCAACCGAGAGGCGCAGGAACAGCGGTTTGTGGTCCGGCCAGTTGGCGCGCGCCGCTTCCGTCACCTCGATGGCGAAACGGCGGCGGTTCGCCTCCGAGCCGCCGTAGTCATCGTTGCGCAGATTGGCCAGGGGCGAGAGGAACTGGTGGATCAGATAGCCGTGCGCGCCGTGGATCTCCAGGACGTCGAACCCGGCCGCCTCGGCCCGGGCCGCCGCCTTGCCCCAAGCCTCCACCAAGTCCTGTATCTCCGGCCGGCTCAGGGCGCGGGGTTCGGGATCGTTGCCCATGGCAACCGCCGTGGGGGCGACCAGCTCCCAGGCCTGCCAATCGTCCACGCCCTCGGCCTCGGCCGCCGCTTGCTCCAACGGCGCGCCGCCTTCCCAAGGGCGAAAACGCCGTGCCTTGCGGCCGCTGTGGCCCAGTTGCAGGGCGGATGCCGCGCCGTGTTCCTTGACAAAGTCCGACAGGCGCTTGAAGTGCGGCACAAAGGCATCGTCCCACAGGCCCATATCCCCCACCGTGCCGCAGCCACGGCGGTCCACCTTGGTGGATTCGACAAACACCAGGCCCGCCCCACCGACGGCGAACCGGCCCAGGTTCATCAGATGCCAGTCCGTGGGAAAGCCTTGTTTGGCGGCATATTGATGCATGGGCGCGACCACGACGCGGTTCTTCAGGGTAACGTCGCGCAGGGTCAAGGGCGTGAACAAAAGCGGCTTCGACATGATGTTTCCTCAATTTTTTATAGTTGGGACGTGAAGTCCCTTAGATAGCGCAGACCGTCGATGGCCCGGCTGCCGTACCACGAGACCATTTTGCCATCAATGGACAGCAGTCTCGGCGCCACGCCAATGTTGAAATCCCGCCCGAAGGCCTCCCGGTGCTTTAGGGCAAAAGGAAATGGCTCGGTCGAAAATAATATCAAGTCCGCTTCCGCGAGCAGACCGGCATCCATTGCGACTTCCGGATAGCGTTTGTCTGGGTCATGGCACAGGGTCCGCATGCCGAATAGCTTGAGCATTTCTGCGATGTAGGTATCCCGTGAAATGGTCATCCAGGGGCGTTTCCAGATCAGGTACAGCACCTTTCGTTGCGGCCAGTTGCCGGTCAACATCAACTCGCCTTGCAAATCGGCGCTTAGTTTGGCGGCTTGTTGCTGGCGCCCGAACAGGCCGCCGAGCAAGCCGAACAATGCCAGGTTATCCGCTGGTTTATTGGGGTGGGTGACCACCACATGGATGCCTTCGGCACTGATTTTCTCGGCCAGTTCCTTGGGTGTTTCATCAATATTGACCAGCACATGGGTTGGTTTCAGGGCCAGCAATTTCGCCATGTCGGCGGTCTTTGTGCCCCCCACCACGGCGATCTGTTCGATCCGGCCCTCCGGCTCGATACAAAAATCCGTCCGTCCAACCAGTTCGCCCTGCAAATCCAGGGCGAACAGCAGCTCCGTCAGGCTGGGTACCAGAGAGACAATGCGGCAGGGCGGTTGGGCCGGTTCGTGTTCGTTTCCGGCGGCGTCGATCAACACGTGGCATTATTCCCCGCTGACAAGGCAAATGGTGGCATGCTAGAAAAGTCTCAACCAAGCAATGATAGCAAGCAAATCTGGGAGACGCGAGCATATGACCGAAGATCTATTGGAACGCACGGAGGGCCGGGTGGCCATTCTGACCATGAACCGCCCCGACCGCCTGAACGCCATGTCCGGGCCCATGCTGGATGCCATGCTCGGCGCCCTGAAACGCCTGGCCCTGGATGATGAGATCGGCTGCGTGGTTTTGACCGGCGCGGGCCGGGGTTTCTGCGCCGGTGGCGACGTCAAGGGCATGGCCGCGGGTGAGAAAGCCAATATCACCATTGAAAGCCGCTACCATCAATTGCGCGAAAAAATGGAAATTTCCCGCCTTCTCCATGACATGCCGAAACCCACCATCGCCATGGTGCGGGGCCCGGCTGCGGGTGCCGGTTTGTCCCTGGCCCTGGCCTGCGACATCCGCATCGCCTCCGACACCTTGAAGATGACCACGGCGTTCGTGAACGTGGGCCATGCGGGCGACTTCGGCGGCACCTATTTTCTGACCCGCCTGGTGGGCGCGGCCAAGGCGCGGGAATTGTATTTCCTGGGCGAGAAGTTCGAGGCGGAAGAGGCCCTGCGCCTTGGCCTGGTGACCAAGGTTGTCGGCAACGATGAGCTGGAGGCGGAGACCATGGCCATGGCCGAGAAATTCGCCAATGGCCCGCGCATTGCTCTGGATTTGATGAAGCGCAGCCTGAACGCGGCCGAGACCGGCGACTTGAACTACTGCCTGGACACAGAGGCCATGCACCAATCCCGCACCGGCCAGACCGAGGACAACAGGGAGGCCGCGCAAGCGTTTGTCGAAAAGCGCGCGCCTGTGTTCAAAGGTCGATGAGCGGGCGGTAAACGCAGGCTGGCCTGACTATTCCGCCGCCGCCTGAACCTCTATGTTGGGCATGGGGACATCGCAGATCTCGGCCAGCGGCTTGCCGAAGTGGCCCTCGATCAGGGGCACCACTTTGGTGGCGAATTGCTCCATGGACTGCATGACGGCCGTGCTGGGCATGTCGCCGACGGCGAAATACAGGCTCATGTGGCGGGGGCCGTACAGCTCGATCTCCTGACACAGGCGTTCGGCCACCTCTTCGGCGTTGCCCGCGACGACGTTTTTGGCCACGTCCTCGAGGGGCGGCTCGTTAGGGAAGGGGACTTCGTCCACCATGTAATCATCCACCATGGTTTCCTTGCGGTGGCGCAGGGACATGGCGATGCGTTTTTGAAAACGGGCGCCGTCCACATAGCGTTCGATCACCGCCCTGTCATCACTGACGCAGACGAAACGCAGCACGCCCAAGGGAACGGATGCGGGGTCCTTGCCTTCATCCCGGTAGCATTGTTCCACCTGGTCGCGCATGGCCTTGATCCGGTCCGGGCCATCCAGGCCGCCGGAGATGAAGGGGATATAGCCGTCCCGGGCGCAGCGGCGGTGGCTGTTGGGGTCGGCGCCGGCGATCCAGATGGGCGGGTGGGGCGTTTGCACCGGGCGTACATTGATGGCGGTCTGCAGCTGTTGGAAATATTCGCCCTGGTAGCTGAAACTGGCCTGGCTCAGACCCAGTTCCATCATGTCCAGCATTTCGTTGAAGATGGTTTTGTTCTGCGAGATATCGGCGCCCAGACGTTCGAATTCGTAGTGCTGATAACCGCTGCCCACGCCCACGTCCAGGCGGCCGCCGGACAGCGCATCCACCAGGGCAATCTCGGCAATGACGCGGGCTGGGGCGTGCAGGGGCAGGATCAACACGGCGCTGCCGACGCGTATGCGCGTGGTCATGGCGGCGGCCTGGGTGCAGAGGATCATGGGCGAGGGGCACAGGCTGTAGTTGGAGAAATGATGTTCGGCGAACCAGACCCGGCTGTAACCCAAATCCTCCGCCAGCTTGGTATGTTCCAACGCCTCGGCGATCACCTGATGCGGTGACGTGGCCCGGTCACGATGCTGCAACAAATTAAAGACGCCGAAATCCATGATGATCCTCACTTTCCTTTGGCCAGCTTAGCTTGGCGTAGAGCTCCATCCAATCAAAGATTGTTTTCATCAACCTCCCGAAGCGTGCACAATTGGGAAAATCAGTTAGGGAGATGTCGTCATGCAGCAAGGTAACCCAACCTCCATGCGGGTCCCCGACCCAGGGGTCGCGGTTTTGTTCGAACAGGATGCCCGCTGGCAGGCCTGGCTGGATGTGGAGGCCGCCCTGGCCAAGGGCGAGGCGGAGTTGGGCATGATCCCCGAGGCGGCGGCGGTGGAGATCGTCCGCAAATGCGATCTGTCGCTGTTTGACAGGGATCGGCTGGAGGAAGGCTTTCGCCGTACCGGTCACACTCTGGTACCCCTGATCTGGGAGCTTTCGCGTTTATGTGACGGCGATGCCGGCAACTATGTGCATTGGGGCGCCACCACGCAGAACATCACCCAGACCGGCGATCTGTTGCAGCTGCGCAAGGCGCACCGGATTTTTTTGAACCAGATCGGTGATATTCTCGCTGCGCTAGCCGATCTTGCGGATCGTTCGAAAGACATGGCGCTGCCGGGCCGTACCCACGGCCAGCACGCGGTGCCGGCGACCTATGGCCTGAAAGTGGCGATCTGGATAGATGAATTTGCCCGCCATGTGGAGCGTATGCGGCAATGCGAGCCGCGGGTCTTTCAGGCCATGCTGGGTGGTGCCGCTGGGACGGTGGCCTCGTTCGGTGATCAGGGCCTGGCGGTTCAGGGGGCCATGGCGGCGCATCTGGAGATGGGGGCCATGGCTGTGCCGGCGCGCAGCATCATGGATCATCTGGCCGAACATATCATGGTACTTGCGCTGCTGGCGGCCAGTTGCGGCAAGTTCGCCAATGAGATCTACACCGGCATGAAGCAGGAGTTTGGCGAGGTCGAGGAACCCATTTCTCCCGGCACGGTAGGCAGCTCCACCATGCCCCAAAAACGCAACCCCCATCTCAGCCAGGACGTCATGGCTTATGCGGCCCAGATCCGCACAATGGTGCCCCTGGCGCTGGAGGCGGTGATGACGGAGCACGAGGCGAACCGGCAAACCTCGCTGATGATGCGTCAGGCGCAAAACCAGGTTTGCACTTTGCTGGGCGATACCCTCGAGAGGGTTCGTATCCTGGCCCAGGGTCTGGTGTTGAAGCCCGACCGCATGCGCGCCAATCTCGATCTGTCGGAAGGTTTGATCATGGCTGAACCCGTTATGTTGGCCCTGGGCGAATATGTTGGCCGGCAGGAGGCCCACGACATCGTCTATGACGCGGCCCAGCAGGCGGCGGAAACAGGCGGCTTCGCCGGCCTTTTGGCCGCCGACGGACGGATCAGCGAGCATTTATCCCCGGATCAAATCGCCGCCATGCTGGACCCGGCGCAATACACCGGCCTGTGCGCCCAGCTGGCGGCGGAACAAGCCGCCCGCGCCCGTGACCTGGCAAAAGAGCTGCAGGCTTGAATAGTTATTCCTTCCGGTATGCCTTGGGCAGGAAAAACAAGTAATCCACACCCGCCATGGCCTTGTGGCAGGTGAAACAGAAGGCGACGTCTTCGGGGCTGTCGCCTGTTGTGTCGCCGATGTAGCTGCCGTCGGGCAGCAGTTGCACGAAGCGCCAATCTCCGGTGGCGGGACTGCGGCCGGGGGCCAGTTTTTCCATGTAGAACACCGCCGCCGGGTAAACCTCACCATCTTTGGTGACCGTGAAAGTATCCTTGACCACCACGGCGCCGGGAGGCATGCGCTGGCCCGGTTTCAGCTCGCCATAGCCGGCCTTGGCCGCCCTTGCGTTGGCGAAATTATTGGCATAACGGTTGCCGTGGGTATCGGACAAATACGGCGCGATGTTGAATCGTTGCCAGCGGGGATAGGCCTTGATGATAGCGTCTTTGGCGGGCGCATAGCCGTCCGCCATGTCGCCCTTGACCCTGTTATAGACCTCTTCGGCCTTGGCGGGAGGCAGGGGGCCGTCGATGTCGATACGCAAATGTTCTTTCTCGGCCGCAAAGGCGGGCAGAACGAGACCGAGGCCCAATAGGATACTGAGGGACAGGCGGGACATGATCCTCTCCATTCACGGTGACGTCACCATGATGTGGGACAGGTTGGCGTCAAGTGAAAGGAAAAATCATCCTCTCACGCAGCTTTGATCGCCACGTGAGCGTGGTGTGAGGTGGGATGAGAATGGGTGAGGGGGCTATTCAGCAGCCAATTCGGCCTTCGGCTCCGATTGCAGCGCGGCGTCGAGGGTCTTGCCCTCGGGATCGGCTAGGGCGGCATCGCGGGCCAGGGCGATGGTCAGGGCCGCCCCCTTAGGATCGGAGCCGGCAGCGCCGCCACTCCTAAGCGCGGGGGTAACGAGAGTGGTCATGATGCGGTTGAAACTTTCCCAGCCGTGGCGATGGGTCTGACCATAGCCTTTCAAGAGCCGTTGACAGCTCGCAATTTCCGTGGCCAGGCCCAGATCCAGGGCGGCCGCCTTGGTGATGTTTTCGATCCATTGATCGATCAGCACCTGTTCGGATTTGAAGCGATAGCCCAGGGGACGCAGAAAACGCAACGATGCCAACGTGCGGAGCAGAAAATGGCCCCACAGGGCGGTGCTGTTCACGGTCATGCCGATGTTCAGGCGGTCCCGCCAGCCGGCTTTTTCGGCCGCGGCCAACAGCGGCCGGGCAAGCCAGCCGGGCAGCAGGGCGGTGACTTCATCCAGTCCCGGTTTCAGATATTCCCGGATGCGCACCGGTTCGTCCGCCTTGGCGCCGACCTCCCGGCGGATGCGGGCCTGCCGCTCGGGCCGCAATTTGGCCTGGGCAACGCGGATCACATCCTCGTAACTCATCCACAGGGCCAGATAGCGGCCGGCCTCGCGCACCAGTTCGCCATGGCCCTCGGCTTCCAGCTCGGCCCGTTCAATGGGCATCAGGCGCTGCAGAAAACGTTCGGCATAGGCGAGGTTTTGGTATTCGAACAGGCGGTTGACGCCCTCTTTCAAGACCGCGCGGGCGGGGGGTGGGAACTCTTCGCGCACCCGGTGCTGCAATTCCTCAACCATGGGCGGATCGGCGCGCCAGGGGCGTTTCAATTCGCCGTCGGGTACCAGGGCCGCCAGATCGCCCCGTTCCACCGCCGCCATGCCGGCCTGGAAGGCGGCCAGATTGGCCTCCACCGCCCGGCCGGTTGCCCGGATCGCGGCCTCGAAACCGGCGACCGGGATGGGCAGGCGCTTGCTGCCCGCAATGGCGCCGAGGAGGACCGAATTGATGACGCTGTTGTGTTCCTGGGCCATGGCCTCCATATCGAACAGCACCGTCTGCTGGGCCAGGTTGCCGGCAGCTTCCACCACCTTGGCGCCGTCGAAACGGCCATCGCCCATGGCCGTGCGCTCGGCCATAGCATAGACCCGGTGGGTGGAGGCAATCAAGGTGGTGCAATTGGGCGTAACAAAGCCATTCTGCATGGCGCGGCCGGCCTCGATCAATTCCGATGCCACCATGATATCGACGCTGCCCGCCAAGGGGTACAGCGACATGATGGGCCGCCGCGCGCTGCCATCGCCGCCATCTGGGCCCTGCATTTCAATGTAGTAGGTGGTGGCGCCCGTGCGTTGGGCCACGCCGGGGATCGAGGTGCTTTGCACGGCGAACCCTTCCGCCATGGCCGCATCCACCAGCCATTGCCGCAGAACGCCTCCGCCTTCGCCGCCCATGGCGGCGATCAACAGGCCAATGGGTTTTGCCTGGTTGGTCGCGGCCGCCATTCTGGCTAAACCCGGACCCGGGCCATGTCGCCCAGCAATTTGCGGTGCAGGCCATCCTTGAAACGATCCCAAAGATTGGGATTACGGACGATATCCACTTTGTAGAAGGAGGGGCAGAGAACGGCGGCATGGGTCACCTCGCCGCACAGGCCGCAACCGACACAGCTATCCAATATGGTTGTGACCGGATCATCGCGCAGGGGATCGGGATTGGCCGTGACGGTCAGGGAGGGGCAGCCCGAGAGGCGGATACAGGCGCGGTCGCCGGTACAGGTTTCCTCATCAACGCCAAAACGCGTGCGCACGTCCCGTTCGCCATTTTTCAGCCGCGCCGCGATTTCCGGCTTGATGCGCCGCTGCAGGGCCAGTTGGCATTCGCTGTCCGCGATCAGCACACGCAGGCCCTTTTCCTTGCCGGTCAAAGCCTTGCGCAGGGATTTCATCACCGAGCCGACTTTATAATTGGGCACATTGCGCAGCCAGCGCGCGCCCATGCTCTTGATCACCGCCTCGATGGACGCGCCGGTGTTGCGCCCGTCCCTGGAGCGCATGGTTGACGGCAGGTATTGCCAGCCGGTCGCCGAGGTATAGCCGTTCTTGACCACCATCAAGACGCCGTCGGCCTTGTTGAACAGGGCGCTGCCCACCCCGTTGGTGATGCCGTTGTGCCAAAAGCCGCCATCACCCATGACCGAGATAACCCGCTTGCCGAAGTTCGGCGCCACCCCGGCGGCGCTGGCCAGACCGAGGCCATAGCCCAGCACCGTATTGCCCAGATTGAAGGGGGGCAGGGTGGAAAAGGTATGGCAGCCGATGTCGCAGGAGACATGGGTCGGTCCGATATCCTTTTCCAAAATGCGGATGGCGCTGAACAGGGGCCGCTCGGGACAGCCCGTGCAGAAAGTCGGCGGCCGCGCGGGCAGGGCGTCGCCCAGCAATTCCGCCGCCCTGGCCTTGTGCTGGTCCAGTTCGCGCACCGGCTGGGTGGCGGCTTCCACATCAATGCCCGCCGGACGGACCTGTTCCAGAAAACCGGCCAGGCCGCGCAAGACGACCTCGGCCGTGTATTCACCGGCCATGGGCAGGGGCCCCTTGCCGATAACCTTGGTCTGCAAGTCGGCCTTGCGCAGAATGACGTTGACCGCTTCCTCCAGATAATCCGGCTGACCCTCCTCGACCATCAGAATGGCAGATTTTCCGGCGCAGAAGTCGGAGATTTCGTCCGCGACCAGGGGATAAGTGACGTTCAGGGCCAAAATGGGAATGCGGCTGTCGCCCGTGGCATCGGCCAGACCGGCCTGCACCAGGGCGCGCAGGGTGGCGTTATATAGCCCGCCCATGCAGATTATGCCCACTTCATCCAGATCGCCTCCGAAATGATCGTTGAGCTGGTTGTCGCGGATGAACTTAATGGCCTCGGGCATGCGCACTTCGATCTTGTGCTTTTCCTGCGCATAAGTGGAGGGCGGCAGGGTGATGCGGGAAAAATCATGCTTCGGTTCGGCAATCACGTTATTGCGGTTGTAGGTACCCGGCTTGTTGTCCGAGGTTTTGAAGGCGCCATGTACATGGCAGGCCCGAATGCGCAGTTCCAGCATCACCGGTGTGTTTGAAGCTTCCGATAGTTCAAAGCCTTTTTCCACCATGCGGACAATGGTTTCCAGATCCGGGCGCGGGTCCAGCAGCCACATTTGCGATTTTGTGGCAAAGGCATGGGTGCGTTCCTGCAGGATCGATGATCCCTCGCCATAATCTTCGCCCAGGATCATCAAGGCGCCGCCCGTGACCCCGGCCGACGCCAGGTTCGACAGGGCATCGGAGGCCACATTGGTACCGACCGTGGATTTCCACGTTACGGCGCCGCGCAAGGGGTAGTTGATGGAGGCTCCCAGCATGGCGGCGGCGGCGGCCTCGGAAGTGGAGGTTTCCAGATGCACGCCCAATTCGCTCAACAGATCCTCGGCGTCCACCAGGACATCCATCAGATGGCTGATGGGCGCGCCCTGATAGCCGCCCACGTAGCTGACCCCGGACTGCAACAGCGCCTTGGTGACCGCCAGAATACCTTCACCATGAAAGGTATCGCCCTGGCCCAGGCGCAGTTGTTTGACCTCTTTCGCGAACGACCGTTCCATACCCGTGGCTCCCCATGTTTCGCGCCTGCAAAGTGCGCCGCCCATGCGCCTCTGTCAACGGCTGGGGAGAGCAATTGGCGGCTTTTTTCCCGGCCGTCCCGATGGGGTTTTCAAATTGTCTGCCACGGCGAGGGCTGGAATGTTATTCAGTCCTGGAAATATAAAATATTTCAGTAAGTTACGTTTTATAATTCATGTGAAATATGAATACCTTGCAAGCACGCCATGGGATTTTGTTGGCGCCAAATTCCGCTCGAAAGAATTGCCAGCGCGGAATGCAATGGGTCTATTTAGGTTGTCAATTTTTTAGGCTGTCAATTTTTCGTCGCACGGGATCTGCCGTGCCATGTGCCCGGTAACGCGATCTAGTCACGCGATCCGGTAACGTAATCCGATGCGTCGCCATCCTCGCAGGTCGCGGAAAACATTGCGGCGGCCATTACGGTCAATTCGTTTCAATATAAAAACGAGTCAATATGTTAGGTGAGATGGCAGGCAAGCACATACCTCAGCCGAATGAAATTAATCAAAGGACGGCGTTAATACGGTAATTATCGAACAGCGGTACTCTGCAACTATGGTAACCGTTTAATGCACGGTCACCCGAACATTAGTCGACGACGACGATTTTATCCGCGGCGGTCTTGCCGTTTCGGCCGGCGGTCAATTCGTATTCGACTTTTTGACCTTCGTTCAATGTGGATAATCCAGCTTGTTCGACGGCGGAAATGTGGACAAACGCATCCTTGGAGCCATCGCTTGGCTCAATAAATCCATATCCCTTTGTGGGATTGAACCATTTCACTGTTCCTGTAGGCATCTTTTCTAGTCCCGGACAACTTCAAAATTCAAAAATTCCCTGGCTCTCCCGCATTGGTCCCTCGGGGCATTGCACCGTTGAGGCCTTTGCAACCACGGAACTTTCATGGTGACATAGCGTAGCAGAAAACCCACGCTATCTGTTGGGGAATTTACAGGTCGATGGCGACAAGGCAAATCCAATGGGTCGATTTGTTGTGTTTTCGTCATGAATTGCGGCAAATATGTCACGAATGGGAGTGATGGATGGCACGGCAAATTGTTGATATCTCGATATTTCTGGAAAACGATGTGATCTCCGACCCCATCGGCATGCAGCCGAAAATCGAATACATAGATCATCAGGCCTCGGTCGCGGGCATGACCGCCTTTTTCCCCGGGCTTGAAAAGGCCGATTTGCCCGATGGCGAAGGCTGGGCGGTGGAACGCATTGCCCTGTCCACCCATAACGGCACACATCTGGACGCCCCCTATCACTTCGCCTCGACCATGGATGGCGGCCAGCCGGCCATTACGATTGATGAAGTTCCCCTGCAATGGTGTTTCCAGCCCGGCGTAAAATTCGACTTCCGGCAATTCGACAACGGCTATGTCATCACGGCGGATGATGTGGAGGCTGAGTTGGCGCGGATCGGCCACGCGCTGTCGCCCTTGGAAATCGTTGTGGTCAATACCGCCGCCGGTGCCGCCTTTGGCGGCGACAACTACGTGGACAGCGGCTGCGGCATGGGCCTGGATGCAACCATGTATTTGTTGGAGCGCGGCGTCCGCCTGACGGGAACCGACGCCTGGTCCTGGGATGCACCGTTCAGTTTTACCGCCGACCGCTATCAGGAAAGCAAGAACGCCGAAATTATCTGGGAGGGCCACCGGGCCGGCCGGAACATCGGTTATTGCCACCTGGAAAAGCTTCATAATCTGGAAAGCCTGCCCGACACGGGCTTCACCATCGCCTGTTTTCCCATGAAAATAAGGGGCGCCTCGGCCGGTTGGACACGGGCCGTGGCGATTATCGATGATTAGAGGTCTGATCCGCTGGATTTTGCCTCTCGTTGTGTTGCTGCCCCTGGCCGCGGCGGGTGACGAACGGCTGCCCGACGGCCTGGTCACCATGGGCGAGCGCGATATCGCCGCCGCCTGGTTGACCGGACCCAGTCGCATCTATGGCCATGGGGTGCTGGGCGATGCCATCGAGGCGACGGGCCTTGCCGTCAGAATGCGGGATGGGCCGGTCTTGTCCTTCCGGCTGTCGGGTGCTTCCGTGTTCGAGGATCATCGGGCGCGGCTGGCGGATCTGGACGGCGACGGCAGGGACGAAATCATCGTGGTCAGGTCTTATCTGACGCGCGGTGCCGCCCTGGCGGTGTTCCGGGTGGAGGGGAATCGACTCGAATGGGTCGCCGAGACGCCGCCGATCGGCATGGCGCACCGCTGGCTGAACCCAGCCGGCGTGGCCGATTTTGATGGTGATGGGCAAAAGGAAGTCGCGCTGGTCGTCACGCCCCATATTGGCGGCATTTTGAAAATATATCAGCTGCGGCAGGATCGTTTGGTTGAAGAATGGCGCGCGCCGGGCTTCTCGAACCACGCCATGGGCAGCCGCAATCTGGATTTGGCATTGGTTATTTCCGGCCGGGACCAACCCGTACTGGTGCTGCCGAATGCCCGGCGCACCGGGCTGCGCAAGGTTTTCTTCAAAAACGGCGCCTACCGGGCCGTCGATTTGCCGCTTGCCCTGGATTTGCCCATCGCCACATTGACGGCGAAAATAGTCGATACCCATGGCCGGGTGGAGGTTAGCTACACCTTTGAAAACGGCGCGGCGGGGTCGATCCGGCTTGAATTTTGAGCCGCCGCCGCGGGCAGCGCATTTTTGCGCTCGCGAAAGCTTGTATTTTTCTCCGTTTCTGGTTATTGGCAAGGGCGAACGAACTGGTTACATTGCTCCTACGCAGGGGATGCGAATAGTCCAGGGCGCCAAGAGGTCGATACCGTTTCGAAAACATAAGCATTCATGAAGCAAATTTGGTGGCAACCCAGGGTCGGCGGCAACGTTGGTGGTTCCCATGGGGTGCGCAATATGCGGAACTCCACAGCAATGAAACTAATGAAATTTAGCGTTTGAGACATGTCAACAAGCACAGCAATAGAGTTAGAACCGACCGGATCGCCACGTGAAGAATTGGAATCCGTTGTCGTACGTTTCGCCGGCGATAGCGGCGACGGCATGCAGCTGACCGGCAGCCAGTTCACCCTGGCCACCGCCTTGGCCGGCAATGACCTGGCAACCTTCCCGGATTTCCCGGCCGAGATCCGTGCCCCCATCGGCACGACGTTTGGCGTCTCGGCCTTTCAGATCAACTTCGGTGCCCGCAAAATCGCCACCGCGGGCGATGCGCCCGACGTCCTGGTGGCCATGAACCCGGCCGCCCTGAAGGTCAATCTAGCTGACGTCAAACCGGGCGGCATGGTGATCGTCGATACCGGCACCTTCAGTGCCCGGAACCTGAAAAAGGCTGGCTTTGATTCCAATCCATTGGAAGACGACAGCCTGGACGGCTTCCACCTCATGGAGATCGAGATCTCCAAATTGACCATGGAAGCGGTCAAGGCGCACGAATTGTCCAACAAGGAAGCGCTGCGCTCCAAGAATATGTGGACCCTGGGCCTGATCTACTGGCTGTATGACCGGGACCGGAAGCCCACGGTGGATTGGCTGCGCGGTAAATTCGCCAAACGCCCGGACATTGCCGAGGCCAATATCTCGGCCCTGAATGCCGGTCATATTTATGGCGAATCCACCGAGATGCCTGGCGGCATGCGCGGCTACACGGTGCGGCAGGCGGAAATTACGCCGGGTCTGTATCGCACGGTGACCGGCGCGGAAGCGCTGGCCTGGGGCCTGGCGGCGGGGGCCAAGCTGGCCAACCTGCGCATGGTCCTGGCCTCGTATCCGATCACCCCGGCCTCGAACCTGCTGCATATTCTGGCCGGGATGAAGCAATTCGATATCGTCACCTTTCAGGCGGAAGATGAAATCGCCGCCGTCTGTGCCGCAATCGGCGCCTCGTTTACCGGTTCCTTGGGTGTGACATCGTCGTCCGGCCCGGGTATTGCCCTGAAAGGGGAGGCCATTGGCCTGGCCATCGGCGTGGAGTTGCCCTTGATCGTGGTCAATTCACAGCGCGCCGGTCCCTCGACCGGTCTGCCGACCAAGACCGAGCAATCGGATCTGTATCAGTCGGTTTACGGCCGCAATGCGGATTCACCCCTGGTTGTCCTGGCCGCGAGTTCATCCGCGAATTGTTTCGATATCGGCATCGAGGCGGTGCGCCTGGCGACCAAATACATGACCCCGGTGATGTTGTTGAGCGATGGCTACATGGGCAACGCGTCCGAGCCATGGCTGATCCCCGATTTTGACAGTTACGAGCCGTTCCCGGTGACCTTCGCTGGCTCCGATCAGGCCGGTGAAGAGGGCTATCTGCCTTATGTGCGGGATGAGGAAACCCTGGCGCGGCCATGGGCCACGCCGGGCACGCCGGGCCTGGAACATCGCATCGGCGGGATCGAGCGGGCGGACCGCACCGGCAACATTTCCTATGACGCCGACAATCATCAGCTCATGACCGACCTGCGCGCCGCCAAGATTAACGGCATTGCCAAGGACATTCCCCTGCAGGGCGTGGAACAGGGCAATGACAGCGGCAAGCTGGCCATGGTCGGCTGGGGCTCCACCTATGGGCCGATCAGCCGCGCCGTGGGCAACATGCGCGACGACGGTTATGACGTCAGCCACATTCATTTGCGCTATATCTGGCCGCTGCCGCGAAACCTGGGCGAGCTGCTGGGCGGGTTCGAGCAGATCGTGGTGCCGGAAATGAACAACGGCCAATTGGTCACGGTGTTGCGGGCTGAATACCTGGTACCGGCGCAGCCCTTGAACAAAGTCAATGGCCAGCCGTTTAAGATTGCTGAAATTGAAGACGCCATAACATCACGTCTTGATGGACAACCTTCCGCTCAACGGGGAGATGCGAAATGAACGCGCCAGCCACACCTCTAAAAGCCAAGGATTTTGCCTCTGATCAGGAAGTTCGCTGGTGCCCCGGTTGCGGTGACTATGCGATCCTGAAAGGGGTGCAAAAGGCCCTCGCCGATATCGGCACGCCACCGGAGGATGTCGTTTTCATCTCCGGCATCGGCTGTTCGTCGCGCTTCCCCTACTACATGTCCACATATGGCTTTCACACCATCCATGGCCGGGCACCGGCCTTTGCCACCGGGGTGAAGCTGGCCAACCCGAACCTGGATGTCTGGCTGGTGACCGGCGATGGCGATGGCCTGTCCATCGGCGGCAACCACATGCTGCACGTCCTGCGCCGGAATGTGAATATGCAGGTGATGTTGTTCAACAATGAAATTTACGGCCTGACCAAGGGGCAGTATTCGCCAACCTCGCCCCAGGGTTACCGCTCGCCCTCGACGCCCATGGGCTCGATCGACCGGCCGCTGTCCCCCTGTCTGTTTGCCCTGGGCGCCAACGCCACATTTGTTGCCAGGGCCGTGGATACCCAGCAGAAACATATGCCGGGCGTCTTGCAGCGGGCGCACGCCCATCAGGGTGCCTCGTTCATCGAGATTTACACCAATTGCATCGTTTATAACGACGGCGTCTTTGCCTCCTTCGCGGAAAAGGCCACGGCCGCCGAAGGCGAATTGCTGTTGGAACACGGCGATCCGATGATTTTTGGCAAGGAAAGCGACAAGGGCATCCGCATGAAGCCCGGCGCCTTGGCCTTGGAGGTTGTCCAGCTAGGCGTTGACGGCATCACCGAAGGTGATCTGTTGATCCATGACGAGACCGACCGGATCATGGCCGGGCTGTTGGCGGCCATGCACAACCCGGAATTTCCGGTTGCGGTGGGCGTACTTTATTGCGAACCGGCACAGTCCTATGACGCCGCGGTGCATGAACAGGTCAATGCGGCCCGTGCCGCCAATGGCGCGGCGGACATGAACGCCTTGCTACGTGGTGGGGCAACCTGGACCGTCGGGAGTTAATCAACAATAAAGTCTTAGTAAGACGGGGGAGAGGTTGTCCATGCCCATTCGCGTGGCTATCGTGGGCTCGGGCCCAAGTGGATTTTATACAGCGGAAGCACTGGGAAAAGCCGACGCCGAAGTCGAAATAGATATGATCGAGCGTCTGCCGGCGCCACACGGTTTGATCCGTTATGGCGTGGCGCCCGATCATCAGACCACCAAGAATGTCTCGCGCAATTTTGACAAGACCGCCCTGCGGGACGAATTCCGCTTCTACGGCAATGTGGATATCGGCGGCGATGTCTCGCTGGATGATTTGCGGGAAATGTATGACGCCGTTGTTTTGGCCATCGGCTCGCCCGAAGACAACAAGCTGGGCATTCCCGGTGAAGATAAACAGGGTGTCATCGGTTCCGCCGCGTTTGTCGGCTGGTACAACGGCCATCCCGATTTCATCAATCTGGACCCGGATTTGAATTCCGCCAACGTCTGCGTCATCGGCAACGGCAATGTGGCCATCGATATCGCCCGCCTGCTGGTAAAAACGCGGGCGGAGCTCTCCCCCTCGGACATCACCAACATGTCCCTCGATGCCCTGCAGAATTCCGCCGTGACGGATGTCTACATGCTGGGCCGGCGCGGACCGGTGGAGGCAAAGTTCACAAACGTGGAATTGCGCGAAATGGGCAAGCTGGAAAATTGCGTGCCGCAGATGGTCGGCACGGTCATTCCCGATGCCGTTCCCGAGGACGCGGATATGTCCGACCGGGACCGCCGCCTGCGGGAACGCAACTTGGCCACCTTGCGGGAATTCGTGCCCCGGCAGGCGGATGAGCTGGAAAAGCGGGTGCATTTCCAGTTCTATGCCGCGCCCCGGGAAATTCTGGGTGGCGACAAGGTCGAGGGCGTGCGCCTGGAACGTACCGAAGTGGTTGACGGACGGGCCGTGGGCACTGGCGAATTCTTCGAAATTGAAACCAATCTGGTGCTTCCCGCCGTTGGCTACCGCTCTTCCGGCCTGGATGGTCTGCCGTTCAACGATGACTGGGGTGTCGCGATCAGCGACGAAGGCCGCGCCGGAGACGGCCTCTACGTGGTCGGCTGGATCAAGCGCGGGCCCACCGGCGTCATTGGCACCAACCGGCCCGACGGAAAGGAAGCCGCGAAACAGATATTGGAAGATATCCCGGTCGGCTCCAAACCGGGACGGCAGGCCCTGGAAGCGGCCTTGGCGGCCAAGGGCACGCGCATCGTCAACTATGACGACTGGCAGGTCCTCGACGCCCACGAAAAAGCCAACGCCCGGGACGGGGCTCCACGGGAAAAGGAAATCACCGTCGCCGCCATGCTGGGGGTCCTGGACGGGGCTTAGGCCAACGCGTAGGCTTGCCCCATGGCAAGCTATCTGCGACCCACCGAGCTATCGCACGCACTCTCGGCCCTGGCCGACGGCAACTTAACCGTGATCGCCGGGGCGACGGATTATTATCCGGCCCAGGTCGGCCGCCATGATCATCACGACATTCTTGATATCAGTGCCATCGATACCCTTTCGAACATTACCCGCGCCGACGACCATTGGCGGATCGGCGCCATGGCCACCTGGCGCGACCTGATCGAGGCGGACTTGCCGCCCTGTTTCGACGGCCTGAAGGCGGCTGCCGCCCAGGTCGGCGGCGCACAAATCCAAAATACCGCCACCATTGCCGGCAATCTGTGCAATGCCTCGCCGGCCGCCGACGGCGTTCCGCCGCTGTTGAGCCTTGAGGCCCGCGTCGTGCTGGAAGACCAATCCGGCATCCGCGAATGCCCCCTGGGTGAATTTATCCAAGGTAACCGGCGCACGGCGTTGGAGGCCGGGCAATTATTGACGGCGATCAAGGTGCCAACGGCGCTGGAGGGAGGGAGGTCGGGATTTATCAAGCTCGGCGCGCGCAGCTATCTGGTCATTTCCATCGTCATGGTGGCGGGCTTGGTGATGTTGGATGAAAGCGGCCTGGTGCGGCAAGCCAATCTATCCATCGGCGCCTGTTCGGAAGTGGCCCAGCGTTTGTCGGCGCTGGAAGCTGATTTGCTGGGCAAGCCGCTGGGCCAATCAATGTCGGCGGATATTGTGGCGCCACGGCATTTTGCACAATTGAAGCCTTTGGACGACCATCGCGGCACGGCGGCCTATCGCCTGGATGCCTGCCAGACCCTGACCAGACGATTGCTGGTGGAACTGGCGGCATGAGCGATGGCCGGGTGGACATGAGTTTCTGCCTCAACGGCACCCGCCGGCAGGCGAGCCTGCGGCCCATGGCCCGGCTGTCGGAAACCCTGCGGGAGGAATTCGGCTATACCAGCGTCAAGGTCGGTTGCGATGCCGGCGATTGCGGTGCCTGCACGGTTTTGCTGGACGGCCGCCAAGTCTGTGCCTGCCTGGTTCCCACCGCCCGCATGGACGGCGCCCAAGTGGTCAGCGCCGATGGCCTGGCGGCCAACGGTTTCCTCAGCCGGGTACAACAGGCCTTTCTGCGCCATGGCGCGGTGCAGTGCGGCGCCTGCATCCCCGGCATGCTGTCGGCGGCGACGGAAATTGCCGCCCGCTTCGAACACCCGACCCGCCAACAGGTACGCGATGGATTGGGCGGCGTTCTGTGCCGCTGCACCGGCTATCAGATGATCGTCGATGCGGTGATGGATGCGGGCCGCGACCCCGGCCCAGCGGAGACACCTATCGGCGGGGCCGTGGGGGCCAGATTGCCGCGCACCGATGGTGTCGCCAAGGTAAACGGTACCGCGATTTTCGGCGCCGACGGCATCCCCGGCGATGCCTTGTGGCTGCGCGCCGTGCGTTCGCCCCACATGGCGGCGGAAATCTCCATTGGTGATCTCGCACCTCTGTATGACCGTCACCCGGGCCTGATCAAGGTGCTGACGGCGGCGGATATTCCGGGCAACAAATGTTACGGCATCTATCCCGATTTGAAGGACCAGCCGGTCTTCGCCTGGGATCAGGTACGTTTTCGCGGCGAGGCGGTGGCGGCGCTGGTGGGCGCGCGGGCGGCCCTGGATGCTATTTCGGATGACGAGGTTCCCATTACTTACGAAGTATTGGCGCCCATTGTCGGCCTGGATGCCGCCTTGGCGCCCGGCGCCCGGCAAATTCATGCAGACAAGCCCGATAACATTCTGATCGCGGCGGCCTTGCGCCGGGGTGAGCGCGAGCCATCAAAGTGCGCCCATTCGGCCGCCGGCGATTGGCGGACCTCTTATGTTGAACATGCCTATATCGAGCCCGAGGCAGGTTACGCCCAACGCAGGGGCGACCGTCTGGAAATTCATGTCACGACGCAAACGCCCTATATGGATCGTGACGAGGTGGCATTGATCATGGGCCTGGCATCGGAAGACATCCGCATTGTTCCCACGGTCTGCGGCGGCGGTTTCGGGGGCAAACTGGATCAGACCGTACAGCCCATGCTGGCCCTGGCGGCCTGGCTGCTGGACCGCCCCGTGGCCTGCGTCTTTAATCGCCCCGAAAGCATGCTGGCGACCACCAAACGCCATCCCGCCCGCATTTCGGCGCGTTTTGGCTGCGACGGCGATGGCCGTTTGCAATCGGCTGAATTGACGGCGGATTTCGATACCGGCGCCTATGCCTCCTGGGGGCCCACGGTGGCGGGGCGGGTGCCGGTGCATGGCGGCGGACCCTATTATTGGCCAAATGTCACCATCGATGCCCGGGCGATCTATTCCAATGGTCCGTCATGCGGCGCCTTTCGCGGCTTTGGCGTACCCCAGATAGCCCTGGCCCATGAGGCCTTGATGGACGATCTGGCCGCCAAGGTCGGCATGGATGCCCTTGAATTCCGCCACCTGAATGCACTGCGCGCCGGCGACCGCACGGCAACCGGACAATTGCTGGAAGCCAGCGCGGGCCTGGATCAATGCCTGGATGCCCTGCGGCCCCATTGGCAAGCGGCCCAAGATCAGGTCCGCCGGCACAATGATGGTGGACCGATCCGCCGCCTGGGCGTTGGCCTGGGATGCATGTGGTACGGCTGCGGCAATACGGGTATGTCCAACCCATCGCACATCCGCGTCACGCTGTCGGCGGCGGGCCGGGTCACCCTGTACAATGGCGCGGTGGATATCGGCCAGGGCAGCTATACCATCATGCGGCAGATCTGTGCCGATGCCCTGGGCCTCGGCGTTGATCAAATCGAACAGGTGACCGGCGATACGGATCTGACGCCTGATGCGGGCAAAACCTCGGCCTCGCGGCAAACCTATGTCACCGGGCGGGCGACGGAGCTGGCGGCCCTGGACCTGCGCCACCAAATCCTGCGGCTGGCGAACGCGGAGGAAAACGCCGCCATCACGCTCTCCGCCGGCACCCTTGTGGTGGGCGAGACCGAAGTCACCTTGTCCCGCCTGGAAGCCGATGGGAAAGGCGCCGTCCTGGTAGGCAATGGCGTCTTTGATCCGCCGGCAACGGCGTTGGACGCCAATGGCCAAGGCGAACCTTACGGCACTTACGCTTTTGCCGCGCAGATGGCCCTGGTCGAGGTGGATATGGAACTGGGCACCACGAAAGTGATCAAAATCGTTGCCGCTCACGACGTGGGCAAGGCGATCAATCCGACCTTGGTGGAAGGACAGATCCACGGCGGCATCGCCCAAGGATTGGGCCTTGCCCTGATGGAAGAATACCTGCCGGGCAGAACGGATAACCTGCACGACTATCTGATCCCCACCGTGGGCGATATGCCCGAGATCGAGGTGATCTTGGTGGAAGACCCCGACCCCAACGGCCCCCAAGGCGCCAAGGGGGTGGGCGAGCCGGGTCTGGTGCCCACGGCGCCGGCCATTCTGGCGGCGATCAAATCAGCCACCGGCGTCGGCATGCATAAAGTGCCGGCGACGCCGGACCGCCTGCGGGCCGGAATTCTGGCGCGGGAGGCGGCACAATGACTGAAGCGGCGAGCGATCTGGTGCGTTGCGATGCCTGTCCCGTGCTCTGCCGTATCCGCGAGGGCCGGGCCGGCGCCTGCGATCGCTATGCCAACCGGGGGGGCGAATTGGTCCGCCTCGATCCATTGTTAATAGCGCAAAGAACATTGGATCAGGATGGCGCCATGGTGCCTTTCCTTGGCAACGATGATGAGTGGGATGGCAGCCTGGTAGCCGGCGCGGAAAGCTTCGTGACCGGGGTTGGCGCCACAACGACCTATCCCGATTACAAACCGGCGCCCTTCATCGTTGCCTCCAAACCCGGCGGCGTTGACATGGTCACCGTGGTTTCCGAAGGCATCTTCAGCTACTGCGGCCTGAAGGTAAAGATCGATACGGACCGCTTTCTGGGCGAGGAACAACAGGCGGTCCGCTGCCTTGGCGAGCAGGTCGGCCATGTCAGCACGGCGGAATACGGCAGTCAAATGCTGGCCCTGGGCGGCGTTCGGCATCTGACGGGAGGCAGCAAGAAGGAAGGCACCGTGACCTGCCAAATGATGTTGAATCTGTGCCAGGGCGCGGCGGTAGAACTGTCGGTGGACGACGGCGCAAAGGTGGTTGTGCAGGCCGGCCAGCCGCCCATCGTCGATGACGAACAGGAGTTTCGCATGCGGGTTGGTTGCGGCTCCGCCACCATCGGCATGTTCGCCCCGCAATGGCACGGCCTGGCCGACGAGGTGATCGTGGTGGATGATCATATCACCGGTGTCTTGAGCGAACATCAGGCCGGCAAGTTTCTCGACATGCCCACCGCCGGCCTGCGGGTGCGGGGACGGCGATCGACCCCGGGCCGGTATTTCCAAGTGGCCGGGCATGGCGATGGCTGGGGCGGCACGGATATCCACGATCCCCTGACCATTATTGACCGGGTGGAAAAGAAGAACGCCTGGCCGGGCCTGCGCCTGTTGATGGTCAGCACCACGGGCGAGGACGCCGCCTATTTTGTCCTCGATGATGATCTAAAACCGCAGCCGGCCGCCATGCCGCCCGCGCTGCAAATCGTCGTGGACCGCATTGCCGAGAATTGCGAGCCGGCGCTTTGCAGCGTGCTGTTCATGGCTGGGGCGGGGGGCTCGCTGCGGGCCGGGGTGACGGAGAACCCCGTGCGCCTGACCCGCTCCGTGCGCGATAGGATCACCACGGTCAGCTGCGGCGGCGCCCCGGTTTTCATCTGGCCGGGGGGCGGTATCACCTTGATGGTGGATGTCACCCGCATGCCCGCGGGCTCTTTCGGTTATGTGCCAACCCCGGCCCTGGTGGCGCCGATCGAGTTCACCCTGCCCCTGGCCGACTACCGCGAGATGGGCGGCCATATGGATGCGGTGCGTCAGTTGGACGATGTGCTGGCCCAGGGCGACGCCAAAAGCCTACCCTGGCTCGGCGAAAACCCCTGGCCCCTGACACCACTGACACCCCTGACACCACTGAAACCAGGCGGTGCCTCATGAGCGGCCCCCGCAACACGCGCGGCGCCGATGGCCGGCTGTATCTGCAACATGGTCCCATTGAATTGATCATTGAAGTGTTCGGGGACCGGGACGAAGTCGGGCAGGCCCAGGCCCAGGCCATCGCCGCGTTCGACGGCCTGTTGGATGGTTTGGTTGCGGAATTGCCCTTGCTACGTCGGCCCCTGGGCGTGGCTTATCCCATGTTGCGGGGCACCATTGCCCAGGCCATGGTGCGGGCCGCATGGCCCCATCGGGATGAGTTTATCACCCCCATGGCCGCCGTCGCCGGCGCTGTCGCCGACCATATGTTGGCCGCCGCCGTTAAGGGGCGTAGTTTGGCAAAGGGCTACGTCAACAATGGCGGCGATATCGCCCTGTACTTATCCCCCGGCGCCAGCCTGGATGCGGGCGTGGTTACCGACCTGGCCGCTATTGGACTAGGGGGCGGATTGTCGGGGCATGTATCCTTGCATCATGACCTCGCCGTGCGCGGCATGGCCACGTCCGGCTGGCAAGGCCGCAGCCATTCACGCGGTATCGTCGACGCGGTCACGGTGCTGGCCGCCACCGCGGCCCAGGCCGATGCCGCCGCCACCATGATCGCCAATCGGGTCAATATCGATCACCCGGCGATCGAACGGGTACCCGCCAACAGCCTTGATCCCGACAGCGACCTGGGCGATCTGGCGGTCACTATTGCGGTCGATGTGCCGAGCCTGGGCGAAGGGGGGCGCCGGGCCGCGCTGCTGGCCGGTGTTGATCGGGCCCGCGGACTGCTGGCGCAAGGTGTTATCGTGGCTGCGTTGTTGGCTTTGGGAGATCAGGCCGCGAGCGTGGGACAACTAGGCGGGGCTGCCCTGCCGCGGAAAGGACAACGGACGTGAGTAAGATTATTGGTTGCGATGTGGGGGGGACCTTCACGGATCTGATCTTGTTGGACGAGGCGGCCGGCCAGGTTTCCATCGCCAAGGTGCCCACGACGCCGGACAATCAGGCCTTGGGCGTCATGGCGGCGATTGCCCAATCCGGCGCCGATTGCCGGGAATTATCGTTGTTGATCCACGGCACGACGACCACCACCAACGCCTTGTTGGAAAAGAAATTTGCCCGCTGCGGCCTGATCTCCACCAGGGGCTTTCGCGATGTGTTGGAACTGGGGCGGCGGACCAGGCCAAACCCCTATGGACTGATCGGCAGTTTCGAGCCCTTGATCAGCCGTGAACTCCGTTTGGAGGTAGACGAGCGCATGGACGCCGATGGCCATGTTGTCACCGCCCTGGACGAAGAGGGCGTGCGTGATGCCGCCCGTTACCTGGCCGAACAGGGTTGTGAAAGCCTGGTCATCCATTTCCTCCATTCCTACGCCAACGACAGCCACGAGGTGCGCGCCGCCGAGATTGCCGCCACCGTCTGGCCCAACCGACACATCACCCATGGCAGCGCCATCCTGGCGGAATTCCGGGAATACGAACGGGGCGTGGCGGCCGCCGTGAACGCCGCCGTGCAGCCGGTCATGGCCCGCTATCTGGCCCATTTGCGCGACGAATTGACCGCCGTCGGTTATGACCGTGATCTGCTTGTCATGCAGGGCAACGGCGGCACCGTATCCTCGGCCATCGTGGCGGAAAGCGCCATCAATACGGTGATGTCGGGGCCCGCATCGGGCGTCATTGCGGCGGCCTATACCGGCGCGCGCAGCGGCTTTGACAATATCATCACCTACGACATGGGCGGCACCTCGTCGGACGTGGGCCTGATCCGGGGCGGCATTCCTGCCACCTCGTCGGAATTACAACTTGAATACGGTATGCCGATCCATGTGCCCATGGTGGATGTCCATACCATTGGGGCGGGGGGTGGCTCCATCGCCTTCATCAACGATGCCGGCATGCTGCAGGTCGGCCCCCGTTCCGCCGGCGCCGAACCAGGCCCCATATGCTATGGCCGTGGCGGAGTCGAGCCAACCATCACAGACGCCAATTTCGTCCTTGGCCGCCTGAACCCCGATGCCTTGTTGTCCGTGGATAACCCGGTGGCGATGGAGCATGTGCGCCAATGCCTGGTTGATAGCGTCGGCGGGGCGCTGAATTTGGACGCCGAGGCCACGGCGGCGGCCATTCTGCAGATCGGCAACGACCGCATGGCCGGCGCCGTCCGCATGGTCAGTCTGGCACGTGGTCATGACCCACGGGATTTTGCCTTGTTCGCCTTCGGCGGCGCGGGGCCGCTGCATGCCACGGCCCTGGCCGCCGAACTGGCCATTCCCACCGTCTTGATCCCGGCCCGGCCCGGTATTACCAACGCCATCGGCTGCGTCGTCGCCGACATGCGCCATGACTACGTCAACACCGTCAATCAACCCCTGGCGGAAGTGGACATGGATCTGGTGCACGACATCATGGCCCGGCAGATCGCCGAGGGCCGCGCCGTTATCCAAGCGGAGGGCGTGTCGGTGGAGGCGGAAATTCTGGTGCATGCGGCCGAGATGCAATACCAGGGGCAAAGCCATATGCTGCGCATCCCGCTGGAAAGCGCCACGATCGAACTGGCCGATATCCTGGCCGCCTTTGAAGAAGCTTACTTCAATCGTTTCTCATTGCACCTGCCCGAGTTCGGCGCCGTCCTGGTCACCTTGCACACTGCGGTCATCGGCCGGCGGGGGGAGGTGGCCCTGGCCGCCCTGATGGACCCCCGCCTGCGGGCGGACGATGTCGCGGACGCGGTGCGGGGCGGCCGCCGGGTCTGGTTTCGGTGCGGCTGGGCGGAAACGCCGGTAATGTCGCGGGATGCCTTGCCCCTCGGCGCCCGGTTCAGCGGACCGGCCATACTGGAGCAAATGGACACCACCATCGTGGTCGAGCCGGACATGGAGGTTGAAGTCGATGCCGTCGGTAATCTTCTCATCCACGTGCCGCCGGCATTTCGGGGATAGAATCAATGACAACCAACAACAAACCCAAACTGGACCATGTCACCCTGGCGGTGCTGCAGAACGGCCTGAACCAGGTTTGCAACGAAATGGATCTGGCCTTCCAACGCGCCGCCTTCAGCCCGGTCATTGCCGAGGCCATGGACCGCTCCGACGGAATTTATCATCGCGACGACGGTGCCTTGATCGCCCAGGGCGAACTGGGCCTGCCGATTTTTGTCGGCACCATGCAGTATTCCACCCGCACGGTGATCGACCGGGCCAAGGATCTGCGCCAAGGTGATATTTATATCGTCAACGATCCTTATCTGGGCGGCACCCATCTGATGGACGTGCGCATGGCCATGCCGTTCTATTACCGGGACGAGATTTTCTGCTGGCTGTCCAACACCGGTCATTGGCGGGACACGGGCGGCGCCGTGCCGGGGGGATTTTCGGCCACGGCGACGGAGGTGGAACAGGAAGGCCTGCGCCTGCCCCCCGTGAAATTATACAAGGCAGGTGTCCTGGACGAGGAAATTCAGGCCATCATCCTTTCCAACATCCGCGTCGCATCGGAAACCGTGGGCGACATCATGGCCCAGGCCGCGGCCCTGCGGGTGGGAGAGCGGCGCCTGACCGCCCTGTTGGACCGCTATGGCGCCGACGTGGTGGAAGCCGCCATCGATGAAATGCGGGCCCGGGCGGCCCGGCAAATGCGCGCCGCTATCGCCCATATCCCGGACGGCATCTACAACGGTATCTCCTGGGTGGATTCCGACGGCGTCGTGGACGAGCCCCTGAAGATCGACCTGAGTATCGAAAAGCGTGACGGTGAGCTGTATTTCGATCTGTCCAAATCCTCGCCGCCCTGCAAGGGGCCGATGAATTCCGTCATCGCCACCACGCGGTCATCCGTCTATCTGGCCATGAAGCATATCTTTCCCGAAGTGCCCATCAACGCCGGCACCTTCGAACCCCTGCACATCACCGATCCGGTGGGCACCTTCCTCTATGCCGAATATCCCCGCCCGGTCTCCGGCTGCGCGGCGGAGGTCAGCCAGCGCATTGCCGAGGCGGTGTTCGCCGCCCTGGTCACGGCCTTGCCCGACCGCCTGTTCGCGGCGCCGGCGGGGACGTCGGGGAACTTCGCCCTGGGCGGCATCGACCTACGCAACGACAAACCCTACGTGATGTATCTGTTCACGGGCGGCGGCTATGGCGGCAGTCAGACCATGGACGGCCTCACCAACGGTTGTTCCACCATCGGCATCTCCACCATGCAACCCATTGAAGTGCTGGAACAGCGCTACCCTATTTTGTTCAAGGAATTTGCCTTGCGCGAGGGTTCGGGCGGTGCGGGGCAATACAGGGGCGGCTTCGGCGTCAACTATACCATTCAGTTGCGCCAAGGCTGGGGCCGGGCCTCGTTCGTCATGGACCATGGCCGTTACGGACCGCAAGGGGTACTGGGCGGTGAAGACGGCGCCGTCAATGTGGTCCGGGTTGACCGTGGCGGCGAGCGCTACACACCGCTCCACCTGTCCAAGGACCAGGGGATCGAGGTGGGGGAGGGCGATCTTATCCATGTCTCGACGCCGGGGGGTGGTGGTTACGGGGATGCCAGCCGGCGCGACCCCGATCTGATCGCGCGTGATTTGCGCCTGGGCTACTACACGAAAGCCCAGGCCGCCGCGCTTTGGCATCACAATACGGCATCCTTTTCGACGAAGGGTTGAGAGATAACCCCCCGTTAACCAATTTTTGGCACTCTCCGCGGGTAAATTGAGTGGAGGGCCTTTATGTCCGACTATGATTTTGGACTGTTTTTTTGTCTTGTGGTTGACGACAGTTCCTACCTGCGGACCCTGATGTCCGCCTCGTTGCGGGCCATTGGCGTCGGCAATGTAAAAACCGTGGATGACGGCGGCCAGGGTATCGAGTTTCTGCAACTGGTGCAGTCCGATCCCATGAAGGCGGGCATGCAGAACGTGGACATCATCTTCTCCAACTGGCAGATGAGCCCGGTGGACGGCATGATGCTGCTGCGCTGGGTGCGACGGCACAAGGAAAGCCCCAACCGCTTCATTCCCTTTGTCATGGTCACCGGCTACGCCGACCGCGAGAAGGTGCGCGAGGCCCGCGCCATGGGCACGACGGAAATGCTGGCCAAGCCGTTTTCGGTGGTCAATCTGGGCCAGCGCCTTTTGCAGGCGGTCAACCGGCCGCGCAAGTTTGTCCATACCGCCAAATATTTTGGTCCCGACCGCCGCCACAAGGTGCGTGAAGTCCCGCCCGACAAGGACCGCCGCAAGATTGATGAACGAAATGTAGAGGTGGTCCATGTTTAGCCCCGCAGCACAGAGTAAATCCCAGGGCAAGGCCGAGAAAGTTCCCGGCGTCCGTTTTTACATCATCCGCAATGTCCTTAAGGAAAAAGCCTCGGGCGGTGCCGCGGGTCCCGGTGACAAGGGCGGCATTCCCATTGAGGCGATCCAGGCGGCGGAGGCCGAATTCAACAAGATGGCCGAGGACTATCCCGATTGGGTGCAAAGCCTGATTGACGAATTGGCGGAAAACTATCGCCGTTGCGTCGATACGCCCAAAATTCGCCATGAGAAAGTCGCCATCATTCACGACATTGCCCATTACATGAAGGGCCAGGGCGGCACCTTTGGCTACCCCCTGATTACCAGCTTCGGTGACTCCCTCTCCAAATGCACCCACAAGTCGGAAAACTGCAGCGATAACCTGGTGAAGCTGATCAAGGCCCATGTCGATGGCATGAAGGCGGTCATCTCTGGCCGGGTTGCGGGCGACGGCGGCGAAATGGGCCAGGAATTGATGGCGTCCCTGGATAAGGCCGTGCAAAAATACGCCGCGGAGGACGACAATTAAGCCATCCCGATTATCAAATATGAATAATAATCTGCCACTAGAGCGGATTTGATTTATTCAGAGTCACTTTGAGGATTCCGAAAATTTTGATTTTGTGATTCCCTTCTTGCTGAATCGCAAGGAGATGATGATGTCCCATAGTTTTGGCGCGGATTTGCGTTCGCGGGTGATTTTGGCCATTTCGGAAGGCCTGTCGACGCGCAAGGCGGCGGCCCGTTTTG